>NZ_JACEHF010000006.1 GCF_014180685.1 Nocardioides pelophilus | reverse complement strand
CTGTCGTGTCGCCGTTGGCGGCGGCTTCGGCGATCGCGATGCCGACGCGGACCTCGCTGATGGTGCGGCCGCCGGTGCGTCGGGCGGACTCGACGATGCGCCGTTCGGCGTCGACGACCGCCTGGGAGGTGTAGAGGCGGGCGCCGGCGAGGCTGTAGACGCTGACCACCTCCTCACCCTGTGCGCCCCGCTCGGTCCGCTCGGTCCGCTGGAGGGGAGCCGGGATCGTCACGCTCCGCCCGTCAGGAAGCTGGGCCGCGGTGCGCGCGTGGGTGAGCGGGTCGGGGTCGTTGAAGGCGACGGAGTGTTCGCCGATCGCGGTGGCCACGACCCGGTCGACGGCGGCGTCGAGCTCGGTCGGCCTGATGCCGTGGGCGCGGGCCTGGCGCTGGGCCTCGGCCCGCAGGTGCCAGATCTGCCAGGTCGCACGGTCTTCGGCGACCCGTTCGACGACCTGCTGGGCGGTCTCGGCGACCCACTCGTCGGTGACGTCTTGGGCGTCGGCGCGGTGTCCGAGGCAGTCCTCGACCATGTCGCGGACGGCCTGCTCGCTGCCGATGATGTCGACGGCCTCGCCCAGCCATGCCGTCCGCTGGTCGGCCTCTGCGCGCGGCGCGTGCTTGGACTGCCGGGTCTGCTCCCACGCCTGCTCTTTGATTGTGACGGCCTCGCCTTCGGTCGGAGGGCGACCGTGCTCGGTCTGGAAGGCGGCGGCGAGTTCCCGTCGACGGGCCTCGATCAGGGCGTCGCGCTTGGACCAGGTCTTGGCCAGCCGCTCGTCCACCCCGACGATTTCGCGTACGGGACGCCTGGCGACGCCCTTGGCCAGCCCGCTGCGGCGGTTCTCGAACCGAACCCCGAGCCGGGCGATGAGCTCGGACTCGATGAGGGTGTTGTACATCTCCGCGAGGGTGACGTTGGCCTTGAACAGAACCCGTCCGTCGACGGCAAGCCAGCGGCCGGTCTCGTCTTGAACCTTGTTGCTCACCGCGACATGGGTGTGCAGGTGCGGGTCGGAAGAACGGGCGTCGCGGTGGGTGAACATCCCCGCGATCAGCCCCTTGGCCTTGACCTGCTGGATACCGCCGCGGCCGCGGCGCGTGAACAGCACCTCCTTCTCCAGCCACGACAGCGTGGCCTCGACGGCCGCGTGGTGGGCGGCCTCGATCTCCTTGGCGACCTCCCGGTCGGCCAGCGCCCACAGGGTGGAGACGGACTTCACCGGGGCGAAGGTGAGGTCGTAGCCGGCCACAGCGGTGGTCTGCTGACGGGTGGCCTTGGCCATGAACGAGCCGCGCTCGCGGTCGTCGATCGGAGCGCGTCCGTGCTCGCGCAGGAAGTGCTCGTTGCCCAGTTCGGTGCGGATCGCGGCCCGTATCTCGGCTGGCACCGGGGTCTTCCAGTGCTCACCGTGGGCCAGGTTGTAGGCGATGTAGCGCTTGGCGGTTTCTTGGATGAACTCGGGCTGGTTGCCCAGGTAGCGGGCGAACACCCGACCCAACTGGGAGGTCTTCTTGGCCTGCTCGACGCTCTTCCCGGCGTCGAGAGCGGCGTTCTCCAGCCGCTCCGCATCCGGATGGCGGCCCTCGCCGAACAGGTTCCGCATGTGGGTCTCGGTGACCTGCGAGCCCACCTCGAGGTCGAGCGCGCCGAGCCCGGACCCGAACCAGCGGCCCGGTGATTCGCCCTTCTCGGCATAGTAGTCGGCCAGTCCGGCGTGCCCGCGGTCGGTCGCATCGTGCACGGCGACCTGGCGGGTCAGGTACGTGTACCCGTCGCCCGAGGTCAGCTTGTGCACACCCATCACGTCTCCCAGAAGCAACGGCGGCGGGCGCGGATCGGACACCTACCTGGCACCGAGTTCCTTCAGTGCATGGGGTCCGAGGGATCTGGTGAGGTTCAAAGTCGGGTGAGTGGATTGGCTCGGTGGAGTGCGAAATTCACGGGTCGTGAGGTGTCCGATCCGGAGCGGGCGGGGTTGCTTCTTGAGGTGTGAAGGGTCGCGGTGGATTTCCGTGACGTGACGATCAGGAAGAGGTGGTCCCCGATGGGGAAGGCGGCACAGGCACAGTCAGGTCGGGATCGGGCTCGGGACGCGCGGTTGAAGGCGGCGCGGGAGCGCCGGCTCCGGCTTGACCCAGACCAAGTGGCGCGGGAGCAGCGCATCGACGAGGCGTCGGTCGACGTCGAGGTCGCCTGGGAGGAGCGAGCCCAAGCCGAGCAGGCGATCGCAGATGCCGAGGCCGCGACGGCGGCCGCGATCGAGCGCCTCGTAGCGGAGAAACTGACGGTGAAGGACATCGTGCAGCTGACCGGCCTCGACCAGGCGACGGTCCGGCGACTGCGGCAGCTCGTCGCCGGCGAAGACACGGGCGAGGACGCCGGCCGCCCTGCGGCGGCCGGCATCCAGGTCGCGTGATGGACGACCACGGGACCCGCGAGTACGCGGTTCGCGAGCTCGGCGAGGACGCGGTACGAGACCTCGAGGTCGAGGTCGTCAAGGCGCACGCGGGCCGCCTCAGCCCCGGGACCTTCGTGGCCATGGGCATCCCCACTGCGTCGCGATCCGCTAGGGCTCGGGGTGGGAGCCGGGTTCGCCGGCACCGACACGTCGGGAGAACGACGGACTGTCGGTCCGCGCTCGCGGGCGCCTGGATCAGGCGGTCGGCATGAGCGAGGGGCGGGTCACCTACCATCGCCACCGACTGGGGCGCGGGCGAGGTGTCGGTGCGGATCGAGGCGAGCCCGGTAGAGGGCCAGCGGTCGGCCCGGACCTCGCCGTCGGCGGTGAAGTTGACTCGGCACCCGGACGGCCACGTTGCCCTGCAGTTGACCAACCATGAGCGGCCGGTCCCGGGAACGGATACGCAAGCGGCGGGCGCACTCGGCCTCAAGGTGGAGGTATGGGTACGCAGCCGCAGCTCGATCGAGCTCGGGCTGGCCGCCGTCGCAGAGCAGAGGCCCCCGCGGGGCCTCCGGGCGTCAGCGCCGCGCGGCGTGAGGTGCGTGCTGACCTCACGGCGGGCATCGGTGTCAGTGGACCGGAAGTGGCGCGGTGAGCGGCCAGCCGACCGTCGTGGCGTCGCGACGGCGTCACCACAAGTTGCTGCGGCTGATGGCATGGATCGCCGCGCTCTAGGAGGCTGAGGAAGCCGAGAGCTTCGACTACTCGTCCACGGACACGACCGGGGAGGTTAGCTCCCGGGAGGCGACAGATCGTGACGGTCGGGTGCCGCTACCCACCTGTGCGGTAAAGGAGCCGAGCGAACGCTCGGGTCTTCTTAGCCGGGACCTTCCCGGGATGACGCCTGACCTGCGCGTCAAGGATCCACTTCCCTGACCGGATCCAGACCGACCGGTACTTGTAGTACACACCTTCGAACGTGGTTCCCCACATCGCCTGGAACCCGAAGGTGTCGTCACCGATATTCGGAGCGTTCATCTTCGAGATCCGGGAATAGGTGTCGACGTCCTCCCGGAAGCCCAGACACCCGTTCACCTGACTGCGTACCTGACGCATGACCCGCTTGGCCTTCCTCGCCGTGGCGAACTTGTACACCCACGGGTACGGCCTGGTCGCGCGGCTCGGCGACGTGTCTGGAAGGTTGTACGCCCCGATCCACACGTTGACCAGCCCGGACGTGTCGGGATCCTCCACGCCTGCACAGCTCGGAAAGAACACTCCACCGTCGTAGTCGGACTCGATCTCGAGACCGTTGACGAGCGGGAACAGCTTCTTCACCGCCGCAACCTTCGGGAAGCGGTCCTTGATGCCGTCCGCCCCCGCGGGTGTCGCGGGAACCAGCACGAGTGCGATGCATACGATCAGGAACGCTGCGAGTGACGTCGCGATCGGGCGGCGGGTTGGGTGCATGCTGGTCTCCTGATGCTCGAGACCCGTGGATTCAGGCCCCGTCCGGGATATTAGGTGACGTGACCGGCGCCGTGCCGGCTTTCGGTACCTGGGCAGGCGGTGCGGTTGTCGGGCTGGCAGGGATCGAACTTTCGACCTCCGGCCCCCAGACCCGCGCGCTGCCTCTGTTCTCCTTCTAGGTGCGACCTGTGGAACTGTGTCCCGCCCGAGCGCGGGTACAGAGCGGTGGTGGTTGCCCGAGTCGTGCCTGGACCGCTCGGTGCGGTGGATTCAGCGGTAGTCGAACTTGGTGCAGGCGTCCTCGAGGAGGATTTCGCGATTGCCTCGAAGGTTCACTCGGATCAACTGGTCCTGACCGTCGACAACGATCCGGTTGTCGGCCGCCCAGATCGGCTCCGCGCCACCACATGTAGATGGCAGCCTCCGAGCGATCAGCCGAGCCGATCCGCCGCCCACCGGCTTCCGGATTAGTCGTACGCCGTAGTTTCGCTGTAGTCCGACCCACTTCTCGTTGGGCGACCAGCCGAAGAACCCGTCGGGCAGGGCGGAGCGTCGGCCGGTGCGGAGATTCAGAGCGGTCCAATCTCGGGAGGTCCAGCCGGCCCACCCAATCTTCCCGCCATTCTGAGACCACACCAGGTGGCCGCAGTTGTCCCCGCAGCCGCCGACGTTGCGCGCCAGCAGACGGAGACGTCGGCCGTCGCGGCGAATGCTGTACAGGTTGATGCGATCTCTGGTTGTTCTGGCGATGAACGCGACCCTCCGGTCCCTGGGGCCGAAGTCGACCGAGTCGATGAATTCGAACCGGCCGGCGACGCGTCTGAGAATGTTGCGAGGGCTTCCGGATCCGTCGCTTGCCGCGAGCATGATCCTGTTCGACGGCACGGGCTCACCGCCGTAGTACGTCCAGGCGACCAGGCGACCGCTGCGTGAGAGGTGCACGTTCTGCGGCGATGACTCGCCCTCGTAGACGGTGGTGATCGACGAGCTGCGCAGGTTCTTGACCTGGACCGCGGGCACCTCGCCGTCGTAGTCGACCCAGGCGACGCGGTGCGGTAGTCGTCGCGGGGCCGCGCTTTCGGCGGCGGTCGCGTCAGGGAGGGCGACCGCCGGGGCGACGAAGGTGAAGAGGAGGAGCGCCGCGTAGATTCGGAGGATCACTGGATTACGCCTCATTCGGTGGTGGGAGTCGGGTTTCGGGAAGAGCGCATTGGGCGTGGAGGTCCAGCTGCTACTCGACGATGTTGAAGTGGACCCACTTCCGACCCCGCGTGCACGTGATCAGGTCGACGCCGTACCGCGCCGTGCAGCGGAAACACTCGACCCGGAACTCGCGCTTGCCCGTGTTGGCCTTGTCGACGGCCTTGCGGATGATCTTGCGACCTGTCCGGCACCGCATGTTCCGCACCCACAGGTTGTCGAAGTCAGGGCCGTACATCGGCGGTCGGCAGGCACGCTTGGCAAGAGCCGTCGACGATGCCGACGTCCATGCCGACGAGCCGAGCGGCGTGGCCGCGAGGTGCGGCGCTAGGCCGATCATGAAGGCGATGACGGCTGCGAGACGCAGCGGTGTGGCGAGAGTGGCCACGTTGTCCTCCATCGGGAAGTTCGACATCAGGT
Organism: Nocardioides pelophilus; assembly: GCF_014180685.1. Taxonomy (GTDB): domain Bacteria; phylum Actinomycetota; class Actinomycetes; order Propionibacteriales; family Nocardioidaceae; genus Nocardioides; species Nocardioides pelophilus. The sequence goes on along the minus strand of NZ_JACEHF010000006.1, from coordinate 65,822 downwards.
CCGAGAAAGGGATTGCGTGCCCGATTCGGCGTCGGCCCACGGCGGAACACCACGTGCAACAGTCCGACAACCTAGCGGCGCCGTTGGGGACAGGGGAGCGGTTTCGCGAGTCGTCCACCTGGTTGCCGTCGGTGTCCATGCTCGGGCAGCCGTCCGCGAAGCGTCCATGGGGCGATGTCCCCATAGACCGTGCAGGACCCGGTCTGCCATCGTGGGCGCGACCTCACCGGGCTCGGCCGGAACGTGCGACGCGAGTCGCTGGGCGATGGAGAGACCACATGAGCCAACGCTTCTGCACGCACTGTGGCGCCGCACTGGGAGGTGCGTTCTGTGCTATGTGCGGACGTCGGGCCGAGGTGCCGTCGGATGTGCCGCCGCAGCCTGCGGCGGGCTCCGTGACTCCACCTCCGCCCCCACCTCCGCCTCAGACGGCGTCAATGCCTCCGCCGCCCCCTGCTACCACGCCGGCGATGGCGTCGACACCTCCGCTGCCTCCAACAACCGCGCCACCCACCATGCCGCCACCGCCCCCGCGTGCGCCGGCAGCGCGACCTGCGGCCGCCACACCTGCCTTCACTAACCCGTTGGCGGGTTGGCCGATGCGGGATTGGCTGCGGGATGCCACTGCGGTCCTCCTGCTGCTGGTGGCGTTCGCGATGCCGTGGGACCTTGGAAGCGGTGGGATCGAGGAGGTCAACGACCACTGGTGGGTGGTACTGAGCATTGTGGCCGCGCTGGCCGTATTGGCGGTCCCGTACGTCGGCGCAGCTGGGGTAGTGCCGGCGCTGACCCCGCAGCTCAGTTTGCTGGTGAAGGCGGCGGCACTCGGCCCACTCCTGCTGTCCCTCTTGCTGCTGGGCGTCTTCGAGCTCGCGAACCTCACCGACGGTTCGGAAGGCGGCATCGGCACCGGAGCCGTGGCCGTGATCGCCGCTGCGGTGCTGGTGATCGCGCCGCGCCGGTTTGAGGGTGCCGAAGGGCTGGAAACCCGGGGTGCCGTCGCGGGCCGCGTCCTGGTCGCGGTGGGCGTCGGCCTGCTGACCTTGACCTGGCTGGTCGAAGTGGCGCGCTACCTCACCAGCGACATCGGGGAGGGGTTCATCTCCACCCCGGCATGGAGCCGCGCGCTCGTCATTATGGGCTCCTTGCTCGCCACCGCCCTTCCGATGGTGTTCGTGGGGATCGCGACCATCCGGGACACCGGCTGGCTGCCGGTACTGGCATCGGCCTGCGGCAGCTACCTCTTCGTCGGCCTGGTCGGCCGGATCGACGAAGAGTCGTCTGCGTCAATCTTCGACGACTCCTTCGACGCCCCGACGTTCTTCAGCGTCTCGGTGGAGAAGCTCACCCACGAGCCCGGCCTATTCGGCTACTCCCCGCAGGGTTCGGGAACCATCCTCGTGGTCGCCGGCACAGCACTGCTGCTCGCACTGCACCGCAGTGCCGCGGACCTCACGACGGATGCGAGGAGCTGGCTTCGAACCGCACGGATTACCGGCTACAGCGCGGCAGCGGCGGTCTTCCTGCTGCTCGCCTTCTGCGTGATCGCGTTGAGCGTCTCCGCGGCGAACGACGTACCAGTCGATCTCAACGGCTCCCTGATCAGCGCGCTGATCATCTTCGGCGGGGGTGGGGTGTTGGCAGCGGCGACCGGGTTCAGCCTCAACGGGTCCGACCCACGACGATCGCGAGCCCTCCTGCTTGCAGGAGGATGGCTGCTGGCGGGAATCGTGATGACCGCGCTGATCTCGAGCGGCCGGAGTCAATCTGGCTTCTTCACCGTGTTCACGGCGATGGGCGTCCTAGAGACGTTCCTGATGTTGGCAGCACCGTTGCTCGTCATCGGTGCGCTGTGCGTCCCGAGGTCGGTACGCGCGACGTTGCCACCGTTGCTGCCCGAGGGAACCTGGGCTGCGACCCCGCCGAACCGGCCGGGGTAGGCGCGCCCGCGGGACTGCCGTCACTGGCAGTGAATCCGCCCAACCCCACCGTGAAGCCGCGGTCCGTCGCCGCTGTCTCGGCCCCACCGCTCTCACGGCGCTCGGGGTCGGTTGGACATGCGACGTGTGCCGCACCCGCGAGGCCGTCGATGGCCCACGCGTATGGATCCGTGGGCTCGACACCCGGGCACCTGTTCGGTGACTACTGCTTCTGCAACGACGACCCGACAACGCTTGCCGAGAACACGAGCAACCTGCTGCCATCGTTGCCGAACTTGCTCGTGGCCGAAGTTCAGCACCGCTTCGTCTACAGCGATCGGAAGCACGGAACGACCTACAACCCCGACGCACTCATCGGAGGCCGGGCTCTCAACTGCCGGGAGGGTCTGGCGACATTCGAGGCCGACCACGGTCTCAGCGCCGATGGCAACTTCGACGAAGCCATCTGGCGCTTGTTCCATGTCTATGCCAGCTGCCCGTGACCGCCTCTGTTCGGCACGCTCACCGGCGACCTGCTCGACTGCCGAGGGCTGTCGAAGGTCTCACGCCGATGCCGCGCCCACGGCGATGAGGACGGCGATGAACCCCACGAACTGCACCGCGAGCGCGATGTCGATCCAACTCAAGACGATCGCCGCCGTCGCGATCCCGGCGGCACCGACTTCGCCGTCGCTGGACTGGGTCTCACGGCGTGCCTTGTGCCCCAGCCACAGGGAAAGGGGCGCAAGCAAGCAGAAACAGGGAGCTCCGGCCACCGATGGAGATGACCAATGCCCAGACAGCGGTCGCGCTGGTCGGCGGTTTGCCGAAGGGGGGCGCAACGACCGGCTGATTCACGACGCGCCCGGTTCGATCTGTTGGGGGACGGCCGGGTCGATGAGCGGGTCGGTTGATTCATTGTGGCTGCGGGACGTCGCGCCCCAACACCAGGCGTCGCCGGCGTCGTCGATTGCGCAGTTGTATCCGTCTCCGACGCTGACGTCTCGCCAGCCACCCCCACCCGGGGTCGCTTCAACCGCGACGAACTCGAGGGACTCGTCGACCTCGTGGGTGCCCAGTTGCCCGAAGTCGTTTGCGCCGAGGCACACCAGTTGTGTGCCTTCCTCCACGGCGCAGAGGCTCTCGCCGAGGCCGAAGGTGGTGTAGCTTGCGTTCTCAGGGATAGTGACATGCTCATCGGAGTCTGGGTCCGGGAAGATGTCGCAGTGAATCCGGCCGCTCGTGTCGAGGCCGCAGACCAGCGATCCGCCGACCCGGATCGACTCCCATTCGATGGTCGGGTCACCGACCTGTTCGGGATGCTGTGGTTCGGTGGCCTCGTCCGCCGAGTCCCCGCCCCAACACCACAACGTGTGGTCGCCGTCCAGCGCACAGGTACGACTGGCTCCCGAAGAGACCTGTTCCCAGGTGGTGCCCGTGCCGACCTGAATTGGGAAGAGGACGTCGGTGAACGTTCCGTCACCGACACTGCTGTAGTAGTTGCTGCCCCAGCACCACAGTTCTCCAGCGGTCGTGATGGCGCACGTGGCGTATTCGCCGACCTCTACGCTCGCCCACGCGTCGTCGGCTCCCACCTGGGTCGGCCGCTCGTAGTCGGCCTCGTCGTCGGCGTTGCCGACGCCGATTCCGAGATTGGCGTTGCTGCCCCAGCACCACAGGGTGTTGTCGTCGCGGATCCCGCACGTGGAGTAGAACGACGTCGACACTTGGGTCCAGTTGTCTTCACTGCCCACCTGGACTGGCGTGTACGGGCCACTGGCCTGACCGTCGGGCTCGCCGGCACCGTAAGCATTCGGCTCCCAGCACCACAGCGTCCCCGGCGCATGGACGCCGCACGCCTGGTAGTAGCCCGTCGTGATGCTCGTCCATCCTGCCGAGGCAGGACGGTCGTTGCCGTCGTCGTCGTCGGGATGGTTGGTCGTGTCGGATCCGCATCCTGCGATCAGCAGGGCCACGGCCGCTGTTGCGGCGAGGCGGGCGATTGGGCTGTAGTGCACGGATCCTCCGATGAGGTCGATGGACGAGGGCGGCAGCTGCTGCCGGACCGGGAGTTGGATGTGCCAGGTCGAGGGACCGAGGGGCCTGGCGCTCAGTCCCCGTCGAGGGGGAAGAGCGCGGCGTCTGTGCCAATGGCGTCGACGTACTCGATGCCGGGGCCGCTGATCTCGGCGACGGTGAAGTGCTCGCCCGAGCCGGCCGATCCGAGTCCAGGGACGTAGAGGTGGATGTAGTCGTAGAGCTCCTCGTCGCCTGATGGAGCTTCTGGCGTGTAGAAGTCGTGGAGCACGAACTGCCCCAATGTCGTGCCTGACTCGCCCGGTGCCAGGTTTCCGCTCACGCCAAGCGCTCCCTGGCCGACTCCGGCGATCGACTCGCAGCTCGCGCCGTCCGAGTACGCCGCTGCCCCCTCGAACGCGTCCTCGGGCGGCGGGTAGCCGTCGTAGTCGTCCGGGCCGCCCCTGTAGAAGAAGACGACGATGTTTGTGTCGAACCCGTCTGTGGTGTTGGTCCGGGTGACCCGGAACGGGAAGACGGCATCGCGCTGTTCGTCGTAGATGCAGTCGTTGTCGAGGAGTTCTGGGATAACCGGGCGCCGAGGCTACGTCGTAGAGGCCGGCGACCTCGAGGTCGACTCTCACCCTCGAGCCGTCGTCGGCGAGCGGCGAGAACGACCACGAGCGGTCGTAGTCCACGTCGACGGCCTCAGCGGACGTCGATCCGGTCGAGGCTGAGTACGCCGGGTCCTGTGTGACCTCGGTCAGCGGTCCGCCGTCCGAATCCGAATCGTCACCGTCTTGGCCGCAAGCTGCCACGGGAAGCAGAACGGTCACGGTGAGCGCGACCCCTGACCACCATCGACGTATGTTCGGCTGATCTCCCATCTCATCGAGCTCGCCGGTGGCGCTTCCGGGTCCGTCAGATCTCTGTGTACGCAGCATTTCGGTGCCTTTAGCAGGGGCCTTCGCCCTCGAAGATCTTGATCGGCCTGCGCCGGCTCACGATCATCGATCCGAGAGGGGTCGCCCGCCGCAACTGCTCGCCGTTGAAGAAGAACGAGATGAAGTTGCGCTGTCGGCGCACCCAGAACACGTGCTGGCCGTAGAAGTTGACATCCGGTCCGCGGAGCCGGGCGCCGTACTTGCGGCGCAGCACGCGCAACGGCGTGCCGACTCCGACCCGTTTCGTGGTCGTCGGCCCCTTGCGGAACGTGCCGACCGCGATGATCCGGTCGGTCTCGCTGTTGGTCGCGAGCCACGAACGCCGGTACCGGCGGCGGAGCCGCAGCTGCCAGCCGCAGACCTCGTCGGTGTAGACCCAACGGACCATGCCCGTGGCGACGGCCGCGTCGGGACCCATGCCGGCCTTGAGTGCGCCGTACCGGCCTGGCGCGTAGTGCGCCTCCGTGCCGGCGACCTGGCGGAACGACGACTCCCAGCTCGCGCAGAGGTTCGGCAGTCCCGCTCCCTGCCAGGTGCGCCATCGCCGCGGCAATGGGCCGCCGGGCCGGCGTGCCTGCTTGACGTGCAACCGCGTGTAGGCCTTGTGACCTCCGCAGGTCCGAATACGCGACGCACGAAGCAGCGTCCGCACTGGCTTGTCGTAGTACCCGCCCCCGGGCATCGTCGTGTAGCCGCGGCCGCGGCCGATGGTGCGTCCGTCGCCCCAGTTTCGCCAGGTCAGGCGCCTCACGAGGCCCCCCGGACTTCCTCCGTTGTAGAGCACCCTCGGAGCGACGCGCCCCCAGCCGCGCCCGTACGGCGGTGAGTGGCGACGCAACCCAAGGGTCGGAGCGTCGGTCGCAGTCGCCTCGGCCTGGAGCGCCGGGGCGGTTGCCGTCGCCGGGGCGGCCGCGGGGACCCCTGCGAGCGCGGCCGCCGCGACCACGGCCGCGAGGAGTGTCGATGACAGACGTCGTACGACGGGCGCACGGTCGCGAACGGGCTGGGTCACTGTGCTTCTCCTGACTGGCGTTGATCCAGTTCGGCCCGAGCCCGGCGCGATTCGGATGGCCAAAGGCTCCCAGCGCAACCGTGGTGTCGGCAATGGGGTGTTCGCCCCATCGACGGGCAGGCGCGCAGATCGCATGATGCCGCAAGGACGGGCCGCGTCGTCGTTGTTCCGGCAAACCGCCGCGCAGCGCCGTGCCGCTCCACTAGCGTTTCGGCCGGCCCGGAGAGATGGGGGACCATGACGCCGAACTTCTGCCGGCACTGCGGCGCCGGCCTGACACCAGGCGCCTCCTTCTGCGCCGGATGTGGTGAGCGGATCGCCCCAGTCGATCCACCCACCGCCCCGACACCTCCGTCACCGGCCCCGGCGCCCCCATCGCCACCAGTGGCTATCGAACCTGTGGCGCCGACTCTCGCTCCGATGCCCGCGCCACCGCCGACTGCGCCAGCGCCGACCGCCTCACCCCCGATCTCGCCGCCGGTCGCTCCGACGGCAGGGCGGCCGCGCCGCCTCCCGTTCGTTCTCGCGCTCCTCGCCGTCCTAGCAGTGGCAGGTGCCGGCGGCGCCGGGATCACGTACCTCGCCAACCGGGACAGCGACAATGACACGACCGATCAAGCTGGGGAGCGCGCCGGCGGTCTCGACGTGGAGACCGCCGGCTTTGGCAGCGGTGTGAGCCTCGCCCAGGAACCCGGCGATCAGTGGCTCTTCGATCCCGACGAGGTGCTACCGGGCAGCGACGTCGGCTACGAGCCGCTGTACTTCGACGATGTCATCGTCACCGACCTGTCCACCGAGGACAACGACTACGCGTTCGTGAGCATCGACACCGACACCGGCGAGGTGCTGTGGGACAAGACCGACGACGAGATCGGCGACTGGTGCTCGATGGTGGGCGACGGGAAGGCCATGGTCTGCGCCGCGGCCGACGACTCGGGCATCGTGGCCGTCGATCCCGTGACCGGTGACCTTGGCGCTAGCTATCCGGTCGACGACCCGTGGTGGGCCAACAGCGTCGGGTCGACCGTGTACGTGGGCTCACGACTGACCGGCCGCTACGACTACGACACCCGGCTGACCGCCTTGGACCTGACCACGCTCGAGCACCAGTGGACTCTCGACCTCAACCCCGGCGGCGGCAGCGAGGACTACGGCAGCACCGTCGTACAGCCCGCCGGCGGCGAGCTGTACGTCCAGACCGGGCCCACTGCGTGGCGTCTCTCCACGTCGGGGCAGGTGCTGTCGCGGTTCGGGATGGATCTGGACGAGACCCTGGCCGAGGGCTACATCATCAAGTACGGCCCCGGAGTCCGGACCTGGGACCGCAACCTCGTGCTTCGTGGACAGGGATCGATCTGGAACGGAGTCGACAGCGACATCGTCGAGGGCCGGGTCGGGATCGGGGACACGCTCTACGACGTCGCCACCGGACAGCCGATCTGGTCCGCGCCGGACCTCGCCGGTTACGACCCCGACTCTGTCTCCTGGGAGTGGGCATCGGGCTACGACTACGTCTTCGCGAACGACCCCTACGACCCCTACGACGAGTACGACGACGGCGGCACTACGTTGGTCACGGCCTCCACGGGTGAGCCGCTGTGGCACAGCGAGACCCCGCTGGGAAACTACGACACCGTCCTGACCGACGACGCCATCGCGACGGTCTCCGACGAGATCCCGTACGAGGTCGTGGTGCGGGACCTCGATGACGGTGAGGTGGCATGGACGGCGTCCGTGGACGACGCGGTCGAGTCCGAATACCCACTGGTCTCCCCGGCGCTCACTGCCCGAGCCCTCATCATTAGGAGCGACGACGCGATCTTGGGGTTCACCGACTTTCCTACCTCGGGAGGCAGCGACGAGGGCGACACGACGAGCGACGACACGGCGTACTCGACGGCGTGCGGTTCTCCACCGGAGTTCGTGCCCGTGGAGTCCGCCGCCGCCAACGGCGGCATCACCATCACCTACGAGGTGCACGCCACCTGTCCCGGCGGGCAGTGGCTGAATCTGAGCCAGCTCCGGGTTCCGCTCGTGGTCGACGGCGACGGCGCGAGCGCCGACTCCGGCTTCGTCTACGCCGACGGCTACTTCGACTTCAGCGCCGATCCGTATTGGGTCCCCGACGATGGCCTGACCCTTGACCTGGTCTACCCCTACGGGCAGACCACCGTTCCGGCCGACGACATTGCCGCCGCGATCGACGAGGACGGCGGCACCAGCAAGGTGGTGTTCGTGCCGTGTGAACCCGGTCCCGCGAACATCGACGGCGCCGTACCTCCGGGTCCTGAGTACGGTGCCGACCCCTCGGATCCCAACCTGGCCGCCGGCGCACCTGACCAGAGCGCCAGTCCCGAGGACCGCGATGAGTCCGCGTTGGAGGCGCTAGAACGCATCGCGGCCGAGGACGAGGCTGCTGTGGAGGCGCTCGACTGGACGGCGCAACTGTCCTCGAAGCAGCCCGGTACGTACGACGACGGCATCGTCTACGACAGTTATGACGACATCCTGGCGCTACACCTCCAGTTGCGTGCCCAGTACCCAGCCTCGCTCCTCGTCTTCAGCTCCGAGTGGCGCGGCACCTACGGTCCATCCAGCCGGAACTACTGGGTGACGCTCAGCGGCGACTCGGAGCTCACCACCCGCCCGGTGCTGGACTGGTGCTCCTCGACTGGCCGCGGCGAGGGCGACTGCTGGGCAGTGCGGGTACGCCGCACCGGCAAGCCCGCACGCAACGTCGACCACGCGCCAGCCGACGCAAGGAACAACTGACCATCCGCGGACTCGGAATTGTCAACCACCCGATATGGAGGCAGCAAGATGGAGTCGAGAGCAAGGGAATCGCTGCTGACGTGGTCGGCGATGCTGTTGGTGTCGGTTATCGCGTTGACGGCGTGCGGCGAGACTTCAACAGACTCCGGCGAAGACGCCGACGCCTCGACTGAATCCGGGACGTCCGATCCGCCGACGGACGCCTCGCTCGCCGACTTCTGTTATGCAATCCAGGGCATCGACTCCCTCGAGGACGGTGCGCCGCCGGATCTGATCCAAGAACGGATCGACCTCCTCGCTGAGACCGGGACGACTGCCGATGCGCCCGACGACCTCCGCCGCGACGTTGTCTGGTTGGTCGAGTGGGCGCGCGAACGCGGCGACCAGGTGATCGTGTCCGACCTGGACGCCGCCTCCGACCACGAGGACGCACGGAACGCGCCCAGCCCCTACGACGATCCCGATCGGGCGCTGACCGAGTACCGGGAGGACAACTGCGACGGCGTCTACGTCGATGACTTCAGCACCGAAGGCCAAAGCACGGACGAGGACACGATCGACAACATCTTGTGGGAACGCAACCAATACATCGAGTCTGGCGAATGCGATCGTCTGCCGGAGCTGTACACCGCCGACTCAGCGATCGATGCCGAGTCATGCTACGCGGGGACGGAGACGACCTACGAGCTGGTCGGAGGCGGCGTGACCGGACCCGACAGCGCCGATCTCCTGGTCGAGACCGCAGGCGGCGAACGGTGGTCGATTGACGGTGCTGTGCGAGAGGACGGCACATGGAAACTCACCGCATACTGAGCACGGCGCACGCAGGAACAGCCGCGCTTCTCGGAGCCGTGCTCCTAGTACTGACCGCGTGCGGCAGCGGGACCAGCGACGACACCGAAACCAGCGCCGACCCGGCGCAGACCACCGACGCCGGCCCGCCGCCGACCGCCCCCGAGGAGGTGGTACTCGCCTACTACGCCGCTGACGAAGCCAAGGATTGTGCTGGGATCGTGGCCAACCTCAGCACCAGTGCGCGGGAGCGAGGTGTGCTGTGCGAAGAAGACGAGCTGGCTGCCTTCGACGGGCCCCCGATGACGGTGGAGATCGTCGACTCCGTGGTGCGTGAAGCCTCGGCGACCGTCACCGTCAACGAACTGCGCAAATTCGATTACGGCGAGATCGACAGCATTGAGGTGGACGTCGTGCTCCTCGTCGAGAACGGTGAATGGAAGATCAACGAGTTTGTTTCAGATTACTGACCAGCGCCCCTCCGGTTCTTGCCGCTGCGGCCGTTGTCTTCAGTACTTGCCTCTTCGCTGGCGCGACAACCAGAGCCAGCGTGCCCCAGCCGCTAGGGTGAGCGCTCATGTCTCATCTGTCGCCGCCCAGATCCAGTCGGACGGCAGTCTCAGCGGTCGTGATCGCGCTCTTGGTCGCACTCACAGGTGGCGGGCTGTGGTGGGCGCTCGGGCAGAACGAGCCCGACGGAGACGGCGCGAGCTCTGCCCCGCCGCCCGAATCGGACGCAGCCTCCGCAACCCAAGGTGGCAGCCCCGACGACAGTCCCGAGAATGCACCTGGTGAGGGCTCGAGCGCAGACCTCAGCGACCAAGCCGAGCAGATCGCAGCGCAGGAGTTGCCGGACGATCCCCGGATCGTGGTCATCTCGATCGACGGGCTGGGGTCGACGTGGGTGAACGAGACGTCCACCCCGACCATCGTCCACCTGCTGTCCGAGGGGGTGGGCACGCTCAACGCCCGCACCTCGGTCGAGAAGACGGTGACTCTCCCCAACCACACCGGCATGGTCACTGCCGCGCCGGGTCGACGCGGCACAGGGCGGCCACGGCGTCACCTGGAACCACACGTCGGCGAAGTCCGTCGTCCCTGGTACCGAGTCGGTCTTCACGACCATCGCAGCCGCGGACGGATCGAGCGCGGTGTTCGCCGGCAAGACGAAGTTCGAGATGTGGGGTCGCGCATGGCCAGGGGCCATAGACCGGCTCGTCATCAAGCCACGCCAGTCGGCGCTCGTCAAGGCCGCGATCCGAGACCTCCGCACCGACGACCATGACCTCGTGTTCCTCCACATGGCGAGCCCCGACTCCGCCGGCCACGACGCCGGTTGGGACAGTGCGCCATACGACGAAGCGGTCGCAGAAACCGACGCCGACGTCGACCGCGTCGTGTCCGCCATCACTGCCGACCCCGAGTTGGCTGGCGAGGTGATCGTGGTCCTGACTGCCGACCACGGGGGGCTGCCCGGCACCTCAACGCACGGCGATCGGTTTCGCCCGGAGAACTACACCGTTCCCCTCTTGGTCTGGGGCGCCGGAATCGAGCCGGGCGACCTCTACGACCGCAACCCCGGGTACCGCGACCCCGGCACGACTCAGCCCGGGTACGACGGCCCGCAGCCCGTCCGCAACGGCGACATTGCCAACCTGGTGACCGACCTGCTCGACGTCGGCCCGGTGCCGGGAAGCCAGTTCGATGCGCGTCAGGACCTCGCCGTCGTCGAGTAGCACGGCAGTCAGGACCGCTTGCCGCGGAGCTGGGCGATGGGCCGAACCTGCAACTCGCGAAGCGCGGCGTCGTACTGCGCCCGGTCGGTAGCGTAGATCGTCACCGACCACAATCCGGTGGGCGCAGCATGATAGATGGCGACCTTGTATCCGACATCGGAGTCCCGTGAGACCACCTGCAGCGCCTCGAGATCGGTCCTGCCGTCGGGCGCGGCGATCGGGGCAAGGGTGATGCCACCGTAGTAGCGCTCAAGCGCGCCGCGGGTGCGCCACTCGCTGTAGTGGAACCGCACCGCAGCGCCGCCGATGGTCGGCGCGCAGTCGACCTCCGTCGGCCGCCGCACGCCGACGCCTGAGTAGCAGCCCGACCCGGCAGAGGAGGGGAACACCCATGCCATCCCGTCCACTCCGGTCGGACGCGCGCAGCTCGCGAGCTCGGTCACCGCGGCGCCGCCGTCCCAGCACCGAAACGTCCTCGGCACGGCGGTGGTTGGATCGGCCGCAGGTGCGGAGGCTGTCGCTCCTGCGTCGGACGCCTCGGCCGCGTCCGGACGGTCGCCGGGGTCGACCGGACGGTCGTCGGCGGCCGTATCATCGGCACCCTCGTCCTTCTCGCCACCGAGGACGAACACGACGCCAACAGCGCCGATGAGAGCGGCCAGCACTGCGGCGATCACCAGGACCAGCACCGTCCCGCGACGGGGCGCGGGTTGGCTCTGGGCCACCGGCAGTTCGGCGGGCGGGATGGGCGGGGCGGGCGCGACCGGCGGCGGCCCTGCATAGGACGGGAGCGGGGTCGAAGTCGGCGCCGAACGCTCGGTGGGTGCGTCGTCTGTAAAGATCGGGCCGCTCGTCGGTGCCGGCGGGTGGTACGCAGGCGGGGCCTCGATCGGGGTGGTCGGCACGCCTGGCAAGGTATCTGCCGCCGGAGCCGGCGGCGGAGCGCCATGCAGCGTGGGATCCGCGGCAGGACCCGACTCGGTCGCCGTCACCAGCTCACTGCCGCACCGCGCGCAGAAGCGCTGGTCCTCACGGACGCTGGGCGTCCCACACAGCGAGCATTCCATGGTTGCGGAACTGTAGTCCGCACCCCGGCGCCGTCAGAGGAAGTTCGAGGAATTCTCGAATCCTCCGCGCGTCGCTTTTCGGCAGCCGCTACGGTGCGGCTCGCACCGCGTCACGATGGGGTGGGCTCCCCATCGACAGGAACGCATCCCTTCCTCGATCGTGGTGCCGCGACTCGGGCGAACCCACGAAGTTCAACCAGGGGGGATTGGATGAGTCCCAGGTCCTTCCGCGGCGCGGCGCCACGCGCCGTGGCAGCCGTGCTCTTGATCGTCAGCGTGGTCGGGTTTGGCCCGACTGCGTCGCCGGCCGTCGCCCGCGCCGGCCGGGTNGTCGCCCGCGCCGGCCGGGCCCCCGTAGCGCCCACCCACATTCACGCCTCGTCCCGCGACGCCGCGACCGTCGTGTCGTGGCGGCAGCCCGACTTCCGCGGACCCCGGGTTCAGCACTACGAGGTCCGGTTCAACGGGCGGGTGACGCGGACGGCTGACAGGCGCGTGCGGCTGACCGGTCTCGTCAACGGCACGGACTACCGGATCAGTGTCCGTGGCATCAACCGGCGTGGCGCGGGGCCGTGGTCGGCGGCCGTGGTCGATCACCCGAACGGCGAACCAGTGGTTGCGCGAGCGCCGGCGATCGTTGCCGACGGTCCGGATGCAGATCCGTCGGCGCTGATCAGCTGGACGTACGACGACAACGGGCACCCGGTCACCAGGTACGAGGTGCGCCGCACGGGCGGCCGCACCGTTGCCTGTCGCGCGGCGCCGGACACCGCCTGCCGGGTCGCTCTCCGCGAGGGCCGGGATGACACCTTCCAGGTGCGGCTCTTCAACCGCGACAACCCGAGGGTCAGGGCGATCGACGGTTGGGGCCCCTGGTCGCCGGCGACAAGCGCCGCACGTGGTGCAACCCAGCCCGGCCCGGTGCGCAACCTGACCGTCGCGCCGACCGGCCGGTCGCAGCAGGCGCGGGTGACCTTCGGCGGCGCGGACCTCCACGGCGCTCAGTCCGTGCAGTACTACTACCGGGTCAGCGGCAGCGCAGCCCACCCGATCACGTCGCCGGCGGTGATCGGCGGCCTCCCGAACGGGTCCAACGTCAACGTGTCCGTCTGGGCCGTCACCACGGCCAACGGTCAGCAGTCCGCGCCAGGCCCCGAGGCGAGCGACACCGTCAACACATTCGGCCCATGCACGGTCAACGTCTCACCGGGGACCGCTGGCTACCAGAGCCACACGTTCCACTGGTCGATCACCTCCCACGGCCGGCCCTGCAGTTGGAGTGGCGACGGCCCCGGTGGCGCGCCGCAGGGCAGCGGTGTCTCGAGCAACGGCCAGGTCACGAAGGCCGCGCCCGCCGGCGGCGCCACCACTCTGACCGTCATCGCCGCAACAGCTACCTCCGGCGACGACCCTTCCATCGCGTCGGTATCCGACAATGCGGCCGGCCCGGCGTGGCTCAAGCACACCTACGCGATCAAGCACGAGGGCATGAAGTCGCCGTGTGACTTCGAGGATTGCCGGTACGTCCACATCCAGGTCCACGACTGGAAGCCGAACAGCATCGTCAGATGCTCGGTGGCCGGCGCCGGCGCGCCCGACTGGTACGCAGACATCCACACCGACGGCGGTGGCGACAGCGGCTGGGTCAACGAGGGCCCCGCCGGGCGGCTCTACGACTCCGCCGGCACCCGGTTGGCGGACGGCACCTTCGACGGCGACAGCGGCGAGTTCAGCTGCACGCAGCAGTGAGCCGGGTCTGAGTGATGAGTCTGAAGAGTCGGGTCGCGGCGGCGATCCCCAGCCAACGCACCCGGACCGTCGGGGCGTTCACCGCGCTGACGCTCGCCCTGGCGACGCTGGCGGTCCTGCACGACGGGGTCGAGGTCAGCGACCTCGACCTGCACGACGGCGGCGTGTGGGTGACCAACCTTGACCTCGACGGCGTCCCGATGGCCGCGCACCTCAACTACGAGTCGCGCGAGCTGGACAGCTACACCGAGCTCGCCTCGACCGACTCCGACGTGAGCCAGGAGGCCAACGAGGTCGTCCTGCACGACCTGCGCGGCCACGGCATCCAGTCCGTCGACACCGCCACCTGGGACCCCTCCTCAACCGCGAAGCTCCCCAAGATCGCCGGGGCCACCCAAGGCCGCGACATCGTTGCCGTCGCCGACCCGACCGCCGGATCGGTCTGGGCGCTCCCGGTGGAGGAGACCAGCACCTTCGACCCGGCATCGCTCGCACCCGTGCTGGAAGGGAACGTCGGGGTGCGTGCCGTCGTCGGCAAGGACGACGTGATCCACACCGTCACGCCCGACGGCACCCTGCGCGACCTCACCCGAGTCGAGGAGGGGTGGACCGTCGAGGAGGTCGGCGCAACGCCTACCATCGGCGAAGGCGACGAGGTGGTGCTGAGCGCGGTCGGTGACACCGGCGTCGTGCTGAACAAGACCGCCGGCTGGGTAGCCTGGACCGACCACCGCACCGACGTGGACGGCGCGGAGTCACTCGAGCTGCAGCAGCCCGGCGACGACGCCGACGTCATCACCCTCGCCGGCCCATCGGGCCTGTGGCAGGTGCCGCTCGACGGAGACGACCCCGGCGACCCGATCACCACTCCCGCCGGTGGGCGCCCCGCCGCACCCGTGGTCGTCGGGACCTGCACCTATGCCGCCTGGGCCGGCACCGGCTGGTACGTGCGCGACTGCGACGACGACTCCGCCGACATCAGCCAGGCCTACCCCGAGCAGCTCTCCCGTCGCGGGGTGCCGAACTCGCGACTGGTGTTTCGCACCAACCGCGACAAGGTCACCCTCAACGACGTCGGCAACGGCGACATCATCTTGGTCAACGAGAACATGCTGCTGCTCGACGACCCGTGGGAGACGATCCGCCAGGAGATCGAGCAGGACGAGCAGGACGACCGGAACCAGGAGACGATCGAGTTCCGGCGGAACAAGAAGAACGAGCCGCCCCAGCCCACCGACGATGAGTTCGGGGTCCGCGCCGGCCGGCCGGTGACGCTTCCCGTGCTCGGCAACGACACCGACCCCGATGGTGACGTCCTGACCCTGTCCCTGGCTGACGGCGCGGAGAAGGTGCCCGGGCTGGGTGAGCTTCAGTTGGTACGCGACGGCCGCGCGGTGCGGCTTGTCGTCGACGACGACGCCACCGGTACCCACCAGTTCGACTACACCGCCGACGACGGCCGCCCGAACGGCACTGCGCCTGCAGCCGTGTCGGTCACGGTGCGCCCCCAGGAGCTCAACGAGGGCGTGCGGCTGGTGACGCCGAAGCGGCCGAGCAAGATGACGATCCGGTCGCGCGGTGCGGGTGAGCACCACATCCTGCAGGAGTGGGTCGACCAGGACGGCGACCCGTTCTGGGTCGACAACGTCGAGTTCCCCAAGGGCATGACCGGCACCTTCCGCCCCGACGGCTACATCCGCGTCGTCGACGACGGCCGCGAGCGCCCCGGCGATCGCCCCGTCACCGTTACGCTGACCGACGGTCGGGAGACCGGCACGATACCAGTCGATCTCATGGTGACCGTCAAGCCCGCCGACGGCCGCACCGAGCCGATCGCCCAGGCCGACTTCGTCACCGTTCTCGCCGGCCAAGAGGTCGATGTCCGCCCGTTGCGCAACGACGTCGACCCCGGCGGCGGGGACCTCTATCTCGAGCTGGACCGCGAGATCCCGCGCGAGCTCGACGTCACCCAGAACAACGACGACTCCCTCACCATCACCGGGCAGAAGGCCGGCACGCACTACATCGAGTACTCCGTCAGCAACGGCGGCGGCACCGCCACTGCCGTGATCCGTGTCGACGTGATGCCGGCGGACAACTCCGCTCGACCGATCCCGGACGACGACCTGGCCGTGCTCCCGGCAGGCGGCGAGGTTCTGGTGCCGGTGCTGGCCAACGACACCGATCCCGCCGGCGGCATCTTGGTACTCGAGTCGGTCAACCTTGACCGTGTCCACGGGGTCACCGCCGAGGTGGTCGACCACGAGCTGCTCCGGATCCGCGGCCGCGGCCTGGGCAACCAGACCGCGACCGTGCCCTACGTGGTCAGCAACGGCACGCTGACCGAGACCGGCAGTGTCACCGTCGTCCCCGACAACCGCGAGCGCTCCGGTGCACCCGTCGCCGGCGATGACACGGGCGTGGTCCGCGCCGGCGACATCGTGACCGTCAATGTGCTCAACAACGACGTCTCACCCGCGGACCGCCGGCTCCGTGTCAAGCCCAAGGTCGAGATCACCCAAGGCCAAGAACTCGGCCAGGCGTTCGTGTCCGAGGACAAGGTCCGGTTCGTCGCCAACGACCAGGAGGGCGAGGTCCGTGTCCGGTATGACGTGACCGACCCGCTCGGCAACGTCGACAGCGGCATCGTGCGGATCTCGATCCGCCCGAAGGGCCCGAACTCCGCGCCAGAACCCAAGCCACTTACCGCACGCCTGTTCCAGGGCGGCCACGTGGAGATCCAGGTGCCGTTGGCCGGGATCGACCCCGACGGCGACTCCGCCACGCTGGTGGGCCTGCAGGAGGCACCCACCAAGGGCTCGGTTGAGGTCGACGGCGACACGCTCACATACACCGCCACCCTGCCCGGCAGCTCGGAGGTCGAGTCCAACTACTTGGGCACCGACACCTTCACCTACCTCGTCGAGGACCCCGACGGCGCGATCGGCGAGGGCCAGGTCCGGGTCGGCATCGCGCAACCGCCCGCGACCAACAAGCCGCCGGTCGCCATCACCGACGAACGCATGGTCCGCACCGACCGGCTCGTCGCCGTCCCTGTCACCGTCAACGACATCGACCCCGAAGGAGAACCCCTCACACTCACCGACGCGACCACGCTCGAGGGCGACGCCGAGGTCGAGATCGTCAACGGGCGGCTCGAGCTCCGCACCCCCGCCGAACCAGGCACACTCCGGATCGGCTACACGATTGAGGACAAGGTCGGCGCGGCGACCGACGGCCAGCTGGTCGTGACTGTCGACCCGGACGCACCGGCGCTTCCGCCGATCGCTCGCGATGACCGGGTCCCGCTCTCGGCGGTCGTCGGCCGCCAGGAGGTCATCGTCGACGTCCTCGCCAATGACGAGGACCCCGACGGCGCCATCTCCTCGCTCGACCCGGTCACCGAGGTCGACGGCGTCGAGGCGGACGCCGACGGCCGGCTCCGCATCCCGCTGCGCGAGGAGCGTCAGGTCGTCGTCTACTCCCTCACGGATGCCGACGGCGAGGTCGGGCGCGCGGTCGTGCTCGTTCCGGGTACCAACTCTCCGGCCGCGAAGAGGCCTGTTCTTGCGCCGGACGCGGATCTCCCGATCGAGGTGACTGCGGGGGAGACTGTGCGGATCCCGCTGGCCAAGTACGTCGCGGTGCGTGAGGGCCGGGAACCGACGGTGCCGTTCGCGGAGAACATCCACCCTGGGCCCGGGCACGACGGATCGGAGCTGAAGCCCGACGACGAGGACGTCATCGTGTTTGGAGCCAACCCGCACTACTACGGCCCGACATCGGTGACCGCGACCGTCGCTGACAGCACCGGCGAGGATGACGCGGACGCGCAGTCGTCGGTGATCACGTTCCCGATCTGGGTCAAGCCCGGCGGCAGCACCAAACCGCAGCTGCGGATCCCCGAGATCACGGTCTCGAAGGAGGAGCCCTGGGTCGGCGACCTCTCGAGCCTGGCCACCGACCCCGACCCGGGTGACCAGGAGCGACTGGACTTCGAGATCGACAACGAGGACTCCGGTCTCGACGTCAGCCTGAATGACGACACGCTGACCGTCGCCCTCGGCGGCGGAGCAGAGCCCGGCACCCAGCTGCATTTTGACCTCATCGTCACCGACGGGACCACCGGCGACGTGCGCCGCGCAACGGTCGTCCAAGTGCTCGAAACCACCCGGCCGCCCATCACAACGCGACCCGTCGAGCTCGACGCGGCCGCCGGCGAGACCACCGAGGTCGACCTAGCCGAGTACGCGACGAACCCGTTCGAGGAGGAGGGCGAGGACCTCAGGGTGGTCGGAGAACCCACCGCCGTGCCGGACGACGCCGACATCAGCAGCTCGGGCACCACCGTCAAGATCACCCCGGGCGAGGACTACAGCGGCACCATGGTCGTCACCTACGTGCTGCGCGACGCGACCGACCTGGAGTCCCGAGAAGCGCAGGGCGAGATCCTGCTCCACGTCCGCGGGAAGCCGGACGCCCCCAGCGCGCCCACCGCCGACCCGACCGAATCCAAGACCGTCCAGGTCGACTGGCAGGCCGGGGACAACAACGGCGCACCGATCACGGGCTACACCCTGGAGTGGCGTGGCGCCGGCGGATCCGACAGCGTCAAGCTCGACGGCGCCACCACCAGCCACACGGTCACAGGCCTGACCAATGCCGAGCCATACCAGTTCCGGGTGCTCGCGACCAACGAGGTCGGCGACTCCGAACGCTCGGAGTGGTCGCGTGAAGCGATCCCGGATCAGGTGCCGCTCCCGCCGGCCAACGTCAAGGCGTCGTTCGGTGACGGAAACCTCGAGGTCAGTTGGACCCAGCCCGCATACGAGGGAAGCGACGTCCACACCTACGAGATCAGCTACAACGGGCGGATCACGACGACCGGCGGCCTCAAGACCACGATCAAGGGACTCACCAACGGCACCGACTACCGAATCAAGGTGCGCGGCATCAACGACTCCGAACCGATCACCGACGGCAAGCAGGGCGCGAGCGCCTGGTCCACCGAGACTGCGGAGCACCCCAACGGCGAGCCGACCGTCACCGGAACTCCGACGATCGTCGCCGACGGTCCAGATGCCGATCCGTCCGCCCTCATCAGCTGGACCTACGACGACCACGGCCATTCGGTCGACCAGTACAGGGTGCAGCGCGCGGGCGGCGCGACGGTCGAGTGTCGAAAGGTCTCGGCGACCTCCTGCCGTGTCGACCTTCGCGAAGGCAAGGACGACAGCTTCCAGGTGCAGCTCTTCAATCGCGACAACCCGGACAGCGGGGCCATCGACGGCTGGGGCCCCTGGTCGGACGCAACCACGCCAGTGCGAGGCGCAAAAGAGCCCGGCCCCGTGCGCAACCTGACCGTCACGCCGACCGGTTCGTCCCAGCAGGCAAGGGTGACCTTCAGCGGCGCAGACCTGCACGGCGCGCAATCGGTGACCTACTACTACCGGCTCGGCGGCGGCGCACCTCACGAGATCACCTCACCTGCTGTGATCGGCGGGCTCCCAAATGGTTCCACCGTCAACGTGTTCGTCTGGGCCGTCACCACGGCGAACGGCCAGCAATCGGCTCCAGGCCCCGAACAGAGCGACGGGGTCAATGCCTTCGCGCCGTGCGCGGTCAGCGTCTCCCCGGGTACGGCCGGCTATCAGAGCCACACGTTCAACTGGTCAGTCACCTCCAACGGCCGATCCTGTAGCTGGAGCGGCGATGGTCCGGGCAGTGCGCCACAGGGCAGCGGGAACTCCGGCAGCGGACAGGTCACGAAGAGTGCGCCTGCCGGCGGCACGACGAGCCTGACCGTCACTGTGCGCACGAGTACGTCCGGCGACGATCCCACCGTGAGCACGCCCCCGGCGAGTGCGACCGGCGCGGCGTGGCCCAAGCACACCTACTCGGTCAAGCACGAAGGCGCCAAGTCGCCGTGCAACTTCGCAGACTGCAAGTACGTGTACATCCAGCTGCACAACTGGGCGCCTAACAGCAGCGTCTACTGCTGGGTCGCCGGCTCAGGAGAGGTCGACTGGTACGCGACGATCGGGACCGACGGCGGCGGCGACAGCGGCTGGATCAACCAAGGACCTCCCGGTCGCCTTTACGACTCTGCAGGTGCCCGATTCAGCGACGGCACGTTTGACGGAGATGGCGGCGATTTCAACTGCAGTCAGAACTAGGACGAGGAGAACGGAAGCCCGATGTCGATGACCCCTGAGAACGCCACCTGGTTTGCCCAGACGTTCACGAAGCTGACCGACAACATCGGCCAGGCCCTCCTGGGCAAAACCGACGTGATCCGCCTGGCGCTGGTCTGCATGCTGGCCGAGGGGCATCTCCTCCTCGAGGATGCGCCGGGCACCGGGAAGACCGCGCTCGCGCGGGCGATGGCCGCGACGGTGGACGGCACGCATAGCCGGATCCAGTTCACCCCGGACCTGCTGCCCTCCGACATCACCGGCATCACGATGTACGACCAGCGCACCAGCACCTGGGACTTCCACAAGGGCCCAGTGTTCGCCTCGATCGTGCTCGCCGATGAGATCAACCGGGCTTCGCCGAAGACCCAGTCCGCGCTGCTTGAGGTGATGGAGGAGTCGCGCGTCACCGTCGACGGAGTCCGCCACGATGTCGGCCGCCCGTTCATGGTGATCGCGACCCAGAACCCGGTCGAGCAGGCGGGCACCTACAAGCTGCCCGAGGCCCAGCTGGACCGGTTCCTCATAAAGGCGTCGGTGGGCTACCCCGACCGTGCCGCGGCTCGCCTCATCCTCGCCGGGTCTGCGAACCCCGACCGCACCCAGCAGCTCCGCGCGGTCGTCGCATCGGCCGCGGTGGCGCAGATGATCGACCTGGTCAAGGAGAACCACGTCGACGACGCGGTCCTGGAGTACGTCCAGCAGCTCACCGAGGCGACCCGTGACGACGCAGAGACGTCTCTGGGTGTCTCTACACGTGGCTCGATCGCCTTGGTGCGCGCAGCCCGGGTGCTTGCGGCGGCCCAGGGCCGCAACTACGTGACGCCTGATGACGTCAAGGCGCTGGCCACGCCGGTGTGGGCGCACCGGCTGGTGCTCTCACCGGAGGCCGAGTTCGCCGGCTCGACGCCGACCCAGGTGATGGGCCGCGTCGTCTCCTCGATCCCGGCCCCGCAGCTGCGCGGCGTGAGCTGAGGGACGCCCGACCGTGAGCTTCGCCGCCCCCGTCCTCGGCTGGGTCCGCCGGGTCCCGCGCTCCATCCGACCGGGACTCGGCCCCCGCGTGGAGCGCACCGTCCAGGCTGTCCGGCAGCGGTTGACGCCGTACGGCGAGCGCGCGGCCCGTGCAGGAGACTGGGTGACCCCGACCGGCTGGGTCGCGGCCGCCGGGACGCTCGGCGGCCTTGCCTTCGGCGTTCCTGCCGGCTGGACGGAGCTGCGCGTGATCGGGCTGGCGTGCCTGCTGCTCCTGCTGGTCGCGGTGGCGTGGCTGCTCGGCCGCACGTCGTATGCGGTGACCTTCGACCTGCCTCGCACCCGGGTGGTGGCCGGGGAGACCGCAAGCGGGCGGCTCTTGATCCGCAACCGGGCGCGGCGGTCGTTATTCGCGACCCGGATCGAGCTCAACGTCGGACGCGGCCGCGCTCACTTCACGCTGCCGAGCCTGGCGCACGACGAGGAGCACGAGCAGCTCTTTGACGTGCCCACCCGCCGGCGCGGCGTGATCACGATCGGCCCGATCAGCTCTGTCCGCTCCGACGCGCTCGGGTTGTTGCGCCGGACCCAGCAGTGGGCCGACTCGATCGACCTGTTCGTCCACCCGGTCACGGTGCCGCTGGCCAACGACAGCACCGGGTTCATCCGCGACCTCGAGGGCGTCACGACCCAGGACCTCTCCTCCAACGACGTGTCCTTCCACGCTCTGCGGGAGTACCAGCCCGGTGACGACCGGCGATCCATCCACTGGCGGACCACGGCGCGGACCGGGCGGCTGATGGTGCGGCAGTTCGAGGAGACCCGCCGCGCGCACCTGCTCGTCGTGCTGCCAACCCATGCCGAGGACTACGCCAGCGAGCAGGACTTCGAGTCCGCGGTCTCCATCGCCGGGTCGCTGGCCCGCCACGCGTTCAGCCTCGACCGTCAGGTGAGTATCTACACCTCTACGGGCGAGCTCCACGCATCGACCGCACCGCTGCTGCTCGACCGACTGGCCGAGCTCACTCCCGCCACGACCCAGCTCACGCTGCGCGATCTGGCAACCAAGGCGGTCGCCGCCGTTCCGAACGCCTCGGTCGCGATGCTGATCGCCGGCGGCGCCGCGGATCCCCGCGACCTGCGCGGCGCCCACAAGGCGGTGCCCGTCTCCCTCACCTGCCTGGGCCTGCGGTGCGACGCAACACTCACGCTGGCGCAGCGGCGGATCGGGGACCTCACCCTGGTCGACCTGCCCGACGTCCATGCCCTTCCGCGCGCGTTGAGGAGCATCCGATGACCGCTACACCGGTCCCCGGCGTGGCCCGAGCCAAAGCCGCGACCTCGGGCAGCACCACCAGACGCGCCGGGCTGTGGCAGTCACCCGCCGTGCGCCGCGGCGCAGTCGACCTCGCCGCCGTTAGCGTCTTGTTGTCCACCGGCGTGCTGGCGTTCGGCCCGGTGTTCGGAGGAGCGGTCGGCTACACCGCCGCAGCCGCCGGAGCGCTGCTGGGCCTGAGCCTCGCGGTCGTCTCGTCGTGGCGCGGCTGGACCAAGCTCGGGACCCTGCTTGCCGCCATCGTGGTCTACCTCGCGTTCGGAGGTCCGCTGGCGCTGCCCGACACCACCGTTGGCGGCCTGGCGCCCACCCTGGAGACCATCGAGCGGCTCACGCTGTTGTCGTGGCAGTCGTGGCGCGACGTGCTCACTGTGCCGCTTCCCGCGGGTGACTTCGACGGCCCCGCGGTGCTGCCGTTCCTGGTCGCGCTCGTCAGCTCGACCCTCGCGGCCGGTGGCGTGCTCCGGGTACGGCGTCGCGGCTGGGTCGTTGCCCTGACGCTGCTCCCGGCCGCGACCTTCCTCGTCGCCGGCATCCTGTGGGGCTCGCACGAGGCGCCGAGCGCAGCCCTCCAGGGCGCGCTCTTCGTCCTCGCTGCGCTCGGCTGGACGTCGTGGCGCTCCCAGCTCGGCTCGGTCGACACCCATGTCGTCTTCCTCCGCTCCGCCACCACCCGCCGCGGCCCTCGCGCTCGACAGACGGCGACGGCCGGCGTCTCTCTCCTATTGGCGGCCGGGCTGGGGGTCGGCGGCTGGCTGCTGCTCGCGCCCGAGCCGGACCGCCACGTGCTCCGGGACCAGATCGACCCACCGTTCGACCCCGACGCCTACCCGAGCCCGCTGACCAAGTTCCGCTACCTGGAGTCCGACCTCGAGGACGAGGTGCTGTTCACCGTGAGCGGGCTTCCCGACGGCGCCCGGATCAGGCTCGCCGCGATGGACGTGTACGACGGTGACGTCTACAACGTCACCGAGACCTCCGCGGAGTTCGCGCGGGTCGGCTCCTCGGTCGAGCCGTCGGAGTACTCCGAGCCCGACGCCGCGCTGACCGATCTTTCGTTCCACATCGAGGCATACGACGGCGTCTGGCTGCCCGGGGGCGGCGACCTGCGTCGCCTCGACGCCACCGACAATCTCGGGGACGTCTACTACAACGCCGCGACCGGCACCGCGCTCGCGACCGGCGGCCTCGGCGAAGGCACCGACTACTCCGTGCAGGTGGCCCTCGCACCGAGCTACAGCACCGAGCAGAAGGCCGACCTGCCCTCGGACGCGCAACCAGACCAGTCGTTCCCGATCGGACCCAACTCCGCGACCGTCGACGCCGTCGGAGCCATGCTGCCCGATCTCCAGGGCGACGCGGCCACGCCGATGGACCAGCTGCGTGCCATCGAGACCGCGTTGCGCACCGACGGGTTCTATGCCGACGGTGATCCCGACCCGTCGCTGCCGGGGCACACCAGTCGCCGGATCGAGCGGCTGCTCGCGGACGAGAACGGCGGCCCGATGGTCGGCGACGATGAGCAGTACGCCGTGGCTGCCGCGCTCATGGCCCGCGACCTGGGACTCCCCGCCCGGGTGGTGATGGGGTTCTACCCCGACCCCGAGGCAGCCGCCACGGGCGATGAGATCGCGATCACCGGCGACGACGCGCACGTGTGGATCGAGGTGAAGTTCGAGGACCTGGGATGGGTGCCGTTTGACCCGACCCCAGAAGACGACCAACGCCCCGACCAGCAGCAGCCCGAACCGGAGAAACGACGCGACCCGCAGGTCCTGCCGCCGCCCGACATCCCCGAGGACCGCGACCCCCAAGCACCGCCGCCCGCGGACTCCGACGTCGACAAGGACGAGGAGACCGGAGGCGGGATCTGGCGGCTCGTCAAGATCGCTGCGATCGCCGTCGGTGCGGCAACGGTGCTGGTCGGACCGTTCGCGCTGATCGCGGCCCGGAAGGCCCGCCGCCGGCGGCGTCGCCGGACCACCGGCCGCCCGTCGGACCGAATCAGCGGCGGATGGGCCGAGATCGTCGACCTGGCGACCGATGTCGGCGTCCGGGTTCCGCCTCCGGCGACCCGGTTCGAGTCCGCCGTCCTGCTGCAGGAGCTCGTTCCGCCGACGACGAGCATCCCGATCGCGCACCGCGTGGACGCGCACGTGTTCGGTGCGGCCGAGCCGACCGATGTCGACGTCGAGACGGTGTGGACCGCGGTCGACGCACTGCGCACCGAGTTCCGCAAAACCGCCTCCGTGCGCGACAGGATTCGGCAACGATTCTCCGTGCGGTCCCTGCTCAGGCGACCGCGTTGGCTGGGTCGGGGCGGGTTGAGCGCAACGTCAGGGGGTAGCCGGTGAGCTGGTTCCGCGGACGTTCCCGCCGACCGGGCCAGCCCGCCCAGCCGCCATCTGCGGCCGCCCCGGTGATGCTTCCCCCGTCCTCGGCGTTCCTCGCACCGTCGGCTACACCGCCCCCTCCGGCCGCACCCGCACCGCCTCCGCCGCCACCACCGGCTGCCCCGAACTCGCACGTGTCGGCACCGGTGCCGGCGGACCTGACGATGCCCGGGCCGCTGCCGGGCTCGGGCGGCGTACCGGTGCTGCGGCTCGACCAGGGTTCCGAGCTGCGGCTGGACCGCACCTGGGTGATCGGTCGCGACCCGGTCGCACCGGCTACGCACCCGGACGCCGTGCCGTTCCCGGTCGTCGACGCCACCAAGTCGGTCTCCAAGACGCACCTGGCGGTCGGCCCGGCCGAGTCGGGGGCATGGGTGGTAGATCTCCACTCCACCAACGGGGTGACCATCCAGGAAGCCGACGGGGCCACGGTTCGCCTGGTCCCGGGGGAGACGGCCGTGGTGCCCGCGAGCGCAACCATCGGGTACGGCGAACGCACGATCGTGGTTCTCGGATGACAGGCATTCTGCTCGACGTCCGTTGGGGCGCCTACTCGCACACCGGCAACCACCGCGAGGAGAACCAGGACGCCCACCTGGCCAATCCGCCGGTCTTCGTGGTTGCCGACGGCATGGGTGGCCACGCGTCCGGGCGGGAGGCCGCCGAGCTCGTCGTCCAGGCATTCCAGGACACGTCCTGGGGCACCTGGGTGACCCCACAGTCGCTCAAGGACGCCACCGCCACCGCCAACCGGCTGGTGCGTGAGCTGGGCCGTCAGGTCGGAGGCGCCCCCGGATCGACCCTGACCGGCGTGGGCCTCGCCGTTCACGACGACGAGCCGTGCTGGCTGATCTTCAACATTGGCGACTCACGCACCTACCTGATGCGCGACGATGTCCTCGAGCAGGTCACGGTCGATCATTCGCACCACCAGGCCCTGGTCGACCTCGGGATGCGGTCCGACGCCACGCCGACGGACCGACGCAGCAACGTCATCACGCAGGCCATCGGCGGTGGCCTGCCCCAAGCCCCGGTGCTCGACCAGTGGCTGCTGCCGGCGCGCGCCGGCGACCGGATCCTGCTGTGTTCCGACGGCCTGACCGGCGAGGTCAGCGACCAGCTGATCGGCGCCACTTTGCAGGCCGCCCCGAACCCACAGAAGGCTGCGACCGCACTCGTCGCGGCCGCGATCGCCGGTGCCGGCCGCGACAACATCACCGCCCTCGTCGTGGACGCCGGGCACGTATCCGGCACACCCGTCCCGGCCGACCTTCCGGGCGCTGACGACACCGTCGACGAGTCCGGGATCGAGCTCAGCGGCGACACCCGGCCGGACCTGGAGGTCGTGCCGTGACGACACCCGAGGTGCTGTACGTCGCCGGCAATCATCCCGCCATTGTCTGGTCCGGTGGCGTCGTCGTGCTCGCCGCCGGAATCGAGGCCGCCGTCGCCAGCGCCACGTGGGAACGGCTGCGCGCACTGCCGACCCCGACGACCGTCGGCGCGGTCCTCACCGAGATCGGAGAAGCCACCGGCTCGCGTCTGCTCGACCTACCGCCGTTCGCAATCGCCGTCTTCTCGGGCCCCGAGGAGGCTCATCTCGCGGTCCGCGGCTCGTTCGAGATCGTCGCCACTGGCGACGACGGCGCCGCCACCACGGTCAGCGGCCAGGACGTGGCCACGTGGACCGAGCGTCGACTAACGACGGTCACGACACTGCGGTTCGGGCGGGCCGACGAGCACCCTGATGGCGAGCAGATGCCGATCGAGTCCGGCGTTGTCGGGGTGGCGGCCGTGAGGGTCCATCTCGCCCAGACAACACATGCCGGCGTGAGTCAGGCCGCCGTCGCTGCCATGCTCGGCGAGCCCGAGCCCGAGCCCGAGCCCGAGCTCGAGCCAGAACCGGGAAGCGAGAGCGAGCCTGAGGCCGCCAAGGCATCGGACGAACCGGGCAACCGCGACGTCCCGGACGTCGCGGTCGAATCGGAGCCCGAAGCCGATCCGAACCCGGCAGCATCTGAACCCGCCGGGACCGCGGAGCTCGACGCTGCGCCGGAGGCTGATGCGCCCGAGGTTGACGTGGAGCCCGAGGACGCCGAGCCCGAGCTGAAGGACGGTTCTGAGGCGGCCGCTGGTGAGCCAATCGACCTGCCAGCACCAGCAGGGGACGGGTTCGACGACATCTGGGCCGACCACACCGTGGCGGGCTCTGTCGAGGGCGCAGCCGTGCGCCCGGACGCCACTCCGGCGGTTGAAGCGCCAGTCGAGAGCCGGCCCGCGCCGCCCTCGGAGGTCACCTGGCTGGAAGACGAGGACCAGGACGAGGACCAGGACGAGGCGGGGGAGGCAGAGCCGGCCGAGTCCGCTGAGGCGGAGGAGCCGTCCAGTGCGCCGTCGGCGGCAGGCAGCGACCAGGCAGACGGCAAGCCGCCGACGTTGAACCTGCCGCCCGACTTCATCAGCGCGGTGCCGGGCATGGCAGAGGCGCCGAATCCCGCGGCGAGGCCACCGGCACTTGCGGCGCCACCGGTTGCTTCGCCGCCATCGAGCCAGCCCGCCAGCCAACTGGCGCCCTCTGTGGGACTCGGCGACCACGACGGCCACACGATCGCCGCACTTCCCGACCCCAGCCCGCCTGGACCGGTCGCGGCGCCTGGCGCCGATGGGGGAGTGCTGGCGGTGCTGTGCACGGCCGGCCACGCCAATCCTCCGCAGCGGGCCCAGTGCCGGGTGTGCGGGAGCGGACTGAACGCGTCCCCGACCCGGATCGCTCAGCCTGCCCTTGGGCGGGTCCTGGTCAGCACCGGCGAACGGGCGGATCTCGACGGGCCCGTCATCATCGGGCGGGCGCCGCGCGCGTCGAGGTTCCAAGGCACCGCGATCCCGCGCCTGATGACCCTCCAACACCCGCACGTCTCCGCAAGCCACGTCGCTCTGCGGGTCGAGGGCTGGAGCCTGCTGGCGGTGGACCTCAACTCTACGAACGGAACGTTTCTGCGACGCAACGGCGAACCGCCGTTCCGTCTCCTCGAGAAGCCCCACCTGCTCGTCCCGGGCGACGTGATCGACCTTGGGCATGGCGTGCACCTGCGTTTCGAGGAGCTGCCGTGAACGCCCGCCAACCCGGACCCCCGCCTGACCTCCCTGGGTTCCAGTTCCTCGAGCTGCTCGGCACCGGCGGCTTCGCCGACGTCTTCCAGTACGAGCAACAGATGCTCGGCCGCAAGGTCGCCGTCAAGGTGCTTCTCAGCGACATCGACGCCGACGTCCAAGCATCGTTCGAGGTCGAGTCGAACGTGATGGCCAAGCTGTCCAACCACCCCTCGATCGTCAGCATCTACCAGGCCGGAATTACGCCCGACGGCCGGCCGTTCTTGGTGATGGAGTACTGCCCACCACCCCACCTCGCGCTCCGGATCCGAGCCAGGCCACTCACCGTCACCAAGGCGCTCGAAGTCGTGATTCAGCTCAGCGGCGCGGTCGAGACCGCCCACCGGCTGGGGATCCTGCACCGCGACATCAAGCCCGCCAACATCCTGTTCACCGAGTTCGGTCGGGCCGCGCTGACCGACTTCGGGATCTCGGTCACCACCGCCAGCGCACAGTCCGGCGAGGGTTTCGGGATGAGCGTGCCGTGGGCACCGCCCGAACAGCTCACGGTTGGCGCACCGATGGGACCCAGCGGCGACGTGTACTCGCTCGGCGCCACCTTGTGGACCGCCCTCGTCGGCCGGTCCCCGTTCCACGTCCAAGGCGGAGCCAACGACGCCGTCGCCCTTGCGCCCCGGGTGCGCACCATGCCGTTGCCACCAACGCGCCGACCCGACGTGCCCGAATCGCTCGAGCGGACCCTGCGCACCGCGATGGCCAAGGCGCCACACGAACGCTACGACAGCGCACACGAGTTCGCGCGCGCACTCCAAAGCATCCAGGCCGAGCTGCACTTACCGGTCACCACGATCGACGTACTGGACGAGCAGGTCATCGACATCGCCCCCGGCGACGACGGCGGAGGAACCCGGGTCAGCGGCTTCGTCTCCATCGACCCCGAACCCGCCCCCGTTCCCGCACGCGCGCCCGCACCCCCCGCGCCGGCGTGGAGCCCGCCGCCTGTCGCAGCACCGCCACCGCTCGAAGCCACCGCGGTCGGCGGGGCGGTGCAACCCAAGACCGCGCCCGATGTCGTGCTCCACCAGCCACCCAGCGACTACACCGCCATGCCCGCCACCAGCGCGGCCCGGTCGGCCCCGACCGCCGCCGCGCCGGCCGAAGCGCCGCCGGCCGATGCGCCGCCGCGCCGCTCCCTCAACCCCGCCCTCCTCGGCGGCGCCCTGGTCATCCTCATCGTCGTGGCCGTCGGGGTCTGGCTCGGTCAGCGGTCGCCAGACGCCACCAGCGGCGACCAGGCCGACAAGCCCACGACCCAGCCGCGCGATCCGTTCGACAGCGGCGGCCCGCCGACGCCGACCGGGGTGACCGTGCGTCCCGACGGCCAGGACCGGCTCCGCGTGTCCTGGACCGTGCCCGAGCGTCAAGAAGGAGACCAGTTCCTCGTGCAGCCCTATGACCGAACCGACCAGGCCGACCCGGACGCCGCGTTGATCCCGGGCCAGTCCAGCCCTGTCACCGGATCCGGGACGGTGCTCGCCACCGACGAGGCGTGCGCGGCAGTGTGGACGATCCGCGGGAACACGCGCTCGGAGCCCGCGTGGGCCTGCCTCGCGCTGGGCTAGGGCGTGCGGGACATGACCGACCAAGACAAGCCGTCCATCTCCCTCGACTTCGCCGGCGAGATCCTGACCGCCGAACCCGGCCGGGACCTGACCGTGGGCCGCTCCGGTGATCTGGAGATCGACGACAACCCCTACCTGCACCGCGACTTCCTGCGATTCAGCCACCGCGACGCCATGTGGTGGGTGGCCAACGTCGGCGGCCGGCTCGCTGCGTACCTCACCGACGCCAACGGGCTGATGCGCAGCACCCTCGCCCCGGGCGCGCAGCTTCCACTGGTGTTTCCCCGCACCCTGATCACCTTCGCCGCCGGCGAGACGCTCTATGAGCTGATCGTCGACGTCGCCGACACCCCGTACGACCCGGTCCGGCGGCCAACCTCCGGCGCCGGTACGACAACCATCATCCCCGGCCAGTTCACCGAGTCGCAGCTACTGGCGATCCTGGCGCTGGCCGAACCGGTGCTGCGCCGCTCGGGCTCGGGCGCCGGCGAGATCCCCAGCACCGGTCAGGCCGCCGGCCGGCTCGGCTGGTCGACCAAGCGGTTCGACAAGAAGATCGAGAACGTCTGCGACAAGCTCACCGCAGCCGGGGTCCGCGGGCTGCGCGGAGCCGGCGTTCGGATGGCGTCGAACCGTCGGCTCCACCTCGTCGAGTACGCCGTCTCGACGCTGTTGGTCACCCCCGACGACCTGGCCTTGCTCGACCTTCCGCAGACCACCTCGGCGGAGGAGGACGAATGAAGGTCAAGGTCACCCTCGCCCAGCCGCACGGCGGCCAGGGGGAGGACCAGGTGCAGATCACCGCGGACGCGACGGCCACCGTCGGCGACGTCGCAACCGCACTTGCGGCATCTGACCGCCGCGGTGGCCAGTTCCAGCCCGAACGCTCGGTCACGTTGGCACGCGCCGGACGGGGGAGCGTGCCGGACCCGATCGACCCCGAGCAGACCCTGATCGATTCGGGCATCCAGTCTGGAAGCAGCCTCGCGATCACCTATGCCGACTCGTTCGAGGCCACCCGGGCCGGAACGCCGACGGTCGCCGTGCTCCGCGTGCTGCGCGGCCGGGATGAGGGCGAGGAGTTCCATCTGCGGCTCGGCAGCTCGACCATCGGCCGCTCGGCCGAATGCGAGGTCCGCTTGAAGGACCCGTCGGTGTCCAAGCAGCATGCCCGCGTCATCGTCGGGTCGAAGGTCGAGGTGGTCGACCTCGGTTCCTCCAACGGTGTCATCGTCGGTGGGGTCCGGGTCTCGCGGATCGCGGTCGCGGTCGGCGACATGATCGAGCTGGGGGACTCGACGGTCTCGGTGGTCTCACTCGCCCCCACCGGCCCGAGTGCCACCACCGACACCGGCTTCATCCGCTCCCCTCGGGTGGTGGCCCGACCCTCGCCCACGCCGGTCGAGCTGCCGCAACCGCCCCGGCCGCGGCAGCTGGTGCGGTTCCCGTGGCTGATGCTGATGGTGCCGCTGCTGATGGGTGGCCTGCTGTTTTGGCGCATCCAGTCCTCGCAAAACAGCAGCTCCGGCAGCACCTTCTCGCTCATCTTCATCTGCATGACCCCGCTGCTCATGCTCGCCAACTTCATCGACCAGCGTCGGCAGCGAGCACTCGCGCTGCGGGAGGAGATTGCCGAGTTCGACAGTGCCCTGGACACCTGCCGCCGCCAACTGTCCGACGGCCACGACCACGAGCGGGCTCAGCTCGCCGAACTGCACCCGTCCATGTCGGCGTGCGTCGACTCCGTCGACCGGCACTCCGGCGTGCTGTGGTGCCGCCGCACCGAGCACCCAGAATTCCTCAATGTCCGGTTCGGCCTCGGCGCGATCCCGCCGCACCACGTCGCCGAGCTGCCGCGGGCAGGCGGACTGCCCGACTTCCGACGCCGCTCCGAAGAGCTCGCAGCGGAGTTCGCCCTGCTCCGCGACGCACCGGTCGTGGGCAACCTCCGGGTCGTCGGCGGGCTCGGCATCGCCGGCCCACCCCAGCGACGCGAGGCCGTGGCCCGCGCGGCGGCCGCCCAGATCGCGGTCCTGCACTCACCCGCCGAGGTGGTGATGACGTGCTTGACCTCCTCAACCAACCGCGGGACGTGGGAGTGGATCGAATGGCTCCCACACACCGCCTCCCCGCACTCGCCGCTGCGGCACCACCTGTCTGCCGACCCCGGCACCGGGACCGTGGTGCTCAACGAGCTCGAGGAGCTGATCGATACCCGCTCCGACGGCGCTGGCGCACGCCTCCGCGGACCGCTGGAAGAAGCCGAGCAGCCGGACCCGCCGCGGGTGCCGTCGGTGGTCGTCATCGTCGACGACACCGCCGCCGATCTCGCCCGGCTCACCCGGATCGCCGAGCTCGGCCCCGACGTCGGGGTGTTCGTGCTGTGGATCGCCGACGCCGTCTCGAGCCTGCCGGCATCGTGCCGCACCTTCGCCTGGGTCGACGGCGGATCCGGCACGGTCGGCATGGTGCGGGAGGAGGTGCAGGTCGATGCCGTCGCGATGGAAGGCCTCGACGCGGCCGAGGCCACGCGGATCGGCCGCCGTCTCGCTCCCCTCGTGGACGCCGGCCGCCCAGTGGAGGACGAGTCCGACCTCCCGCGGTCGGTCTCGGTCGTGACCCTGCTCGGCCACGACGCCAGCGACGACGCAGACGTCGTGGTCACCCGCTGGCGAGAGAACCAGTCGCTCGCGGTCCGAGACGGGTCAGCGCCGGTCGCGCGGGAACATGCCGCCGACCTGCGGGCCGTTGTCGGCCACGCCGGCTCCGAGCCGTTCGCGATCGACCTGCGCGCCCAAGGACCGCACGCCCTGGTCGGCGGGACCACCGGCGCAGGCAAGTCGGAGTTCCTGCAGGCATGGGTCCTCGGACTCGCCCACGCCTACAGCCCGGACCGGGTCACCTTCCTCTTCGTCGACTACAAGGGCGGCTCGGCGTTCGCGAATTGCGTGGCGCTCCCGCACTGCGTCGGCATGGTGACCGACCTGTCGCCCTACCTCGTCCGTCGCGCGCTGCGCAGCCTGAAGGCCGAGCTCCAGCACCGCGAGCACCTGCTCAACAAGAAGGGTAAGAAGGACCTCATCGACCTGGAGAAGACCGGCGACCCGGACTGCCCACCGAGCCTGATCATCGTCGTCGACGAGTTCGCCGCGCTCGCCACCGAAGTGCCCGACTTCGTCGAAGGCGTCGTCGACGTCGCCCAACGCGGACGCTCACTGGGCCTGCACCTCGTGCTCGCCACCCAACACCCGGGCGGCGTCATCAAGGACAATATCCGCGCCAACACCAACCTGCGGATCGCATTGCGGATGGCGGACGAGAGCCACTCCCTCGACGTCCTCGGCGACGCCGTGGCCGCGCACTTCCCGACCTCCATCCCCGGGCGCGGTGCCGCCAAGACCGGACCTGGCCGGATCACGACGTTCCAGTCCGCGTTCCCGGGCGCCCGCACAGCACCGGAACCGGAGACCCCACCGATCGAGGTCAACGATCTCGACTTCGGCACGGGGCGTGCGTGGAAGCTCCCCGAACCACCCCACACCGACCAGTCGATCGCCAAGGACATCGACCGAGTCGTCACCACGATCCGCATCGCGTCCACCCGCGCGGCGGTCCCGCCACCACGACGGCCTTGGCTCGACCCCCTCGCCCCGATCTACGGACTCGGCCGCGAGGCGTTGAAGCCGCGCCGCGACACCGCGATCCCGCTCGGCGTCGTCGACGCTCCGGGTGACCAGCGGCAGGACGTCGCGTTCTACCGACCCGACACCGACGGCAACCTGCTGCTCGTCGGCACCGGCGGCTCCGGGAAGACCACGGCGCTGCGGACCCTGGCCGCCGCATCCGCCATCACACCCGGCGGCGGTCTCGTCCACGTCTACGGGCTCGACTTCGCCACCGGCGCCCTCGCCTCGCTCAACGTGCTGCCCAACGTCGGCAGCATCATCGCCGGCGAGGACGAGGAGCGGGTGCAACGCCTGATCACCTACCTCGGCCAGGTGATCGAGGAACGAGCGGCCCGCTACGGCGCCGGCACCGCGAACATCGACGACTACCGCAACCAGGCCGACCGGCCCCAGGAGCCGCGACTGCTGGTGCTCCTCGACGGGTTCAGCAACTTCCGCACGGCCTACGAGACGACGGCCGGGGCGTGGCTCTACCAGCGGTTCCAGCGCATCCTCCTCGACGGCCGCGCTGTCGGCGTCCACGTCGCCATGACGGCCGACCGGCCGGCCGCCGTACCCGGGTCGGTGATGTCGGCCTTCCAACGGCGCATCGTGCTCCGACAGGCCGACGAGGAGGCGTACCTGGCCCTGGGTGTGCCCCGGGACATCCTGACCCCCTCGAGCCATCCCGGGCGGGCGATCTGGAGCGAGACCGGGCAGGAGATGCAGCTCGCCGTCCTCATCTCCGAGGAGCACGTGAAGGCGTCCATCGCCTCAGCCGCAGCCCAAGCGGCCGCGCTGGACAACCTTGCCGTCCGGCTCGCACCGCACCACACGAAACCACCGACGATCCGCGCGCTCGACTCGCTGGTCACCACGGGCAGCCTCCCCGTCGAGGTGCGTGGACGACCGACCCTCGGGGTCGCCGACACAACGCTCGCGCCGATGGCGTTCGACCCGACCGGCGTGATCATGGTCGCCGGGCCACCCCAGTCGGGGCGCACCAACGCCGTCCGGTGGCTGGCCACGTCGCTGCGGCGCAGATGGCCCGAGCTGCCGATCGTTCACCTCAGCACCCGCCGAACCCCACTGTCGGGCCTCGACCTGTGGGAGATGTGCGCCGACCACGAGGAGGAGGTCCGGTCCGTGCTCGAGCGCCTCGACCAGCAGGGCCCGGTCCAGCCGCCGGCGACACCGGACGACCCACCACCGTTGGCGCTCGTCGTGGAGTACCTGCCCGACTTCGTCGGCAGCACAGTCGAACAGGCGCTTCTGAAGAGGATCCAGGCCATGCGGCGCGCCGGGTGCCCGGTCATCGCCGAGGCCGAGACCCCCGCATGGACCAGCTCCTGGCCGCTGACGATGGAGATCCGCAACGGCCGGACCGGCCTGCTCCTGCAGCCCGACCAGGCCGACGGCGAAGGACTGCTGCGGACGACGCTGCCGCGCACCCGACGCACCGACTTCCCGCCCGGACGCGGGTTCTGGGTCAAAGGCGGTGCCGTCGCCAAGGTGCAGCTGCCGCTCGTGGAGGAGTAGACCGTGCCCGGACCAGCCAGCTCCACGCAGGCCTTCGGCCGCTACCAGGTCACCGGACTCCTCGGCAGCGGCGGCATGGGTGTCGTGCATCGAGCAGAGGACACCGTCCTCGGACGCCCGGTCGCACTCAAGCTCCTGAGCGCGGAGCTGTCGGGCGACCGCGACTTCCGCGACCGGTTCGGCCGCGAGGCGGCCTTGCTGGCCAAGCTCGACTCACCCAACGTCGTCCACATCTACGACTTCGGCGAGGTCGACGGGACGCTGTTCATGGCCACCCAGCTGATCGAAGGTGGCGACCTCGCCCAGACCTTGCGCGAGCGCGGGCCGCTCGACCTGCCTCATGCCTTCGACGTCGTGCTGCAGCTGTGTGAAGGCCTCGGCAGCGCCCACGACGTCGGCGTCATCCACCGCGACGTCAAGCCCAGCAACGTCCTCGTGCGGCAACGCGGCCAACGGCTCCAGGTCTTCTTGTGCGACTTCGGGATCGCGGCGACCGCAGAGAGCGAGCACACTCGTGCCGGAGGGGTAATCGGAAGCCCCGCCTACATGGCGCCCGAGCGGCACACCGGTGCCCGCCCGGACGTCAGCGGCGACATCTACTCCCTCGGCTGCGTGCTGTGGGCCCTCCTCGTCGGCCGCCCGCCCTACGCCGGCACCCCGCTCGAGATCGCCCGCCGGCACCGGGAAGACCCCTTGCCGCGGCTCGCCGTAACCTCCGAAGTCATCCTGGGTGTCAACCGGCTCCTCGCGCGGGCACTCGCCAAGCAGACGGCCGACCGACATGCCTCCGTCGAAGAGCTCGCCGCCGACCTACGAGCCCTCGTTCCACTGGCCGACGCCTCGCCCGTCATCGTCGCCGAATACGAGGACGACACCCTGCTCGACGCCACCGTCGTGTCGGCGTGGGCCGGTGAGGTCACGATGTTCGGCGCGCACACCACGATTGTGCCGCCGCCAGCCCGAACGATGTCAGGCGACGACGCGAAAGCTCGTCCCGCGGCTCCGCAGGTGCGCTTCACCGCCCGCGACACCCGCCGGATCGAGCGGGCGATCGCCGACGTGCGCGCGTCCACTGGAACGAGCATCTCGGTGTACATTGGCGCCGCCGCCACGCCACCGCGCTCCTACGCGCTCCGCCTCCACGCGACGCTTGAGGAACCCAGGCGGACCGTGCTCCTCATGATCGATCCCGACGCACGCGTCTTCGAGATCGTGACCGGCGATCAGTTGAGGCCCCAGTTGCCCGACCCCTATGTGGCGCGGGTGGCCGCCTCGATGCAGCGCACGTTCGGGGCCGGCGACCTGACAAACGGCCTCATCGACGGCGTCCGGGCCCTGGGCCGCACGACCAGTTGAGTTCCTCAGGTCGACACCTGACTGCCCGTCGTGCCGGGGACGACGTCAAAGAGCCCCCCACCGATCACACCCCGACCGATCAACCTTGCGAGCCGACCACCCCGGGGAGTGCCGCAGTGAACCAGTCCGCGGCCTCCTGCGGGGTCGGGTCGGGGTCCAGGCCTCCCGACAGTTCACCCTGCAGCAGCCGCCGTCGTAGAAGAAGAAAGCGTCGCAGTTACGGTCTCCATCAGGACGATCGAAGCCCAGCCAGCAGTCCACCCACGCTTGGCCACCAAGGAAGGGCTGAGGGTCGGATCGGCGTCGGTACTCGAGGCGCTCGCCCTCGTCGTTGTCACCGGACACCGACGCGTCCCACTCGGCAAGGGCGGCATCGACGTCGACGAACAGTTCCAACGACAGTGCGAACGCCCGTCGGTCCTCCTCGCCACGTACCGGCACCGTGTAAAACGCCCGGAGGGGCTCATCGCCCTCGGCGCCGTCCAAGAGAACATAGTCGAAGCCTGGGCCGAACTCGTCGGTCCGCGGCCCCTGGGTGAAGTCGTGGACGCTTCCGATCCGGCACTCGGAGTCATCCCCGATGCGCAGCCACGCCTTCATCGAGTCGGCCCACGCGTCCGGTGGCGGACCACCCGGGTCGTCGAACGTCACGGCGTCCATCTCAGCGACTGTCGGAAGCCCGCCTCCGTCGTCGTCGTTCAGGACCAGCACCGCGGTTACGCCCGCTGTCGCTGCGAGAACGCCAGCAACAACGAGGATCAGCAGCCGCCATCGGCGCCGCAGCCCGCGCGAGTCTGCTGCGACAGCGGCTGGCGAGGTCGGGGGAGGGGGTGGAGGTGGTGGCGGCGTGGGCTGTGCCATTGGGTTACCTCCCTTCCGCGCGGCCCGAGGATCTCTCCCAGGCCTTGCCGGCACGCGTCGTCGATGAGTCGTGGAGTCATCAGATCGACTCGTCCAGGCTGTCGAGGCCGTGGGCGTCGATCGGGTTCAGGGTCTCGATGGGTGTGTATTGCTGGGTGCCCACCGCGTCAGGGACCGGTGTCGCGACTTGCAGGCTGCCGAGGATGTCGTTGGGCGCTTGATGGTTCACGATGTTGCTGGTGTCGATCCCCAGCACGGCGGCATCGAAGCGGTCGTCCATGAGCGGGTTGTGCGTCCCGAGCCACTGGAAGAAGTTCGGGCCTTCGCCGCCACCAGCGATATGGGCGTACATCATCTCGCTCGGGCTCACACCGGCCGCGTTGAACGTGTCGGCGTGCGCCCCAGTGGCGATGGAGGAGACGGCGGCCAGCCGGCCACCCAGGGAATGGCCCGTGAAAGTGAGGTTCTCCACGCCCACTGCGTTGCGCAGTGCGAGCGCGAGAGCGACTGCCTGTTCGCTCTGCTGGGAGAGATAAACCGATCCCTCGACGTCGGCGAGCAGGTCCGGGCCGACGGCGAACCCGCTGAACCACTCGGTGGTGCCACGGTAGGCGACCACGATCTGGCCCTCGGCGTTCCGGAAGACCGACGCCGAGAACCCGGACGCCGGATCGCGAACCATCCCCGGGTCGATGCCCAGGACGAGCAGCTCGTCGTCGGAGAGCCGATGCCAGCCACCCACGTCACCGCTGTCGGGGTACGCGGCCTGCGACAGGTCGAGCAACGTTTGCGTCGAGGTGTCACCCGGCTCCACACACGGCTCGAGCACCAGCGCACTAACCTGATCCATCGTCATGCCGCTGACCTCGGCCTGGTCCTCGAGCTGGCGCTGCAGCCACTGCGCCCGGGTCGACAGCTCATCTGCAGCCGCCTGGAACGACGAGCGATGCTGGTCGAACCACGCAGTCTGGAACGCGTCACAGTCCGGTCCCGGCCACAAGACGGTCAGGTTCGCAACCGCGCCATCGAGCTGAGACAGCAGGTCAGTCAGCCGGTCACCCTGGGCCGCCATCGCGGTCGCACCCCGTTGGACGGCTACCAGATCCATGCCGACGAAGGTCATCACTGGCCTTCCGCGGCACTCGCTCGGTCGGCAGTGCTGATCGCGGCGAGGACGCCGGGCCAGTCGACCGGCTCGGTCGGTTCTGGAGGGAGCCGACCCTCGCTTCCTGGTCGCATCACCGATAGCACACCGGCGCGCATGAGGTAACTGTCGAGGTGCTCGCCGTTGATGCCACGGACCAGTACGGAGATCGCCGCTTCCCGGCCGTCGACTGGAGGGGCTGGCTTGAGGAGTTCGCCGAACGCTTCGGCAGCCTCTCTGAACCCGCACGGGGCGAAGACGTGGATCCCGGCGGCCGTAGAGATGCAGCTGAGCGCCGCCGAGTCGCCGTCTCGCGCGGCGAACAGTTCCCATCGCTCGGCATCGGTGCTCCACGAGAGGTCGTCCTCGACTGCGACAGCCGCAAGCACCGGTTTGTGCCCCGCTTGCGCTGCAACAGCAGCGAGCAGCGGCTCGGTGAACCCGGCTTCGGACACCAGGCCGCGAAGTCCGAGTGACCGGAAACCGCGGGCGATAGCACTGGTGAGCGCGCGCTCGGAGTCCTCGATCGTGAGCAGTGGTCGGCGCCACGGTCGCCCCGTCGTGGACGCGACCGCGGCGACCTCGTCGTCGGTGAGGATCACGTTGGAGTCTGCACGGTCGGTCACAGCACGTCTCCCAGCACCTTGGGAATCGAGGTGAAGAACTCCTCGGCAGTCTCACCAGGATTCTGCGATGCGTACTGCCATGCCATCTGGAAGCCCTCTGGCGACCAGTCGACCTCCTGCGCGGTCCGCCCGATGTGACTGCCGGTGGAGACGATCACGCCACTGAGGTATGCGACCGGGTTCTTCGACAACTTCAGCCCGTCACCGAAGGCGTCAACCCCCTGGTAGATCCGGTCACCGGTCGAACCGTTCGGGCCGAACGCGCCGAACAGGCTCTGCCCGAGACCGGTCACACCGCTGAGCAGGTTGAACCGGCTGAAGGTGGGCGACGACGCGAGCCGCGCGATCGGGCCGTTAACGTTGAAGATCCCGTTGTGGGGGCCCTTGTAGCGGAAGAAGCCCTCGCTGAGCAGGCCGCCAGACGACCGGCGCAACAGTTCGGCAAACCGCAGGTATGAGTTGGAGTAGCGACCGGCCAGTGCCCGGTTCGCCCCGAGCGCCGTCAAGAAGCCCGCCACGCCGGTGGTCCCTTGAAGCCACGGCAGGACGTCGCTGAAGCGATCGAGCCACGACATGTCGGCAGACCCACCCGGGCCGAGGGTGCCCGCGGGCACGGGCTCGCCACTGACGAGCGCCTGCTCCTCGATCTGGCGATACAGAACGGTCACCGCGTCGATGAGCTGGGTCGCAGCACCGTCAAGCGCGGGCCGGTAGGTCGAGTGCCACCCGTCCCTGAACGCGTCGCTGTCAGGCCCAGGCCACACCCACGACGCCTGGTCGACGACACCGTCGACTTGAGCGATCAGGCTCTGCAGTTGTTGCGCCTGTGCTGCCAGGCCGTCGGCGTGGCCGCGAACCTGTTCAAGATCCATCCCCCAGAACGCCATCACACACCTCAATCAGATTCGGGACCCATCGACACGGAAGGCCCTGCGCCGGCAACCCCACGCCGGCACAGGGCCCGAGAGCAGCCGCCGGTCAGGCGCCCGAGACCTGCTCCTGTGCGTCCGCGTTGTTGAGCGCCGACTGGCCGAGGCCAGCGATGGCGTCCTGGGCGGCCTGCAGCGCCGGGCGGTGCTGGGAGTTCCACCAGTCGGCGAACTGGGTGGCGTCCTGCCCGGTCCACGCCGCCGTGAGGCTCCCCACGATCCCCTCGATCGCGGTGATCACTCCGCCGACCTGGTCCGCCTGAGCAAGCAGCTGGCTCCCGAGGCCGCGTACCTGCTCGACATCCATCCCCACCATTGCCATGTCGATCTCCTTGATGTGCGTTGTCCCCGAGATCTGGGCGAAACGTTAGGGCCGGCGGGGTGTCGTGTCGATGGGGCGTTCACCCCAAGGCCTGCGTCCGGGATCGGTCGCGGTCTCGGTCGCCCGATCAGCTCTCGGTCTCGACGCCAGAGATGAGCCACTCGTCGCCGTCACGGACCGTCGACACGGTGGCCCACATCCGCAGCTCTCTCGGTTTGTGAGCTGCGGTGTCGCTCTTCTGGTCGACAAAGACCAGCACGTCAGCCTGTCGCTCGTCGCCGGCTCCTGTCCCGATCCCGGACAACTCCGTGGTGACGACGATCGACGACGGAGGATCTGGCCGGCCTGGCGCATGCCGTGGCACCGAGCGCCGCTATGGCCGACGTTGCCGCGGACCCAAAGCTCGACCACGACCTTGCCGACTGGGCCGATCCCGAGAGTCAGCGACCCGAAACTCCGCGTGCTCGGGCCGGTCGAGCTTCGCACTCCAGGGGAGAAGACAAAAGAGGTGGAGGGCCGACCCGCCTATTTCGCCGAACTGGCCGCATACCTCTCCTGTGACCCCGAAGGGGTGACTCCGAACCGGGTTGCCGCCGACTTCGGCATCCAGAACAACACGCTGCACACCCGCCTGGGCCAGCTGCGGAAGTGGCTGGGGAAGAAGCCGGGAACGGAGGACTGGCACCTCCCCCGCCGCACAGCGCGTTCGCGGCCAGCAGGCTACCAGTTGTCGGGAGTGCTGATGGACGCCGACCTGTTCCGTCGACTACGAGCTCGCGGGGAAGCTCGAGGGCCTGCAGGGATCGACGATCTACGCAGGGCGCTGGAGTTGGTAGGCGGTCCGCCGTACGACCAACAGCGACCGAACGGCTACGGCTGGCTGGTCGACACTCCCGTCGACCAATATGCGACTGCAGCCATCGTCGACGTAGCGCACGTGTACGCCACACACTCACTCGCCGAGGGCCGCCCGCGCGAGGCGCTATGGGCCGCCGAGCAGGCAATCCTCGCAGCTCCGTACGAGGACAAGCCGCGGCTTGATCTCGCGCGGGCGAGGAAGGCAATGGGCGGCGACGCTGAGGCGGACCATTGCCTTCGCTACGAGGTGTTCAACCGCAGCGACGATGACCGTCCGCCGCTCGACCCGTCCGATCGAACCTTGGAGATCGTGGATCGGCTCCGACGAGACCCTCCGCCTGTCGCCTAGGGACTGTGGTGTGGAGCCCGGACACGTGCCCACTCGCGACCGCGCCGAGGTCCCGGCGGTGACCAGGCGAGGCGGGTCCTCTCCATCCGCCGCCAACCTCACCTGGCTGGTGGATTCGTTCGTCTTGACCCGAGCCTTATCCGTTGTAGTGAGCCGGAGTGGACCGCGGTTGCCCGAGTAGGCGGGCCAGAAGGAGATCCGAAGGAGGCCAACGGTGATGCTCACTCACACGACCAGGTGGTCCCATCCTCCTGGCAACACGGTGGTCCCATCACCCTGGCAAGCGACAGACACACTCCGTCGTGTGGTGCGGCTCCCCGTGGGTACGCAGCTCATTCCAAGACACGCGCCGCGCCAGGGAGGAGCGTCGCGCGACTGCGCACCACGTCGCTTGGATGGGCGGCACCCCACTTGCCGGTCGTGATGCGGAACCGATTAAACGCCGCCCCTCCGCAGGAGTGCGGGAGCGACAGGACGATCTGGTCCGACTTTCGAGACCAGCGTTGCCGCAGACCATCGCACGGCACCACTGTCCACGGATCGCCGACGTTGACCTGCACTGCCACCTCGCTGAACCGAGTTGAGCCGTCGGCGTAGACGAAGGCGCGATGTGGAGCTCCGCGACCGTCACGGAATCTGACGACAAGCAGCACGTCCTTGATACGTAGTGCGCGAACTCGCACTCGGGTGACCAGCCGGGTCTCTCTGCTGTTGAGGGTCACAGAACGCATGTCATAGCGCGCCGCGATGCTGCGGTCGCGCGGGTCCCGCAAGGGGCGAGTCTCAGCTTGCGCCGGTGCTGCTTGACCGCTCAGCAGGAGCAGGGTGACGAGCACCCCGAGAAGCAGCTGCCGCGTCGGGAGCATCGAAGAACCTCGCATTACTACACCCTTCGTTTCGCGCCGCCGCTTGCGGGCTACTGGACTTGCTCCTTGAGCTGGGCCCGCGAACGGCTGCGCTGGTAGGCAGCCCTCCTCGTCGTTGCAGCGGCCTCGCAGGCGAGCCAAGTCACGGAGCCGGCACCGGCGGCTGGTTCGTCGGGTCCGGCGAGCACCCAGTTCCGCCGTAGGGGCGGCTGTGGCGGCCACCAGCGAGTCGCTTCCACGTTTGCTCGTGGCTGTTGTGCGCGGCACCCAGGTCCTCTCGCTGTTGAGGGGCAAACGCTAGCGACT
The DNA here is from genome assembly GCF_014180685.1 of Nocardioides pelophilus. Taxonomy (GTDB): domain Bacteria; phylum Actinomycetota; class Actinomycetes; order Propionibacteriales; family Nocardioidaceae; genus Nocardioides; species Nocardioides pelophilus. Next base: position 23,363 of record NZ_JACEHF010000006.1, on the reverse strand, counting down.
CGCGACCCCGCCGGGGCGCCTTTAGTCCGATTGCTCGCAGTGGTTGGTCAGACGAGCTCGTTGCCGGTCACTTGTCCGCCTCCAGCGTTTCTGGGCGATCACCCCATGGACGCCGCTGGAGCAGAGCCCGGGTGACAGTGCGGCGGAGCCGCTCCAGTGTTCAACCAGGAGTACCCACGCCGGTCGGAACCGTCAACGATGGACTCGAGAGTCTGGCGCGTCTCAGCAGACCGCCCATTCCAAGTGCAGATCGAGCTCCTGAACCGCCGCCGGTAGCCGCCACCTCGTCAACGGCGACCACGTACAAGAACCGTTCACTGGCGACTCTCATCTCCCAGCCGGTCCGGACGACCGCGATCCATGGCGAGGCGTTCAAGTACGCCTGGAACTACTAATGGACAGTTCGCGGGAAGACCGTTATCAAGCGGAACGAGTCGTCGTGCCGGTGGATGGAACTCAAGGTCGGGGTGAAGGACAGTGTGTACGCCAATATTCAGGTGGTCAGGGCAGGCCTGCCTACCGAGGTCATCATTGCGCCGAACAACGAGATCACGACGGGTTCGTTCCGGCTCAAGGTCGGCAAGTACTTCAGGGTTCGCGTCGTCGACGCCGGCGTAACCACGAGGGACGTCTACGTCAACGGGTCCGCAGTGTGCTCGGCCCGCACGGGGAAACTCTGAGCCCTCGCGACCATTGGTCGGGCAGACGAGATCCTGTTGACGGCCAGGTTGAGCACTCGTTGTTGCGCTTGACGCCAGCGGCAGATCTCGCGGGGGGGGGGGGCTGACAGGTCTGGTGGATTTGCTGCACGGTCATGGTCGAGTACTGGATCCTGGCACCCACTGCAGATGGGGATGCGGAGGTGGACGGCATGTCATCGATGTCGATGATTGGGCGAATTAGGACCAGTGACGGACGTCCGCGGGGTGGCAGTGGCTGCCTCGTCGGTGTAGCAACAGCGCTCGTGCTCGTCCTTGGCGGATGTGGCACACCCGACAAGGGGGCCAGGGCGAGCGACCAGCCGAGCGCTTCCACCGAGTCCGGTACTACGCCAGAGCGCGGTCGCTCAGACGGCGAGGCTAAGTCCACACCGACCCCGCCCAGCGAGCCAGAGTTGGAAGACGCCGATCTCCTTGAAACCTGCCCAGACGAGCAGCGTGCTCGCGTCGTGGACCTCCTCGGTCTCTTTGACGGCCAGCCGCTCCTGGCTTCGGAGTACTACGAAGTTCCCCTCGCGGCCGCGTGCGGCGCCCGCTACGACGAGGAATGGGCAGCCACTCAACTTCCAGCCGATGTCGTCGAGGCCGCAGGCACCGTCTTCCAGGTCGACGCGATCGCCGTCCAAGTCAATCAACCCGACAACTCCGCGGTCCCGACATTCCGCCGCGCACCACTTGGCGCTGCAACTACCCAGCTGGACGGGCCGGCGGGCCCGATACATGTGGACGTGAACCCTCTCGAGGTCATCAACAATCTCACCGAGGTGTGGGCCTACACCGATTTGCCCGACGGCCGGCAACTCGTAGTTGGCGTGAAGAGGATCGGCACTGACTACACGCAGGAGCGGTTGCGGAACGCCGTCGTGTCCACCCTCAGGGAATGGATCGAGGAGGAGGTCAACTAGTGCGCACGCGCGGATGCATACAGGTTGCAGCGGGAGCCGTCGGGCGCTCCCAGGTGCGCATGCTCGCGTTTGCGCTCGTCATCGCGCTGGCGCTCGCCGCGTGCAGTTCCGGTCCAGCCGCCGAACCAGAGCGGGATGTGTCGCCGGTCGAGCAGGAAGCTGAGGTCTCCACGGGTCGCGGCGGCGAGGTAGTGTCCGAGGACGGCAAGTTGCGCGTCACCGTTCCTGGTCACGCCGTCGAAGGCGAAGGCACCCTAGCCGTGGCTCCGGCAGCAGCTCCCGACGGCGCGTCCGCATGGTCGATCGTTCTCGCCGGAGACGCGAAGCTCACAGGTGAGGCCACACTCCGCTTCTCCGTGCCCGACCTTCAGGGGGATGAGCCCGCACCATTGATCCGTTGGGCCTCACACGCCGGCGGGAAGTACCGGACAGCCAAGAACGTCGAGTTCGAAGATGAGGACACCGTTGTCGTCACGACCACACACTTCTCGATCTGGGTGGTTGACTGGTGGAACGATGTCCTCGACAGCGCCAAGAGGTGGCTGGCGGATCGCCTCGATCGGGCGCTGAGCCAAGCGGGAGAGGGCAAGCATCCGCAGTGTGAAGGAGAAGACTCCGTCCGCGGCCTCGGATACCAGATCAGCAGCGACTCCGGTCGTCGGATCTACTGGTGCCTCGGCTTGACGAACGGGCAGCCGGCCTTGAAAACAGTGAACGCCCGCGGATACGGAATCACAGCCGAGTTCACCCCCGGCCTGGGCGTGACCGGGACGAGCCGCGACGACCTCGAAGGAATGCTCGCGAACCTGTTCAAGTCACCGCCCTCCCGGGCGGTCAACAAGGTCGAGCTCATCGGCTCAGGTGACTGGATCTCGTTCTCTGTCGAAGGCGCGACTGAGACGGCCGTCAGGTTCGCCCCTGACCCTGGCGCCTATCTGCTCTCAGCGTTCAGCTTCGCCTTGGACACGGTTGCGTTCCTTATGGACAAGGTTGGCGCGCGAGGTGCGCTGAACAAGGTCCGGCAATCACTGGACGGACTCAGTTGCCTCCAGGCAATGTCGAGCATGGCAAGTACCGAGCTCACGTCGCCCGCCGACACGAAAAAGTTCTTCGGAGACGCGCTGTCGGGTGCCTTCAGCTGTGCCGGAGAGGCTGTCGGAGAAGCGGGGCTCGGTGTCATCAACACCGTCCTCGTGCAACCGATCCTGTGGGTGATTTCCGGCTTGGCCACTGCCGCTAACGGGATCGTCGCAGCTGTCGAGACGGCGTTCGACAGCGACGGCTATCAGATTCGGATCTCGCCGCCGCAGGGAGTCCCAGCCGAGTTCCTGGGCGAATGGAGCGTCCACGGAGGCGGGCTGACCATCCACGACGATGGCACCGCGGAGTCGTTCGGCGGAACCACATGCCCCGACGGCCTGCCGTACACGGCGTGGTGCACGCAGTTCATGACGTTCAACGTCACGCCCACCGCCGACGGCATCAAACTCACGGTCACCCGAGTGTGGGTGGAGAGCGACGGCGTCGAGGTCGGCTTCGCTTACCCACCCCAGGCGTCAACGGGGTCGTACTACCTGATGTGGCTAACCGACATCGACGGTCTCGCAGAGACTGAGTTGCACAACGACGACAGCAGCGAAGGCATCTCCGGCGGCAACAGCCTCGGCAACCCCTACCTGTGCAGAGCGGGTTCGAACGCCGGATCAACGGGGCGATGCGGCGCGTAATGCAGCCGTGGCAAAGACATGCAGGGCTCGGAGCCCGTCAATGGACGCTCGGAGCCCCACAGTCGGAGCCGCTTGCGCCTAACACTGGAACAGCCCGAGACTCCGAGCGGCGGGTCATTCATGTCGGACGTGGCACGTAGCCCCGCGTCGGGCGATAGATGGAGGACACATGGAGAGGCGACGCCGATGACAAGATCTTCGACGAGTGGGACCCGGACATCCCAACGATAGAGCTGCCGAGGCGAGAGGGAGGCTGGACCTACGAGGCCATCCAGGAGTTGCGCGAGGAGCGACGGCAGCCAACGGCGGTGTTTCCCGAGCCGAGCGCCTCGTGCTTCCGCCGGACGAACCTTCGATGTGATATTCGAACAGCTGCAGTGACGGGCAGCCTAGATATCCCAGGGGCGTAAGTCGTCAAGCGGCTGCAGGTTGAACCGCCCCGGCGTGTCCGGAGGCCGGATTTGGTGGCTCAGCCGGTCGGCGTGAGCTCGTTTCTTGCAGCGTAGTGAAGTTCCTCGGCGGCCACAGGTGTGAGGTCGTCGAGTGCTTCGTGGGGTCGCTCGGAGTTGAAGAAGTCGACCCAGTTCAGGGTCTCGAGTTCGACGTGCTCGACTCCGCGCCAGGGACCTTCGGGCCGGATGAGCTCGGCCTTGTAGAGCCCGATCTGGGACTCCGCTAGCGCGTTGTCGTAGGCATCGCCCACCGACCCGACGGACGGGTCGACGCCTTCGTCGATCAGTCGTTGGGTGAAGGCAAAACTGACGTACTGACTGCCCGCGTCCGTGTGATGGATGAGCCCCGAGAGGTCGTCGACACCGGCTTGGCGGCGAGTCCAGATCGCGTGCTCGAGGGTGTCCAGCACGAGGTCCGTGGTCATCCGGGTGGCTGCTCGCCAGCCGACGATGCGGCGGAAGAAGACGTCGAAGATGAACGCGACGTAGACCGTGCCGGACCAGGTCGCGACGTAGGTGAAGTCAGCAACCCACAGTTGGTTGGGACGGTTGGCGAAGAACTGCCGATCAACCAGATCGGCCGGCCTGTCCGCCGACTCGTCGGGGATCGTGGTGCGAACCTTCTTCAGTCGCAGCGCCCCGACCCAGCCCTGCTCGGCGTAGAGCCGCTCGATCGTGCACCGGGCGACGTCATGGCCCTTGCCGCGCAGGTGGAGCCACATCTTGCGCGCCCCGAACCGCGCGAGCAGTTTTTGCCGGGCCCGCTCGGCCACGATCAGCGCGACGATCTCGGCGTCGCGAAGCGCCCGTTTCGAGGGCCGTCGGGCCACGTTCTCGTAGTAAGTGGATGGGGCGATCTTGATCCCGTGCTCGGACAGCACGCGACAGATCGGCTCGACCCCGAACTCGTCCTTGTGCAGGCGGACGTAGTCGATCAGAACCGGGAGGGGCGGTCGAGCTCCGCCGCGAAAAAAGCCGCCGAGGACTTCAAGATCGCGTTCGCGCGACGCAACTCGGCGACCTCGGCCTTCAGCGCTTTGATCTCGGCGAGCTCCTCGGTGGTCTTGCCCGAGCGAGCGCCGCCGTCGATCTCGGCCTGCCGCAGCCACTTACGCAACGACTCGGTCGAGGAGATGCCAAGCTTCGCCGCAACCGACCGGATCGCCGCCGCCTCGTGCGGATGGTCCTGGCGAGACTCGATCACCATCCGCACCGCGCGCTCACGCAACTCGGTCGGGTACCTGCTGGGTCGTGCCATAAGAGTGATCCTTCCAACGAATCGACTCTCCGGACATGCCGGGGCGGTTCAGGTTGGCGGTGTGCCCATGCGATGGCTTCGTCGTAGGTGGTTCGGTGGCGCAGGCAGCCGTCGAGGATGCCGACGAGGCGGTTGGACAGCGCACGGAGTGCTTGGTTGTGGGTCGCGCCACGGGCTCGGTGCTGGTCGTAGAACGCCCTGGCGCCGGGCGATGCGGTGAGGGCGGCGAAGGCCTGCTGGTGCAGGGCGTCGGCGAGTCGCTTGTTGCGCGCGTAGCGATCGAGCACGACTTTGCTCTTGCCGGAGGTCTTGGTGATCGGGCTCGTGCCGGCGTAGTTGCGCCTGGCTTTGGCGTCGGCGTAGCGGTCCTTGTCGTCGCCGAACTCGGCGAGCACCCGGGCGCCGAGCACCACACCGAGGCCGGGTGTCCGCATGAAGTCCGCGAAGCTCAGCCAGCGCAGTCGGCCACTGCGTCGGTGATCGCCTCGGTCACTTCTTCGAGCTCCTCCTCGTCTAGTCCGGACTCGTCGTCCTCCACTATGGCCTCGAGCTGTTCGTCGGAGAGATCAGCGTCGAGGATCTCGACAGCAGCGCACTCAGCGTCCTCCTCGCTGAGTCCCCCGGAGTCCTCGAGAGCGCCCGCAATCTCTTCAGGTTCGGGGTCGCGGTCGTCGTCGAGCTTCCAGTCGCCACCATCGCGGATGAAGTAGAGCTCGTCGGTCTCGCTGAACACGCCGACCGAGATCCGCACCTTGGCTGTGGCCTCATCGCCGTCCTCCTTGACACTGACGATCTTCATCGTCGCAACGAGTCCCTCGGCTTCCTCGGCGGCGGACTCCGCGTAGCCGTCGCAGTCGTCAACACCGGCCTCGTCGAACGCCCGCTCCCGCGCTTCGTCGCTGAAGAACTCGCAGACCTCCGCCCAGTCTCCGTCGGAGTATGCATCTGCAACCGCCTCGGCCGTCTCCTCCGCACTCTTCCCGCCGATCACCCCCGTGATGGCCAGCGCCGAAACGGCCACCACGACGAGCACGACAAGGGACGCACCAACGATGACAAGCAGTCGCATCTGGCCGGGGGTTGGACCTCCGGGCTGAGCGGGACCGGCAATCGGAGGTACGGCCGGCGGGGCCGGATGACTCGCCGGAGGCGGGGACGCTGGAGTCGGCGGGGGTGGAGTTGAGGGCCGTTGTACGTGATTCGTCCACTGGGTACCGTCCCACCACCGTTGCCCGCCGTGGCCATCCGGGTACCACCCCGCCGGAGCGGCAGGTCCGGCGCCCTCATTCCCACCGTCAACCATCGAGAATCTCCTCAGACTTCGGAGGCCGAGCTCCTCGCCGCACAACAATGGCGGTGCTAGGACCGCCGAACCTGGCTGAAGAATGGCAGGCGTGGACGCCGCCCGCCTGTGCTTTCACGACAATCCCGACCACCTCCCGGGGGTCTGCGCAGCTCACGCTCAGTCCTGCAGGCCTGGGATGTTGCCGATGGGATCATTCTCGTGGCTCCCTGCGTGCCCTCCGTAGATGTTGCAGTACGCGATGACCTGCAGGCCGGCCTGCATTTCCTGGCCCGCGACGCGGTTGTTCTCCGAGAGCAAGTCGCTAAGGACGTCTTCCTGCTCGTCGGTGAACGCCTCGTCCAGGCCGGTGTTCGGGCCGAGTTCGGCGAACTCCTTGCACGTGGTTTGGCTGACGTCGGAGCCGCCCAATTGATCGCAACCGGCTACGCCGAAGAGCAGCGCGGCAACTGCGACAGCAGTGGGGATATAGGAGTGGGACACGTATTGATTCCTTCGACCTCGGTCCATCGGGCGTCTTCTCAGTTCGTGCTGGAGTCGCTCTGTGAGCGCTTCGAGAGCGCCCCGATGCCACTGACGATGGCGCCGACGAAGCGGACGACGGCGAAGAGGGTCCAGCCCCCAATGATGAGGACCATCACGACGGCGCCGAGGGTCGGGTCGACCATGTAGGCGCCGATGATTGCCGCGATCTGGATGCCGATGAAGAACCAGTAGCCGAGGACGTCGAGAACCCCGCCGACGATGCCGCCGACGACGACCAGGACGCCCTCGCCGAGCAATCTGCCGATCGATTCGTCGGATCCGTGGTTGGTGGTGGGCTCGGACATTGATGCCTCCTCAAGAGTGGTAAATGGCGGATGCAGCCCGAGCACCTAGAGCGACAGGATCGACGTAGGGCAGTCGCTCGTCGATGGGGCGACCACCCCGTCGATGACCGATGGGGCGATCGACCCATCGCCATGCTGTCCGTTCTCGGCTTGAATGCGGCGCGGGTCGGAGACATCAAATGGAGCCGATCTGCGCGGTGTTTTCTCTCGGGTCGACAGGAGAAGGAGCATCCGAGGTGGAATCTCAGAAACAAGGCACGGCCGGCGGGCGCGCGATTGGTGCGGTGCTGCTGGTCGGTGCAGTCGTGGTCTTCATCGTCTGCTCGGTCGTACAGGCGGCCGGCGACTCAAGCATGTTCTCGGCCTCGTACGTGGAGCCGGACAGCGCCGTTCTCGATCTCCTGATGCAGGTGACCTTCTGGCCCGGGTGGATCCTGACCGCCGCGCTCGCGTTCGGCGGCGTGCGGAAGCTCCTCACCGGCGATTGATTCCATCCGATCCGTGCTTCATCCGCCCTCGCGGCCGCTAGGCTCCAAGTCCCTTGGTCCGTTCGGGCGCCGAATAGCCTGGCCATCGTTTCTTGGAACCATCGACACTGGGGGTGACAACACTCATGAGCCTTCGTCTGCGGATCGCATCCGTCGTGATCGCGTCGGTAGCTGGTCTGATGTACGGACTGCCGGTGTCGGGAGCCGCCGCACCTCCGTCCGCCGCCGAGCGAACCGCAACGATCCAGGCGAAGACTCACACAGTGCGCGCCGGCGCATGGATTCGGTTCACTGGAACAGCACCGCGAGCGTGGCGCGGAGAACGGGCGACGATTCAGCACAGGAGTCGGCCCACCGGCCCATGGCACGCGGTTGGCAGCACGCGCGTGGCGGCGGACGGCACCCTCACCTTCCGCCAACGCGCGGTCGGTATCGGGAAAGAGTTCTACCGGCTCGCATTGCGCGACGCCACCTCGAACATCGCTACCGTCGTCGTCTATCGGTGGTTCTACCTCGCAGACCTGACGCCCATCGAGACCGAGATCGAGGGACGCCCCGGCGGGTGCACCGGCGGGTGCACGGGCTTCCATGACGACAGCATCGACATCGCGGGCCGGAGCTATCCCCGAAGCTGGGTGATGCGGCTTGATGACGACGGGGACCGCAGCACCTCGACCTGGAACGCCTCGAGGAAGTGCCGCTCCTTCGACGCAACCGTTGGCCTGACCGACGACTCGGGAACCACGAATGGGCGGTTCACCATCAACCTGGGCGGTGACGACATCGAGCTCGCAACGGTGCCGACGGGCACCGGGTCCAAGGTCACCACCGATCTGCGGGGAGTCTTCCGGTTCGTCATCGCGGCTAGCAACGAGGGTCCGGGGACTGACGCAGACTCGGGTTGGGGAGACGCTCGGCTTCTGTGCAATGGGCGTCCGTGACCGCAGACTCTGCTTCCCGTGAGGTGCCCGGGCCAAGGGACGCTTCAAGGACGGGCCGTACAAGTTGCGCGTCGTCCGTCGACCCGACACCGACGGAAACTTCCGGTGCACCATCTCGACCGACCCTGGTACTCCGGAGATGGATACACGCACCTGAGCGGCCACAACGAACTGGACTCTGGCCCCACCGACTCCGTCGAGTGCGAGCTTCATCCAACCAACGAACATGACTGGTGACGTCCGTCCTCGCGCGTCGCATCGAAGTCCGCGCCACCTCTACGCTGCCGCCATGAAACTACTTGGATAGGCAGCGCTGGTTCTCACCGTGGGGGCACTGACGAGCGGGGTGTAGCTCAGATGAGGACGACCTCGAGGAGTCCGTGCGTGCACTCTTCGATGCCTACAACGACGGTGACGCCGATGCGGTCAGCGACTTGTACTCGGAACGCTGCGCACTCAGCGATGAGCAGTTGGAGGCGAACCTCAAGGGCTGGGAAGACCTCAAGATCATCTCCGTCAAAGTGAAGATCGACGGGGACAAGTCCGATGGCCGTGACACCGTCACCCTGGGGCCACTTCCGGTTGACACAGCCAAGTCCGAGTACGTGCGAATCGAGGCCGAGCCCGACGTCTACGACGACGACCACCCCGGCGCGTGGATCAAAGAAGACGGAGAGTGGAAGTACGACGACTGCTGAACTGAACCGCGACCTTCCACCCGCTCTCCGGCTCGGCGCCCGCTCGCCCGGCCCGCCCGCTAGTAGCGGTCGATGTACACGGCTTCCCTTGGCCCACGGCGAGGGCCACGCCTACGCAACCTTCATCGCGCGAGAGGCAGTCCGTCCCGGTCGGTCATCCGGTTCGTGGCGATGAGAATGACGTCGATGAGAGACCACAATCCGAGGCCACCGAGGGTCACGAGTTTGAGGATCCCGCTGGGCACCTTGCCCAGGTAGAAGCGATCAATGCCGAAGCCACCCGCGAACACAGAAAGCAGCAAGGTGGCTATCCAGGTGCGCTTCGAGAAGATCGCCGGGCTCATCTCACGGGCCGGGAACCAGTCGGATTCGGGGGTCCTCACCATTGTGTCGCCCGTGAGTGACCCGGTTCGGGCGCGGGTCACCAGCGTCGTATACGGCACGGGTCCCTCCTCGCGTCCCATCCTCTGGAGGAAGAAATCGCCCGGCACTACGGGCATGATGCGAGGTTCACCGAAACTGCCTTGTCCCATTGCAAACGCAACGACCAGGCCGATGCCCACCCCGACGATGGCGGACAGGATTAGCGAGAACGCGCCGGCCCCGGGAAGGAGCCACACCACGACAGCGGCGACAAGGCCGGCGGCCACAGCTACGACAACTTTGGGAGCATTCACGCTCAGGTCCTCCTGTCCAGGGTCAGGCTCGCCCGAACGGCCTTCGCCCGGGATCGTAGCGGCAGTGCGCCACGGGCCGATGCACAATCGATGCGAACAGAGGGGGAGCGGTCACTATGCTGACCGCCTCCGTTGAGGCCGAACTCGACCACGCGCGGGAGCACGCGCCCGAGACCCGTACCTCCGCGCACGAGGTCCGTGGCCGACAGGCTGGGCGGGCGTGTGTCGGGTGGTAGTGCTAGGGCCCCGCAGCGGGGGAAGTCGCTTCTCGCCCGTCTTCAGGAAACGATGCGTCCGTGCTGCGTGACTTTGCACCACTCCTCTGTCGCGATTCAGAATCAAATCGAGGCTGCCATGGAATGGACCTCGCCCGCCGTCGGCGACCTGCCCAGACTGTCAGCGCCCCGTTGAAGACTGACCCTGGAGGACCCGCCCGGCGGAAAGGGGGTCAATCCTCGGCCAGCGTTGACACGGACCGCGTCCGTTCGGAGCTCGCGCCCCCGACTGCGAAACCAGTGCAGTGTCCGACCAGAACCTTCGCGGAGTGGCGAGCGACAGTGGGGTCCGGCAGTGTGGTGTGGGCCAACCCGACGACATCCGAGCAGTCGAGCCAGTATCTTGCGTTCTGACGCCCCATCGGCAGCGAACCCAGCACAGCGGACGATTGGTCGGCGTGCGAGACCAAGGAGTACGCGTGATTCAGCGACGTCGCGGCGCCGGCCGAGTCAGCTTCAGGATGTGGCTGCGTACTCACAGCCCCAGCTCGCTAGGCTTAGTCAGACCGATCGTCGCACCGCTCGCGGTCGCGTCCGTCGCAATCATGCTGGGAGCGTGCGGGCAGTCGTCGGACCCAGACCGAGACGCAGACTTAGACGGCGGCTCAACTGAGTCCATACCTTCGAACGCTTCGCTCGCTGATTTCTGCTACTCAGTGAGCGGCATTGAGAGTTATGGGTTCGATGGATCATTCGGTGAGGCGCGAGGCGACTTGGTTCAGGAACGTATCGCGCTTCTTAAGGAAACCGGTGACGGCGCCCCCGACGAGGTTCACAGAGCGATCACGACGCTGGTTGGAGAGATCGAGAAGTTGGGAAATCAGGCTCGCCCGGACGATCTCGACCCCGTTGAAGACGCGGCCGCTCCGAGTCCCTACGACGATCCGGAGCGCGGGCTCCGCGAATATTGGGAAGAGAACTGCGACGGCGTCTACACCGAGGAGTTCAGCTCGTCCGGGCAGGGCGAAAACGAAGACGTCATCGACAATCAAATCTGGTTGCGCAACGAGTTCATCACGGATGGAACATGTGACCGCCTCGCAGAGGTCTACTCGACTGCCTCAGACCTCATGGCTGACCTGATCTCTGACTGCTCAACAGGGTCGCTGGACGACGCGTACAAACTGGTCGGCGGTGGTGTCACCGGCCCTGACACCGCAGATGCAGTCATCGAGACCGGAGACGGCACAACGTTCGAGACCACGGTGGTCAAGGACGACGGGTCATGGAAGCTATGGGTGTCGTGAGCGACTCGCGCGGCCGCACGCCAGCGTTGGCGGGCCTGGTCGGGCTACTCGTGGCACTGCCGTTGCTGGCGTCATGCGGAGCGGAACGCGCAGATCGGTCGGGCGACGACGGCTCGGCTGGCGCGGCGAGCCAGGCCCGCGCGACTCCCCCTCAGTCCCCTGCCGCCGTGGTTGAGGCCTACTTCGCTGCAGAGGACGCGCAAGAGTGCGACGGCATGGTCGAGAGGGTAACTAAGACTCAACGAGGGGATGGCTTGCTTTGCGAGGTTGATGAGACCGCCGCGTTCGAATGCCCGTCAGGGTTCGTTGAGGTCGGCGAGACGGAGATCGACGGGGAGTTCGCGACGGTGGGCATTACCGAGGTGTACGGATGTCAGAGCGGAAAGGCGCCCGACCTCAATCCCGACGATTACGAGTCGACCGAGATCAATCTCGTTGTTGAAGACGGTGAGTGGCGCATCAACGAGCTCGTCAGCGAGTACTGACTGGCCGGGGATCTGCGACGCGGCTCACCGTTCATCGCCGCCGTCTTTCCCACACCGGGGGAGTAGTGGCTCGGGCACGATCCGGCTACGACCCGGCTCTCCGGCGAGGTCACGGAGCGTGTGCGCCGGCGGCGTGCGGCAGATCAGGCCTGACTTGGGTCACTTGCACCGATTCCGAGAGGCCGGAACGCTGTGACCTGCGGTGATGCGTGCGTTTAGTGCGTCACCAAGGCACTAAATCGGGATCCAGGGGTCGCTACTGCCGACGTTCGTCACTGAATCCGACGGGATTGACACCTGCCAAGCGCGTCAAGGACGAGGTCCAGGCGGGTACGGACGTCGACAGACGGCGCGTCGGCCTTGACCTGGAGGACGTGGAGGCCCCACGAGCCGACGAGGCGCAGCTCGGTCGCGCTGTCGTTGGCCACGCCCGTCAGCCCGCCGGCGCCGCCATGGTCCTGACCAGCAAGAACGTGGTGCTCGCAAGCTGGCTCAGCCATCGCGCAAGGCACTAAGCCGACTGGCCCAACTCAGGTCAGGCGAAGGACGAGGAGACGGACCGACGAATGGGCGGCAGACCAGGTGGACGTGACGCTGCGGGCGGCGAGCTCTGCGCGTCGCCCCCGTGGGGACTCGCCTCGCTCTATCTGTCGCTGAGCATTTGTAGCCATGCCGACGAGGTCGCGACCGTGTCACCGATCCTCTCGGCGAGTTGGCGGTCGCGATCGACGGTGGCGTGCTGGTAGATCGCCATGGCCGCTTGGGACGCGTGGCCCGCGCGGGCCTGGAGCTCGGCAGCGGTGGCACCGTGCTGGCCGGCGAGGGTGAGCGCGGAATGGCGCAGGCCGTGGATGGTGAGGTCGGGGCGGCCGGCGGCTTCGCGGGCGACCTTGTAGCGGTCGAGCAGGTAACGGGCGCTCATATGGTCCTTGCGCTCGCCGGGGAAGAGCAGTCCGTTGGACCCGGGCGCCGTGTGGGCGAGCAGGTGCGCGCGGAGCAGCGGGAGGAATGTCGGCGGCAGGTGGACGACGCGGATGCCCTTCTCGGTCTTGGGCGGCCCGATCACCCGGCCGCACTCGGCGCAGGCGCCATCGGCCTTCGGGTCGGCGTCCTTCTCGATCTTGCGGGTCACCGAGATCGAGCCCGAGGTCGGCTCGATATCGCTGCGGCGGAGCTCGAAGATCTCGCCTTCGCGCATGCCGGCGAAGGCGGCGAGCACGATGAAGAGGCGCAGCCGCTCCGGCATGTTGTCGACGATGGTCGCCATCTCATCGACGGGGGAGGGCCGCTGTGGATTCCGCACGCGAGCGGTCGAGGCCTTCTGGATGCGCACCGGGTTGCGGTCGATCAGCTCGTCGTCCTCTGCCGCGCCCATGACGGAGCGCAGGAAGCGGTACGCCGCGGCGTTGGCAGCCGGCGTCTCCGTCGGCAACGCCGCGTGCCAGGTCCGCACCGCATCGCGGGTGATCTGCTTCAACGGCACGTCGCCGAAGGTGGGAAGCAACACCCGGTCGAGCAGACCTCGGTACTCGCGGATCGTCTTCGGGCGCAGGTCGCGCGAGGTGAGGTACCGGTCGGCGTACAGGGCGAATGTGTTGGCGGCGTCGCGTCGTGCCTGCTCTTTCGCGGCGTCCAGCCTCGCTTGGGCGGTGACGTACGACGACGGGTCCTCCATAAGCGCCCGCTCAGCCTTGACCCACTCCTCGGCGTCGATCTTCGCCCTGAAGGTCGACGGAGCCTTGATCACGGCGCCGTTGGGCGCGGTCACGCGGGCCTGCCAGCGGCCCTCACAGCGACAGCGGATCGCCTTCGGGCAAGGCCTCACGTGGGAGCCGCGGCCGCCGCAGGTGCACGACTGTCTGTGGTGGCAGGAGCGCAGGTGGATCTTGCGCACGTTGCCCGCAGCGGCCTTGCCTGCCATGGGTCACCACCACCCGTCTCGGTGGTGCCAGACTACCTCAAGTGGTGCCAGATTGGTGCCAGATGGACGACCACTGGTGTCCATCTATGACCGCAAAACCGCAGGTCAGCGTCCCATCGCCCGAGCGCGGGACCGGCTGCCACCCCGCTTTGCAAGCAGGGGGTTAGGGGTTCGAGTCCCCTAGGCTCCACCCGATGAAACCGCAGGTCAGCCTGCGGTCCTAAAGAGCAGGCTCTGTGCGGCATCCCACCGCTCGCGTCGTTCCGCGGGGAGCGGCTCGCGTCGTTTCGCGGGGAGCGGCGGGTGCGATACCGGCCCCGGCCCACCGCATTTCTCTGGTGTGCGAGCGCCTGCTCGTCCGCGCCGCCCATAGTGGGCGGGATGACATAGGGCGACTGGGAGCCGATGCGACTAGCCGCTCGAGCGTGTTCCGCCGATCGTGGCCTGGGTCGAGAGGGCGGTCCGTGCCATCAGCACGGCGAGTGGCGTGAGTGCCCGACGATCGAGTCGAGGGAGCCCACGATCACGTTGCTCCGACGCGATGTTGGCCAGCGCGTGGGTGGCTTCCCTGATGGCCCATCGGGACTGGTCGACACTGACGGGTCGTCCATCGCGCTGTCGCCAGCCGAGGTAGGTCAGAGCTTCGGCCAATCGCTCGTCGTGCTTTCCCTCAGGTTCAGACGCAAGGCACAGCTGGGCGAGCAGTCGAGCCTGGGTCGTGAAGCTGTCCTCGTTGCCGTCGACGAGACGGTCGGCGAGGTGGCGCCACAAGATGACCGGGTCGGTGTGAGCGGCCTTACCGAGCTTGGTGAGCAGGAGCTTGCCCTTGTACTTCCGCAGCAGCCCGATCTGTTGGAGCGACTGGCGGAACTCGAGCATCGGGATCGTGAGGTCTTCACGGTTGCGCTTCCCGATCCAGTCCCCGACCACGGGAACAACCTCCGACGCGGCCTCGACGTCGGCGGGCCTGAGATAGCCGGCTGCAGTCAGTGGGATGCCGTCGCCGGCTGCACGATCGAGGAACCACTGGTACGCGCGGAGGTTGGCCCTCAGGGTCGGCACGTCGGGTTGCTCGGGAGTGCCGATGGCGAGGGTGCGGGCGATGAAGTCGTCGCCGACCGGCGTCCGTTGGAGCTGGTTCAGCAGGAGAACGAGGTCCGGGCGCACTCCCCAGTCGGTGAGTCCGCCGGCAGGTGAGACGAGGCGTTCGTTGAGCTCGGCGACATCGAACGCAGCGGGGTCGTCGACGACCTGGGCGAGGTCTTCGGCATCGCGCAGTCCGCCGCAGTCGTCCGGCGGTGCGGCCCGTTGTCCGTCGACGCACCTCGCTCGGGGCGCGTCGTTCGTCAGCGGGAGGACCTCTTCGAGGCGAATCGTCAGATCCCAGTTGTCGCCATAGTCGTAGACGTAGTGCAAGACGTCGCCCGGTTCGACCAGGGTCTCGTCGAGTGTCACCTCGGCGTCAGGCGTGCCTTCGTCCTCGCCCTCCTCGACGTCGTACTCGCAGAGGAACCATTCAGCACCCATGTCGAACGTGTCGCCGCCGATGGAGAACCGATGCAGGTGGGAGTCGGTCCACTCGTACGCCGCCTGCAACGCCTGGTGGACCGCGGCGAGCGTGAGGTCGGAGCGCAGGTCGAGTCGCCGCCAGATCGGCGGGTGCGCGTCATTGAGGTCGACCCGCACACGGAAGATTGCGGGCTCGTCCCGCTTGGGGTGGCGCAGGTTCGGGTTGCTCGTCCGCTTCGCGAAGACATTGCCTGAGACCACCGACATCTGGTCGGCGAGCGTGCGCAGGTCGCCCAACTCGGCGCCCGAGATCAGAGCGTCGAACTGACGGCGGAGGTCGTCGGCGTCACCTGCAGGCACGGGGTGATCCTAGGTGGGCACCCTGCTCGTTGCTGGCGCGTGACGTCAGTGAACGTCACTGAAGCCTCACTGAGCACGGTGACGCGCCTCGGAAGTACAGTGACGCGGCCCGGGACGTGCAGCCAGACGGCCCCGCCGGCGGCGCGGCCACGGGACGCGCCTGCCGGTGCCTGGCCTTAGATGAGTCCCATGTCCTGGTTGAGCTGAGTCAGCTCATCGGCTGCCGCCCTGCGGTCGTTGTCGTCCTCGCTCTCGGGAACGGCGGCGAGACCGCGGCGCGCGAGGCGCTCCTGGGCGTCACGCACGATCTCGGCGAGCTTGGCCTCGAGCTCGGCCTTGGGAGGAAGTGCAGTCCAGTACTCCGCGACGACGATGCCGTCCCTGTGCATCTCGAGCAGCTCGACCTGCTCGCGGCTGACCGCGGTGCACAGGATGAGGCCAACGGGTTCGTCCTCACCCTCTTGGCGCTCGTAGCGGTCGAGCCACTTCAGGTACAGCTTCATCTGGCCCTCGAACCGAGCGTCGAACTTCCCGATCTTGAGCTCGACAGCGACCAGGCGTCGCAGCGGCCGGCTGAAGAAGAGGAGATCGAGGTAGAAGTCGTCGCCGTCGATCGTCATCCGCTTCTGGCTGGCGACGAAGGCGAAGCCGTGGCCGACCTCGAGCAGGAAGGCCTGGACGTCACGCAGGATCGCGGCCTCCAGATCCTTCTCGAGATAGCTGTCGTGGAGGCCAAGCGCATCGAGGATCAGGGGGTCGCGGAAGGTGTCGCGCGGGACGGCCGACCCCTCGGGGATCCGGGAGTTCGCGATCTCGCGTCGCTCGTATGCCTTGCGAGAGATCGCCTTCTTGAGTTCGCGCACGCTCAGCCGCTTGGTGACCGCCTCCGCGGCGTAGAAGTCGCGGGCGTCGTCGGACTTGATTGCTAGCAGGGTGTAGACATGCGACCAGGAGAGGCGCGTGACCAGTTCGGCGACTTCCGCGTAGTCGGGGAACTGGCGCGCAAACTGGACCATCCGGCTGAGGTTGGTCTTGTCGAAGCCCGCACCGAACCGGGCGCTCAACTCTTGGGACAGCGTCCCAAGAATCTTCTTGCCGTAGCCCGCGCGTCCGTCGCGGAGGGTGTTGATCGAGATCGCGCGGCCGACGAGCCAATACGTCATGGTGAGCGTGGCGTTGACCTGGGTGGCTGCGACACGCTGGCCGCGCTCGACGAGGTCGACCACGTAGGGGAGCAGGGCATCTTCGTCCTGCGGAATGTCGTCGCCAGGTACGAGCTCACTCATCGTGTTCCTCCGAGTCGGAAACATCTGTGCGCCGCTGGGGCGACAATCTGCCGCAGGGCCCCGACACTCCGGTCACTTCGGCCTCCGGGAGGCTTGCCAGTCGGCGTACGTCTGGCCGATCTTCTCGGCCAAGGCCCTGTCGCGGTCGAGGGTGGCGTGCTGGTCGAGCGCCATCGCTGCCTGGGAGGCGTGGCCGGCGCGGGCCTGAAGTTCGGCACCCGTCGCACCATGCTGGCCGGCGATCGTGAGTGCGGTGTGCCGCAGACCGTGGATCGTCAGGTCCTCGCGGCCGGCGGCCTTGCGAGCCGGGTGGTAGCGGTCCATCAGGAACCGGACGCACGGCACCGACGGGACCGACGGTGCAGCTGCGGGCAATCCGATGGGGCGACCGGCAACGAACCATGACTACCAATCCCTTCCCAAAGGAGCAGTCATGCGCAGGAACCTCGCTCGTTCGTTCGCCGTCATCGCCATCGC
The DNA here is from genome assembly GCF_014180685.1 of Nocardioides pelophilus. Classification (GTDB taxonomy): domain Bacteria; phylum Actinomycetota; class Actinomycetes; order Propionibacteriales; family Nocardioidaceae; genus Nocardioides; species Nocardioides pelophilus. Next base: position 5,805 of record NZ_JACEHF010000006.1, on the reverse strand, counting down.
CGGTGGCATCTCGCTGGGGTCTGCCGGCGGGGCATCGGCAGGACACTGCGCCGACAACGGCGGTCCGGGCAACTCCGACTTCGCCGCGCACGTCAAGGCCAGCAACGGCCCGGGCGGTCACGACGAGGGTGACCACAAGGGCTGGAGCAGCTGCCAGGAGACCTCCGCGAACTACGTGGAGTGAGAGCCGGGCTCCGCGCTCCATCGTTCGACGGCCCGACAGGCGGCCCCTCAGCGTGCGTCGTAGTGGGCCGCCACCCGGCCCGGGCCCAGCGCAGTGGGGTAGACGGCCACCTGGTCGATGCTGCCGGCGAAGCCGGCCGTGGCCGGGTAGCCGGGGCCGATCGGGAGACTTCCGTAGCCCACCCGCCACCAGCCGTTGTAGGCGGAGATCCGGGTCGTGGTGCCAAAGGTGACGAGATCACCGTCGACGTACATGACGGAGTCCTGCTGGTTGCCGCGCGGAACGGCGGTCAGGACGAGGTGGTGCCAGGCGCCGTCGTTGTAGGCCTGCGGGGAGGTGATCCTCCGGACCGTGTTCGCCGTCCAGCCGCCGTAGACGAGCCGGCCGTTCGGGTCCATCAGGACGTGCCGGTCGTAGAGCAGCGACGAGGCGTTGCGGGTGGACTCGAACCCGATCAGCTTCCCGCCGGCGGTGGTGGTGGTGCGGAACCACAGCTCCAGGGAGAACCGGTCCGGATCGGCGACCGCGCTCCCGCCGCTCACGAGCCGTCCGGTCGTCGAGCCGAGGCGCACGGAGTAGCCGGGGTTGTTGGGCAGGGCGTCGGCTTGGCGGTACGCCGCGATCGAGGCGAACGTGCCGGTGCGGTGGCCGGGCGCCGCGTCGAGCGCGGCCGGCCCGCTCGCCTCGTCGACGAGGTAGAAGACGTAGGGGTCGTCAGCCAGCACCGTCTCGTTGTACGTCGCCACGAACTGCCCGACCGTCCAGCTGTTGGCGGAGCTCCCGGTGCTCGCCGTGAAGGCCGCGCCGGCGGGGACGATCCCGTTCCCGATCCCAGCGCCGAGCGCGACGCCGATCAGGCCGACCAGGCCGACCAGCGCGGTGACCGACGTGGCGCGGCCGACCACGGTGCCCTTGTGCTTCTTGCTCTTCCTGCTCTGCCGGTCCTCGTCGGTGCGGCCCCGGAAGCAGGCGCGCACGAACGCGGCGACGGTGAGGAGCAGCCAGCCACCGAGCAGCAGGTAGTCGCCGCCGCGCAGCCACACCAGCGGCAGTCCGACGTACGGCACCAGGATCCGCGCGCGGGCCCGGAAGCTCTCGCTCGGGACCGGCGTGACGTCCGGGTCCCGGTTCGCATCGCCGGCGGTGACGTACTCCCCGCGGCCCAGGTACTCGACCACCCGGTGCACCAGGAGGGTGTTGCCGGCTGACGGCGCCGGGTTCTCGAACACCATCACCCGGCCGACGGGCACGGGATCGGAGCTCGGGAAGGGCTGCGCGACCACCACGTCGCCGACCGCGAGCGCAGGCGCCATCGAACCGCTGCGAACGACGTAGCTCGACCAGCTCCACAGCGTGGGGAGCAGGGCGGCCACCAGCAACGTCAGCAGGAACGCCCGGTAGCCACGGGTCAGGATCGTCACGAACAGCGCGAGCCAGGCGCGCCCGGCGCCGGCCCGGGCGGCGGGTGCGGGGGAGGGCGCTCCGGAGTCACCCGTGTCCGGGGCGACCGCTAGCTCAAGGGTCACGACGGACCTCCTCCCCGACCGTGGCGAACCGCCTCAGTCGGTGCGGAGCTCCCACTGGAAGTCGATCCCGGTGTGGGCACCCTGCAGCTGGTCGACCTCGTTCTGCGACAAGCCGGTCGTGTCGAACGTCCAGGTGACCTGGTAGGTCCGGGAGTGCGTGCCGGCGGTCACCGTCCAACCGCCTGCGCCGTCCTCATAGCTGTCGAAGGTGGCCAGCGTGGTCAGGGACATGGTCGGGATGACCTCGCCCGCGGACACGAAGTTGTCGCACGATCCGAAGCCGCCGCCGGTGCCCTCGTTGACCTGCACCATGATGTGGTCCTCGAGACCCTGCGCAGACGTGACCGGGTTGACGGCGTAACCCTTCACCGTGCCGGAGCCGCTCGTCGTCGCCGTGACCGAGATGCACTTGGTCTGGGTGTCGCCGGGCGTCATGTTCGTGACCTGGAACCGCGCCGAACCCGCGTCGTCGTCGGTCAGGGCGACCGAGCCGGTGGCCCAGTCGTTGCCGGAGTTGCGCGTCGTGCTCGTGAATGCGGCGTACGACGACTGCCAGATCAGTGCCGACGCTGCCAGGATCGCCACGGGCGTGGCGACGACGGTCGCGACCCGGCTGGTTCTGCTGCTCGGTCCCCTCATGGTGACCCCTCCCCTAGGGACCCACCCCTCCGATGGATCGCTGCCTCCTACTCTCCGTGGCGAGCGGCCCCGGACCCAGAGGCGAAAGCCTGCCGGGGCGGTAGGCGAAGGTCCCGCGGCGGCAGGGGACGCCGACTCCCGCCGAACGCAGCGAAGCCCGAGCCGTTCGGCTCGGGCTTCGCGATGCGGTGCGGTGTCGGTGCGGGTCAGCCGTGGGAGACGCGGTCGCTGCCGTCGCCGCCGACGATGCTGTCGGCACCGGGGCCGCCGCGCAGCCAGTCGGAACCCTTGCCGCCGTAGATGCGGTCGTTGCCCTTGGCGCCGTTGACGAAGTCGGCGCCGTCGCCGCCGTAGACCACGTCGTTGCCGGCGTCGGTCAGCACCCAGAGCCGGAACCGGGCACCGAGGGTGCGGCCGTCGGTGTAGTCGTGACCGAGGCGCGGCCACACCTGGATGAACATGCGCTTCTTGGCGAAGCGCGGCGGAACCTTGCAGACCGCCGACACGCCGACCTTGACCTGCTCCTTGAAGCAGCGGTCCGGCAGCGCGGTCTTGAACCGGCCGGTGCGGGTGTCGCGGAAGCGGATCGAGTTGAGCTTGTCGACGTACGTCACCCGGAGGTGCTGGTTGTGCTGGCCGGAGATGTAGACCGGACCGTACTTCGAGTAGCGGATGATCGCGGCCCCGCCGAGGTCGCTGACGCCGGCGTCGCCCGGGCCGAGCATGAGCGGCGGGTGGTCGGCCGAAGCGGGGCTGATGCCCACGGCAAGGCCGGCGACGAGCGCGACGAGGAACGTGCTGATGGTGCGAATCAAGGAGACCCCTCCTGGTTTGTGGCTCCAAGGACCATAAGCGGAATTCCACCGAGCGCGAATTCCGGGGATGAGATCCGCACCACATCGTGGACAACGGTCGCCGCCCTCGGCGCCGCTGGAACCTGAGAACCTGCTAGGTCATGGCAGACTCAGCGCCGTGAGATCTGGGGTTCGCTGGGCGGTGTCGCTCGTGGCGCTGCTGGCGTCGGGATGCAGCGGCTCCGACGACCTGGTCTACCCACCCGATCCGGACACGTCGGCGATCTCGACCGACTACGACCCCACGCTCGAGCCGTCCGCCGCGGTGCTGTCCCTGGTGCCGGCCGACGCGACCACGCTGGAGGTCACCGACTTCGACCAGCTGCGGCTGACGCTGGGCTTCGGCTCGCTCGACGGGCGCTCGCCGGCCCCCGAGCGGGCCCGCTTCTGGCGGGTGCTCGAGAACGCGGCGACCCTCTCGCAGGGCCTGCTCCGGCCGGACGAGGCGGAGCTGGAGCCCTACGGCTTCGGGCCCGACGACGTCGCCTGGGAGGCGACGTACAGCGACGGCGCCGACGGCTGGGTGATCGCGTTCCACGACGACGTCGCCCTCGGCGACGTCCAGCAGGCGATCCGGGCCGACGTCGGCGTGCTGTCCGGTGCCGTCCTCGACCTCGAGCGTGCGGTGGTCACCTCGGGCGAGCCGCCCGAGGGCGAGGACAGCTGGGCCGCGATGGACGAGGTCGTCGGCCTCGTCGGGCAGTCGGCGAACTCGACGTTCGTCCAGCGGTCGTGCCTGTCGTTCGACACGGTGTTCGGCGACGGCATGGCGGCGCAGCTCGCGGAGGCGCCCCGCGCGGCGCTCATCGCGCTCGACCCGCTCGAGGGGTTCTCGGTCGCGATCGGGGCCGAGCTGGTCACCGTGCGACTGGGCGAGGAGCGGTCCGACGCGTTCGACCGCCTGCGGCTCGCCGAGGTGATGCCGGCGATCCGACCCGAGTTCGGCGCCGGATTCGCCCGCGGCGTCGCCGACCCGTCCACCGGCCGGCTGGGGTACGACGTGCAGCGGCCCGCCGCCGTCGCCGAGCTGGTCCAGGACCGGCACCTGCCGTTCGCGGTCTGCGGCGACTGAGCCGCCAGGGCTGCCGGACCGTCAGCGCTGCCGGACCGTCGAGTCCGAAGGGCTCAGCCGCGCCCGGCGAGCGCGTCGTACTGCGCCTTGTCGTGAGCGCAGAACACGGTGACCTCGTCGCCGTGGCCGGCGACCAGCTCACGCAGCCGTTCGGTGTTGTCGCGGCGCAGCTTGTTGGAGACCGCCATCACCACCTGGAACCCCGCGAGGCTGCGGTTGCAGGACGGCGGTGTCTGCACCTGGTTGCCGTCGAAGAACGCGTCGCCCGCGTGCAGCAGCCAGTGGCCCGAGTCGTCGCGGACGGCCACCCCGGCGTGACCGCGGGTGTGGCCGAGCAGCGGGATGATCAGCACGTCGTCGGACAGCGCGGTCACCGACGGGAAGCCGAACCAGTCGTCGCCGGGCTCGGCGTGCTGGACCCACTGCGGCCCGTGCGCCCACTGCGCCGGGATGTAGCGCTGCTTCTCGCGCATCGTCGGGTGCGTCATCGCGTCGTGCTCGGGCTGGTGGATGTGGACCCGCGCTGCGGGGAAGTCGCCCAGCCCGCCAGCGTGGTCGAGGTCCATGTGGGTGAGCGCGATGTCGGTGACGTCGTCGGCGGAGAAGCCGAGCGCCTTCACCTGCGCGAGCGCCGTCTCGCCGGGGTCGAGGGCCGGCCGGACCAGGAAGTGGAACGGACCCGGCAGCCGCTTCGGGTCGGCCAGGTCGCCGGTGCCGAAGCCGGTGTCGACGAGGAGCAGACCCTCGTCGCGTTCGACGAGGAGGACGTGGGCGACCATCGTGGGCGACAGGCGCGGCCGCATCGTGGCGCAGTTGAGGTGGTGGACCCGCACGCGCCCCATCGTGTCAGGTCACTCCGCCAGACCGTGGAGGTTCCGCGCTGTGGGCGAGGTCTTGACGGTCGCGGGGTCGGGGTAGGTGCCGAACAGGCGGTCCGCGGTCGCGGCCGTCGTGACCGTGAACCAGTAGTGCTCGCTCTTGTAGTGGTGCAGCCGGTGGTTGCGCCAGACCAGCCGGAACCACTTCGACTTCGGCCGGTAGTCGCTGTGCAGGAGGTAGTGGGTCCACTCGTACGCCGCCAGCAGCACGAAGTTCGCCACCAGCAGGGTGAACAGCGACGACCAGGTCGGCGTGACCGCCCAGGCGATCAGGAACGCGAACGGACCGAGCGCGAGCTCGACCTGCCAGGGGATGAACACCAGCGGGATCGCCCGCGGGTCGCGGTGGTGAGCCCGGTGCTTGCGCGAGAGCAGCGGGTCGATCCTCAGGCCCGCGACCCGGCGCGGACGCCAGTGCAGGATGCAGACGTGGATCAGCCACTCCACGACCGGCATGATCGCGACCAGCCCGACCGGGATCAGCAGCTCCCACCACTCGCCCGGGCCGACCAGCACCCGGCCGACGATCGCGGCGATCAGCGGCACCGCGAGCAGGTACGGCGACGGGTGCCGCCAGAACTCGACGAAGACCTCGCCCAGCGACTGGCTGGACCGGCGGCTGCCGGTGATCCGTGCCTCGTCCTGCTCGACC
>NZ_JACEHF010000059.1 GCF_014180685.1 Nocardioides pelophilus | reverse complement strand
CCAGCGCGTGGCGCTGGTGGCGGCGCCGCTCACCGCGGGCGAGCACGTCGGCGAAGTCCGGAACGTCGGCGGCGTCCGCGGCCGCGTGCGCGATGTCATGCATGGGAACCTCCGAAGACTTCCTCGGACCCGAGCACCTCTGCGAGCGCCGCGCGGCCGCGGTTGAGCCGGGCCTTGACCGTTCCGACCGGCACGCCGAGGGTCCGGGCGACCTCGGCGACCGGCAGGTCGGCGAGGTAGTGCAGCGCCAGCGCCTCTCGCTGGTGGTCCGGCAGGGCGCGGAGCGCGGCGACGAGGGCGAGCCGCTCGTCACTCAGCTGTGGCCGGTGGGTCACGTCCGGCTCGTGGGCGCGTCGGCTCAGGCGTTCGCCGAGCGCCCGTCGCCGGTGGCGCGTCCTGGCGAGGTTGACCGCCACCGTGCGCAGCCACGCTTCCGGGTTGTCGAGCCCCTCGAACGTAGGACGGCGGCTCACCGCCCGCGCGAACGCCTCGGCCACGACGTCCTCGGCCTCCGAGAGGTCGCCGCACACGCCGTACAGCTGGCCGACGAGGCGTCGGTACGACGCGTCGAAGCAGCGCTGGATCGGATCCGCCGGTTCCCCGCCCACGACACCTCCTCCGGTGTGGTCTCACCCGTACGACCCACGAGGGGGCGCTTTGGTTGCGTCGATCGCCGTCTAGTCTCCTGGCGTGCCCATGCTCGTGCTCGCCTCCGCCTCACCTGCCCGGCTGACCACGCTGCGCACCGCCGGCCTCGACCCCGTGGTCATCGTGTCCGGTGTCGACGAGTCCCAGGCCGACGGGCTGCCGTNTGTCGACGAGTCCCAGGCCGACGGGCTGCCGTCCTTCGAGATGGCGCTCCAGCTCGCGGAGCTCAAGTGCGCCGCCGTCGCGGGCCGCGACGAGGTGCCGGCCGATGCGCTGGTGCTCGGCTGCGACTCGGTGCTCGAGCTCGACGGCGAGGCGCTCGGGAAGCCGGCCGACCCCGCGGACGCCGTACGCCGCTGGCAGTCGATGCGCGGCCGCTCCGGCGTCCTCTACACCGGGCACTGCCTCCGCGACGTCGCATCCGGGCAGGTCGCTGCCGCGACGGCGGCGACCACCGTGTCCTTCGCCGACGTCTCCGACGCCGAGATCGAGGCGTACGTCGCAACCGGCGAGCCGCTGCGCGTCGCGGGCGCGTTCACCGTCGACGGCCTCGGCGGCGCGTTCGTCACCGGCATCGACGGCGACCACCACAACGTGGTCGGCGTCAGCCTCCCCCTGCTGCGCGACCTCGTCCTCGAGCTCGGCCACTCCTGGACCGACCTCTGGCGCCGACCCGTCACAAACTGAGTCCCCAGCACCGCCGACCCGTCGCCAAGTTGGAGCCGGGTCGGCACCTTTTCGGGGTGAGTTCGAGCCGGGTGGGCTATTCGACGGGGAGGCCGAGGCCGCGGGCGATGAGCATCCGCTGCACCTCGGAGGTGCCTTCGCCGATCTCGAGGATCTTGGCGTCGCGGTAGAACCGGGCGACGGCGTACTCCTCCATGAAGCCGTAGCCGCCGAAGACCTGGGTGGCGATCCGGGTGGCGGTGACGGCCGACTCGGTGGCGTAGACCTTGGCGATCGAGGCGGCGTGCTTGAACTGCTGCACGGTCGGGCCGCCGGGGGTGCCCATGGCGTCCTTCATCGCGGCGGCCCGGTAGGTCAGCAGCCGGGAGGCGTGCAGCATGACCTCGAGGTCGGCGATCTGGAACGCGACGCCCTGCTTGCGGCCGATGGGGCCGCCGAAGGTGTGTCGCTCACCGGCGTAGGCGACGCTGAGGTCGACGCAGGCCTGGATCAGGCCGACGGCGAGGGCCGCGATCGCGACCCGGCCGTCGTCGAGGATGGCGAGGAACTGCGCGAAACCACGGCCGCGCTCCCCCAGCAGGTGGTCGGCCGGGACCCGGCAGTCCTCGAAGGTCAGCGGGTGGGTGTCGGAGATGTGCCAGCCGAGCTTGTCGTAGGCGGGCTCCGCGGTGAATCCCGGAGTCCCGGCCGGGACGACGATCGCCGAGATCTCCGCGGTCCCGTCCTCGCGGGTGCCGGTGCGGGCGGTCACCGTGACCACCGAGGTCAGGTCGGAGCCGGAGTTGGTGATGAACTGCTTGCTGCCGTTGACCACCCACTCGTCGTTGTCGAGGACGGCCTTGGTGCGGGTCGCCCCCGCGTCGGAGCCCGCGCCGGGCTCGGTGAGCCCGAAGGCAGCGAGCCGCTGGCCGGCGACCAGGTCCGGCAGCCAGGTCTGCTTCTGCTCGGTGGTGCCGTAGCTGAGGATCGGGTTGATGCCGAGCCCGACCCCGGCCTCGAGCGTGATCCCCATCGACTGGTCGACGCGGCCGAGCTCCTCGATGGCGAGGCAGAGCGAGGTGAACGGGCCGTCCTCCGGCGAGAGCCCGGCGCCGCCGTACTCCTCCGGCGCGACCAGGCCGAACAGGCCGAGGTCGCCCATCTGCTGCACGACATCGATCGGGAAGTGGTGGTCCTTGTCCCACTTCGCGACGTGCGGCGCGATCGCGTGCTCGGCGAAGTCGCGGACGGTACGGCGGAACTCCTCGTGCTCACGGGACAGCTCGAACGACGTCATGGCCCCATCGTATCCCGTCAGGTTAACGGTTGTTAACCAGTGCGCGGCTACTCGCGAGTAGCCGCCCATAACTGAACGCCCGGTGCGGGACTCGCAGCGGGTCGCCCTAGACTGCCGCACGATCCAAGACGAGGAGACTGTCGAGTGCCCGAGACGATGCAGACTTCAAGGCCGTTGCAGAAGGTCCTGATCGCCAACCGCGGTGAGATCGCGGTGCGTGTGATCCGTGCGTGCAAGGACGCCGGCATCGGCTCGGTGGCGGTGTACGCCGAGCCCGACCGCGACGCGCTGTTCGTCCGCCTCGCCGACGAGGCCTACTCGCTCAACGGCTCCACGCCCGGCGACTCGTACCTGGTGATCGACAAGATCCTCGCCGCTGCCAAGGAGTCCGGCGCCGACTCGGTGCACCCCGGCTACGGCTTCCTCGCCGAGAACGCCGAGTTCGCGCAGGCCGTGATCGACGCCGGCCTGATCTGGATCGGCCCCTCCCCCGAGGCCATCGAGGGACTCGGCGACAAGGCGAAGGCCAAGCAGATCGCCCTCGCCGCGGGCGCCCCGCTCGCCCCCGGTCTCAAGGACGCGGTCAAGGATGCCGACGAGATCGTCGCCTTCGCCAAGGAGCACGGCCTGCCGGTCGCCATCAAGGCGGTCTTCGGCGGCGGCGGCCGCGGGCTCAAGGTCGCGCGCACTCTCGAGGAGATTCCCGAGCTCTACGAGTCGGCGGTCCGCGAGGCGGTCTCCGCCTTCGGTCGCGGCGAGTGCCTGGTCGAGAAGTTCCTCGACCGCCCGCGCCACGTCGAGACCCAGTGCCTGGCCGACCAGCACGGCAACGTGGTGGTCGTCTCCACCCGCGACTGCTCGCTGCAGCGTCGCCACCAGAAGCTGGTCGAGGAGGCCCCCGCGCCGTTCCTCACCGACGAGCAGAACCAGCGCCTCTACGAGTCGTCGAAGGCGATCCTGCGCGAGGCGGGCTACGTCGGCGCCGGCACCTGCGAGTTCCTCGTCGCCGCCGACGGCACGATCTCCTTCCTCGAGGTCAACACCCGCCTCCAGGTCGAGCACTGCGTGTCCGAGGAGGTCACCGGGATCGACCTGGTCCGCGAGATGTTCCGCATCGCCGCGGGCGAGGAGCTCGGCTACGACGACCCCGAGGTGCGCGGCCACTCCATCGAGTACCGCATCAACGCCGAGGACGGCGGCAACAACTTCATGCCCGCGCCCGGCACCCTCACCGCGTGGAACCCGCCGCAGGGCCCGGGCGTCCGCGTCGACGGCGGCTACCAGGTCGGCGAGACCGTCCCCGGCGCGTTCGACTCGCTCGTGGCCAAGCTGATCATCACGGGCAAGGACCGGACCCAGGCGATCGAGCGGTCGCGACGCGCGCTGTCCGAGTTCGAGGTCGACGGCATGCCGACCGCGATCACCTTCCACGAGGTCATCACCCGCGACCCGGCCTGGGTCGCCGCCTCCAACCCCACCGGCAAGGGCTCGTTCGACGTCTACACGACCTGGATCGAGACCGACTTCGACAACCAGATCACCCCGTACGCCGGAGCGGCGGGCGAGGCACCGGAGGCCGACGAGCGGCAGACGGTCGTCGTCGAGGTCGGCGGCAAGCGGCTCGAGGTCGTGATCCCGGCCGGCCTGGGTGGCCTGGCCACCGCCGGCGGCGGCGCCAAGAAGCCGAAGCGGGCGGCCGGCAAGAAGGCCGGCGCCGCTGCCAGCGGCGACTCGGTGGCCAGCCCGATGCAGGGCACCATCGTCAAGGTCGCGGTCGAGGAGGGCCAGCAGGTCGCCGAGGGCGACGTGGTGATCGTGCTCGAGGCGATGAAGATGGAGCAGCCCCTCAAGGCCCACAAGGCAGGCACCGTGACCGGGTTGAAGGCCGAGGTCGGCGCGACCGTCGGCAACGGCGAGGTCATCTGCGACCTCAAGGACTGAACGACCCTCGTACGCCGACGGCCCGGTCCCCTCAGGGGGCCGGGCCGTCGTACGTCGTGGCGGGGGTCAGCCGCGGGCGATCCACGGCGTGAAGGCCCGCCGTGAGCCGAGCCAGTCGACGGTGCCGCGGCTGGTGCCGTCGGTCCGGGTGCCGCTCACCTTGATGGCGATCCGGACGTCGTCCGCCCCGCTGATCGCGGGCCGGGAGATCTCGAACCGCACCTTGTCGCGGGCGTAGTCGACGTCCATCGAGTAGTTGCCGTCGACCGGCTCGCCCCACTGCTCGGGGCTGAAGCCCTGGGTCTCGATCAGCTGGTAGTCGGTGCCGCGGTAGAAGCCGGCGACGAAGACGAACTCGGGGCCGCGGTTCTCCGGGTCGGTGTCGATGTAGACCAAGCCGCCGGAGCCGGTGCTCGGGGCCCGCCGCAGGTTGTCGTGGGTCGTCACCACGATCAGCTTGTGGTCGCGGTTCTGGATGTCGACGGCGAGCAGGTCGGAGCCGTGCGGGGTGTCGCTCGGGTCGTCGATGCCGTAGCGCTCGGCGTGGGCGGGGCCGGCCAGGCCGAGGGTGAGGGCGGCCGTGGCCGCAACGGAGGCGATCCGGGCGATCTTGTTCATGGGTTCTCCTGGTGGTCTCGGTCGCCGCGTGGGCCGTGTCCCGGTCGGACACGCACAAGAGACGCAGCTGACGAGCAGATGGTTGCAGGGACCGCTGGGCGGCGTGGCTAGATTCGTGGCGTGTCCGACTTCCGTGATCCCTCCCGCCGCGTCAGCGCTCGCGCCCGCGCCCTGTGGCGGGTCGAGTGCGCGATGTCTGCGGGCACGACCCTCGTCGCCCTCCTGGTCGCGGCCTGGCTCTGGGACACCTACGCCGTGCGCTGGTGGGTCGTCGGCGCCGCGATCGCGGTGGCGACGGCGTACGTCGTCGTGGTGCCCGAGTGGCGCTACCTCGTGCACCGCTGGGAGGTCACGGAGACGGCCGTCTACACGCAGCGCGGGTGGTGGGCCCGGGAGCGGCGGATCGCGCCGATGTCCCGGGTGCAGACCGTCGACCTCGCGCAGGGCGCGCTGGCGCGCGCGTTCCGACTCGCGACGGTGACCGTCACCACCGCGTCGGCGGCGGGGCCACTGCGGATCGACGGCCTCGACCGCGACGTCGCGCTCGGCCTGGTCGCCGAGCTGACGGCGAAGGCGGACCTGGTCGAGGGCGACGCCACGTGACCGACCCCGACCCGCAGCCGTGGCTGCGCCTGGACCCGCGGATGCTGCTGGTCCACCCCGCTCGCGAGGTCGTCCGGTTCCTCCCCGTGCTCGTCGGCATCCTGGTGGCCGGGGGCGCCTCCGGCGCCGGCCCCTGGGGCCTGCTCGGCGTCGGGATCCCGGTCGCCCTCGGCCTGGTGCGCTACCTCACGACCAGCTACCGGATCACCGGCGGCCGGGTGGAGCTGCGCCGCGGGCTGGTGCAGCGCCACCTGCTCTCCGCCGCGATCGACCGGGTGCGGACCGTCGACCTCACTGCGACCCTCGCCCACCGGGTCCTCGGTCTTGCCACCGTCGTGATCGGCACCGGCAGCGTCGCCGCCGACGCGGACGAGCAGCTCGAGCTGGACGGCCTGCCCCGCGAGCAGGCGGCGGCCCTGAGAGTCCAGCTGCTGCAGTCGGGTGCGGCAGCGGCCGACGACGCCGCGCTCCCGTCCGGCACCCCGCCCGTCCCCGTGGTGCGGTTCGCGCCGCGCTGGCTCTGGTACGCGCCGTTCACGAGCGGCGGCCTGGTCGCGGCGGGCGCGCTGATCGGTGTCCTCTCCCAGACGACCGAGCTGTTCGCCGTGAGGATCGACGTCACCGAGGACGACCTCTCCGCACTGACCGGCCTGGCCGTCCTCGGCGGCGCGGTGGCCCTGGTCGCCCTGGTCGTGCTCCTCGCGGTCGCCGGCTACTGGGTCGTCAACGCCGGCTTCTCGCTGACCCACGACGGCGGCGCCTGGCACGTCCGGCGAGGACTGCTGACGACCAGGGAGACCAGTCTCGACGAGACGCGGGTCGCCGGCGTCACTCGTGGCGAGCCGGCCGCCCTGCGCCTCGCGCACGGCGCGCGGCTCTCGGCGATCGTCACCGGCCTGGCGCGCTCCGGTGAGAGCGGCGCGGTGCTGGTGCCCCCCGCGCCGCGCGACACGGTCGCCGACGCCGCCTCGGTCGTGCTCGGCACCCCCGCGCCGATGACGGCACCGCTGCGGGCCCACGGCCCGGAGGCCACCCGTCGCCGCTACGTCCGTGCCCTCGCCGGCAGCGCGCCCGTCGTGCTCGTCCTGGTCGGCGCGGTCGTCGCGGGCGCCTCGCCGGCGCTGTTGGTCGTGGCCGCGCTCGCGATCGGAGCCGCGCTCGCCCTGGCGTGGGACCGGGCCCGGTCGCTGGGCCACACGCTGGTGGAGCAGTTCGTGGTCGCCCGGTCGGGGTCGCTGCGCCGGCGCCGTGACGCGCTCGCGACGGGACACGTCATCGGCTGGACCTTCCGCGACACGTGGTTCCAGCGACGGGTCGGTCTGGTCACGGTCGACGCCACGACGGCCGGAGGACAGGGCCGGATCACCGTTCCGGACGTCCGGGTCGGCGACGCGATCGAGCTCGCGGACGCGGCGACGCCGGGACTGGTCGCGCCGTTCCTGCGGCTAGGGTCGGACGCGTGACCGACTACCGGCCGGTGGCCGACGGACAGCCCGATCCCGGCGAGGTCTGCTGGGCGTGGGTGCCCTACGAGGACGACGCCAGCCTCGGCAAGGACCGCCCGGTGCTGGTGATCGACGTCCGCCCGGGCGACGACGGCGAGCCGCTGGTCGACTGCCTGGTGATGACGAGCAAGGACCACGACCGCGACGCGGCCAGCGAGGCGGCCGCCGGCCGCCACTGGATGGACGTCGGTGCGGGTGGCTGGGACCGCGAGCAACGGCCGAGCGAGGTGCGGATCGACCGGCTGGTGGTGCTCCGCGGGTCGGAGGTACGACGCGAGGGCGCCGCTCTCGACCCGGAGATCTACGCCGCGGTCCTCGCCGCCCGTGCGGCGCTGCTCGGCTGACGCGCCAGCACCGGCCGGGCGACCGGCGGCACGACGGTGTCGTCGCAGTCGCCCCACTCGGTCTCCCAGCAGCTGTTGAGTCCGCCGATCACGGCGGCGACGTCGCGTCGGCCCTCTCCGCCGTTGACCACGTCGTCGCCCTTCCCGGCCGACACCACGTCGTTGCCGCCGTACGTCGACGCGCTCAGGCTGCCGCCGATCGCGATCACGCTGTCGCTGGCGTCGGTGCCGACATAGGTCCACGGGTGGTTGCCCTTGAGCCACACCAGCTCCCAGCCGCCGAAGGCTCCGGGCTCGTGCTCGGGCTCGGGCCCCATGATCAGGAGCTGCTCGGCCTGGTCGAGCAGGACCGGCTCGGTGCCGGTCACCTCCAGGGTCAGCAGGTCGAGGCCCTCGTCGCCGAGCAGGGTGACCGGCGCCCCCGGTGCGGTGCGCACCTCGACGGTCTCGTCGCCGTCGCCACCGACCACCCGCTCGGCGCCGGCGGCGCTGCTCACCCAGTCGTTGCCCGTGCCGCCGATGGCGACGTCGTCGCCGTCGCCCGTCTGGATCCGGTCGTTGCCGGGCCCGCCGCACACGACGTCGTTGCCGCCGAAGGCCCGGATCACGTCGTTGCCGCCCTTGGCGATGATGACGTCAGGGCCCGACGTGCCGTCGATGGCGTCGCTGCGATCGGTGCCGACGATGGTGGGGGCCAGCCCCTCGCAGCTCGGGCCGGCCACGGCGAGCTCGGCGCCGGGGTCGTCGTCGTCGCGGGACACGCCGAACAGCGCCGCCAGCACCGCCAGGCCCAGCAGCGCCACCAGTGCAGCGAGCATCGCGCGACCGCGCATCCTGCCTCCTCGGCCCCTCACCCTACGGCGGGGCCCCGGGGCGAAATGAGCGCAACGCCGGACCCCTCCGGCGGAAATCCCCGGGCGACGCGATGCCCGGGACCCCCCTAGGGTGGCGGCATGTTCTCGAAGGTGCTGGTGGCCAACCGGGGCGAGATCGCGATCCGAGCGTTCCGGGCGGCCTACGAGATGGGTGCGCGCACGGTGGCGGTCTTCCCGTACGAGGACCGCTGGTCCGAGCACCGGATGCGCGCCGACGAGGCCCACGAGATCGGGGAGCGCGGCCACCCCGTCCGCAGCTACCTCGATCCCGACGCGATCGTCGAGGTCGCCGTGCGCGCGGGGGCGGACGCGGTCTACCCCGGCTACGGGTTCCTGTCGGAGAACCCGGCGCTCGCCGAGGCGTGCGCCAACGCGGGGATCACGTTCGTCGGACCGCCGTCGACCGTGCTGGAGCTCACCGGCAACAAGGCGCGGGCGATCGCGCCCGCCAAGGCGGCCGGGGTGCCGACCCTGGCCGGGGTCGACCCGTCGACCGACGTCGACGCGCTGGTCGAGTCGGCGTCGGCGCTGCCGTTCCCCGTCTTCGTCAAGGCCGTCGCGGGCGGCGGCGGGCGGGGCATGCGCCGGGTCGACGATCCCGGCAAGCTGCGGGAGGCCGTCGAGGCGTGCATGCGCGAGGGTGAGGCGGCGTTCGGGGACCCGACGGTCTTCGTCGAGCAGGCAGTGGTCGACCCGCGCCACATCGAGGTGCAGGTCCTCGCCGACAGCACCTGCCCCGAGAACCCGGACGGGGTCATCCACCTCTTCGAGCGGGACTGCTCGGTCCAGCGTCGCCACCAGAAGGTCATCGAGATCGCGCCGGCCCCCGGCCTCGACCCCGAGCTCCGCGAGCGGATCTGCGCCGACGCCGTCCGGTTCGCCCGCTCGATCGGCTACCGCAACGCCGGCACGGTGGAGTTCCTGCTGGATCCGGCGGGCAACTACGTGTTCATCGAGATGAACCCGCGGATCCAGGTGGAGCACACGGTGACCGAGGAGGTCACCGACGTCGACCTGGTGCAGTCGCAGCTGCGGATCGCGGCCGGCGAGACGCTGGCCGACCTCGGACTGTCCCAGGAGTCCCTCCGGCTCCGCGGCTCGGCCCTGCAGTGCCGGATCACCACCGAGGACCCCGCCAACGACTTCCGTCCCGACACCGGCAAGATCACGACGTACCGCTCCCCCGGCGGCCCCGGCGTCCGGCTCGACGGCGGCACGACCTACAACGGCGCCGAGGTGAGTCCCCACTTCGACTCGATGCTGTCCAAGCTCACCTGCCGGGGCGCGACCTTCGAGCAAGCGGTGCAGAAGGCGCAGCGGGCGGTCGCCGAGTTCCGGATCCGAGGCGTGCGCACCAACCTCGGCTTCCTGCAGGCCGTGCTCCGCGACCCCGACTTCGCGGCCGGTGGCGTGACCACCTCGTTCATCGAGACCCACCCGCAGCTGCTCGTCGCGCGCAAGTCCGTCGACCAGGGCGGCCAGCTGCTGCGCTACCTCGCCGAGACCACGGTCAACAAGCCGTACGGCGAGCCGCCGGTCACCCTCGACCCGGCGACCAAGCTCCCGCCGCTCTCGCTGGAGGTGCCGGCGCCCGACGGCACCCGGCAGCTGCTGCTCAAGGTGGGTCCCGAGGAGTTCGCGCGGAGGCTCCGCGAGCAGGAGCAGGTGGCGGTCACCGACACCACGTTCCGCGACGCGCACCAGAGCCTGCTCGCCACCCGGGTCCGCACGGTCGACCTGCTCGGCGCCGCCGGCCACGTCGCCCGGATGACCCCCCAGCTGTGGTCGGTCGAGTGCTGGGGCGGGGCGACCTACGACGTCGCGCTGCGGTTCCTGTCCGAGGACCCCTGGGAGCGGCTCGCGGCGCTTCGCCAGGCGATGCCCAACGTCTGCCTGCAGATGCTGCTGCGCGGGCGCAACACCGTCGGCTACACGCCGTACCCGACCGAGGTGACCACCGCGTTCGTCGAGGAGGCGGCCGCGACCGGGATCGACGTGTTCCGGATCTTCGACGCCCTCAACGACGTCGAGCAGATGCGGCCCGCGATCGAGGCCGTCCGCTCGACCACCACCGCCGTCGCCGAGGTCGCGCTCTGCTACACCGGCGACCTCTCCGACCCGGGCGAGCGGCTCTACACGCTGGACTACTACCTGCGCCTGGCCGAGGAGATCGTCGAGGCGGGCGCACACGTGCTCGCCATCAAGGACATGGCGGGCCTGCTGCGGGCGCCCGCTGCCCGCCGCCTGGTGAGCGCACTCCGCGAGCGGTTCGACCTGCCCGTCCACCTGCACACCCACGACACCCCGGGTGGCCAGCTCGCCACCCTGCTGGCGGCCATCGACGCCGGGGTCGACGCGGTCGACGCCGCCGCGGCCTCGATGTCCGGCACGACGTCGCAGCCCTCCCTCACCGCGCTGGTCGCCGCGACCGACCACTCCGCACGCGAGACCGGCCTCGACCTGGCCGCGGTCAGCGCGCTCGAGCCCTACTGGGAGGCGGTCCGCCGGGTCTACGCCCCGTTCGAGTCCGGCCTCGCGTCCCCCACCGGCCGGGTCTACCGGCACGAGATCCCCGGCGGCCAGCTCTCGAACCTGCGCCAACAGGCGATCGCGCTCGGCCTCGGCGAGCGGTTCGAGCAGGTCGAGGACATGTACGCCGCCGCCAACGACATCCTCGGCAACGTCCCGAAGGTGACCCCGTCGTCGAAGGTGATCGGCGACCTCGCGCTGGCGCTGGTCGGGCTGGGTGCCGACCCGGCAGCGTTCGCCGCCGACCCCGGCAGCTACGACATCCCGGCCTCGGTCATCGGCTTCCTGCACGGCGAGCTCGGCGACCCGCCCGGCGGCTGGCCCGAGCCGTTCCGCACCAAGGCCCTCGACGGCCGCGACTGGACGCCGCCGGCCGCCGAGCTCTCAGCCGAGGACCGCGACAGCCTGGCGGCGACCTCGACCGACCGCCGCCACACCCTCAACCGGCTCCTGTTCCCCGGGCCGACCAAGGAGTTCGACGCGGCGCACGCGACGTACGGCGACGTCTCGATCCTGCCCACCCTCGACTACCTCTACGGCCTCCGGGTCGGCGAGGAGCACGTCATCGACCTCGAGGAGGGCAAGCGGCTGCTGCTGGGGCTGGAGGCGATCGGCGAGCCCGACGAACGCGGCTACCGCACCGTCCTGTGCCACCTGAACGGCCAGCTGCGCTCGATCCCGGTGCGCGACCTCAGCATCACCGCCGACACGGCCGGCGCGGAGAAGGCCGACCCGAGCAACCCCGATCACGTCGCGGCGCCGTACCAGGGCGCGGTGACCCTGGTCGTCGCCGAGGGCGACGAGGTCGAGGCGGGCGCCACGCTGGCCACGATCGAGGCGATGAAGATGGAGGCGTCGATCACGGCGCCGCGGGCCGGCACGGTGACCCGGCTCGGGTTCACCGGCACCCGCCCGGTCGAGGGCGGCGACCTGGTGCTGGTCCTCGGCTGAGTCTCTCCCCGGGCCTCTCAGGCCTCGCAGGCCACCTGGACCTCGGTGACGCAGACGTCGCCACCGGTGCCTCCGGCGCCGCGGTCGAAGCCGCCGCCGCCGATGAGGAGGTCGTTGCCCCCGAGGCCGTTCAGCTGGTCGTCCCCGCCCAAGCCGCTGAGGAAGTCGCCACGAGCGGACCCGGTCAGCTTGTCGTCCCGGCGCGAGCCGACCAGCACCTCGATCCGCGAGAAGTCGACCGAGCGGTTCCCCCACGACGCGCGTCCGGTGCCGAGGTTGGCGGTGACGTTGCGCCGCACCTTCTCGAACGACAGCACGTCGGAGCCCTCCGAGCCGTCCGCCGTACCGCCGCCCTTCGCCAGCACCTGGAACAGGTCCTTGCCGGCGCCGCCGCGGGAGGTGCCGTTGCGCATCACGAACCGGTCGTTGCCGCCTTCTCCGAGAGCGGTACCGGTACGCCGGACGAGGAACAGGTCGTTGCCGACGCCGCCGCGCGAGATGCCGGACGACGTCCGGAGGATGTCGTCGCCGCCGAGCCCGAAGATCCGGTCCGCGCCCCCGCCCCCGGCGAGGTCGTCGGAGTCGCTGCTGCCGTTGATGACGTCCGCGTGGCGGCTGCCCTCGAAGCGCTCGACGCGCCCGACCGAGTCGTGCCCGGCGCCGTCGACGACCCCGTTGCCCCACGCGACCGTGACGGCCGTGGCCGACTCGCGATAGCTGAGCACGTCCTTGCCGGCTCCACCCGTGACCTGGTCGTCTCCGGTGTCCTCGAGGACCAGGTCGTCACCGCCCCCTCCGCGGACCAGGTCGTCGTCCGCGCCGCCGCGCAGGATGTCGCCGCCCGCCCCGCCGCGCAGCTCGTCGTCGCCGCCCTGGCCGCGGATGCTGTCGGCACCGCCGCCGCCGTCGACCAGGTCGGCACCGTCGCCACCGAGGACCCGGTCCCGGCCGTCGCCGCCGCACACGACGTCGTTGCCGCCGCGGCCGGAGAACTTGTCATCGCCCGCGCCGAGCACGACCACGTCGGCGAGCAGCGTGCCGCGAAGGTCGTCGTCACCGTCGGTGCCGACGATCGTCGCCGTCTGTCCCTGACAGGTCGACCCGGCCCAGGCGGGCGCACTCCCTCCGGCCGCGGCCAGGGTCAGTGCGGGTGCGAGAAGAGCGAGTGCGAGAGCGCGATGCATGCCGGGTCAACGACCGGGGGCCGCGGGAGTGCCGCCCGATCTCGTCGTGCCCAGCACCTGAGACCGACTCAGACCTGGCGGAACCAGGTCGACCGGAGCCCGAACACCACCCGGAAGGTGGCGCCGTCGACGGCTCGGCTGTCCCGGCTGCCGACGATCCGGATGCGCAGCACGCGTCCGTTCCAGGCGCCGTTCCCGTCGCGTCGCAGCACCCGGAGCCCTCGGAAGTCCCCGATGGCTGGATACGCGCGCTCGATCGCGGTCGCACGGATGGTCGTCGTCCAGCGCCGGTTCGGGTTGCCCGGCCACGGGTCCCAGGGGTCCTGCTGCGCGACCAGGTAGGGCAGGTCGCCCGCCACGGTCCACCCGCCGTTGCTGGAGGAGAACTGCGTGAAGGCCGGCGCGTCCTCGTGGAGCAGCACCTCGCGCCGCGTGGCGCGTACGGCGGCGCTCGACGCCGGGTGCTCGGCCGACCGGCCGCCGTACACCTGGGAAGCGGTGGTGTCCCACACGTCGAAGTGACCGCGGTCCGTGGTGCGGCGCTCGTGCGCCGCGTAGGTGCGCGCAGCGACGGCCTGCGCCCGGACCGCCTCCGGATGCCACAACGCGGGCACCTCCTGCGGCACGACACCACGGAGGTAGGAGTCGAGAGGAAGGACGTTGACGGTGTCGCGACCCGATCCCGCGGGAGCCGAGCGGAGCACGCCTCGGTAGCGGGTCGCACCCGTGGGCGTGACCAGCGTGATCGGCCGGCCGCCGGCCCCGAACTGGGCGCCGCCGGACACCTCGCGGACGACCTGCCACCGGTCGACGAGCACGGACACCCGGCTGCGGGAGCCGCCGTCGACCGGCGTGATCCGCCAGCGACGTGCGCCGTCCTGGTCGAGGGGGAAGACCTTGCCGGAGCCCAGGCTCTTCACGGTCAGGCCCGGCCGAGCACCGACGACGACGTCGTCGGTGGTGTCGCCGGTGAGGAGCACCCGGATCCGACCGCCTGCTGAGCCGCGGGTCAGCCCCGGGTAGTAGAAGTCGAGGATCTCGCGATAGGTCCGGCCGTGCTCCGAGGCCGCGCCCTGCGCGCCGTACTGCGACATCCCGCGGCCGTGGCCGTAGCCGCGGCCCTCGAGCGTCACCGAGGCGGGGCCTGCAACAGCGGTCGCGACAGCGCCGGCGGACGGCGGCGCCACCCCGGGCGCCGGGAACGCGAGCGCGGCGACCGCCGTGAGTCCGGTCACGAGGAGACGGAGTCGTGGCGCGAGCATTGGTCGAAGGTAACCCGCGGGCCGCAATCCATGCGGACGAAGCGAATTCAACGATCCGGCGCAGCCACCCTAGGATTTGCCCTTATGACCGAGATCCAGCAGGCCCCCGACCCGACCAGCACCGACTCCGGTGCCGTCGTCGTACCGGACCGGCCTGCGCTCGAGGGCCTCGAGCAGAAGTGGTCCGAGCGCTGGAAGGCGGACGCGACCTACGCGTTCGACCGCAGCCAGGAGCGCGCGAACGTCTACTCCATCGACACGCCGCCGCCGACCGTCAGCGGCAGCCTGCACGTCGGTCACGTCTTCTCCTACACCCACACCGACCTGATCGCCCGCTACCAGCGGATGACCGGCAAGTCGGTGTTCTACCCGATGGGCTGGGACGACAACGGCCTGCCCACGGAGCGGCGGGTGCAGAACTACTTCGGTGTCCGCTGCGACCCGTCGCTCCCGTTCGACCCCGACTTCACTCCCCCCGAGAAGCCCGACCCCAAGCGCCAGATCCCGATCAGCCGGCCCAACTTCGTCGCGCTGTGCGAGCAGCTCGTCGAGCAGGACGAGCTGGTCTTCGAGTCGCTCTGGCGCACCCTCGGGCTGTCTGTCGACTGGGACACCACCTACACCACGATCGGCAACCGGGCGCAGGCCGTGAGCCAGCGCGCGTTCCTGCGCAACCTGGCCCGCGGCGAGGCCTACCTGCAGGAGGCGCCCACGCTCTGGGACGTCACGTTCCAGACCGCCGTGGCGCAGGCCGAGCTGGAGGCGCGCGACTACGCCGGCCACTACCACCGGGTCGCCTTCCACAAGCCTGACGGCTCGCCCGTCCACATCGAGACCACGCGTCCCGAGCTGATCCCGTCCGTCGTCGCGCTGATCGCCCACCCCGACGACGAGCGCTACCAGCCGCTGTTCGGCACCACCGTCACCTCGCCGGTCTTCGGCGTCGAGATCCCGGTGCTCGCCAACGCCGCCGCCGAGATGGACAAGGGCGCGGGCATCGCGATGTGCTGCACGTTCGGCGACCTGACCGACGTCCAGTGGTGGCGCGAGCTCCAGCTCCCGGTGCGCACCGTCATCGGGCGCGACGGCCGGCTGCACCGCGAGACCCCCGAGTGGCTCGGCTCCGAGCAGGCCGCGGCGGCTTACGCCGACCTGGCCGGCAAGACCGTCTTCTCCGCTCGCGAGGCGATGGTGGCCAAGCTGCGCGAGAGCGGCGACCTCGACGGCGAGCCCACGCCGACCCAGCGGATGGCGAACTTCTACGAGAAGGGCGACAAGCCGCTCGAGATCGTCTCCACCCGCCAGTGGTACATCCGCAACGGCGGCCGCGACGTCAAGCTCCGCGAGCAGATGCTGTCCCGCGGCGCCGAGGTCGAGTGGCTGCCGCCGCACATGCGGCACCGCTTCGACAACTGGGTCGGCGGCCTGAACGGCGACTGGCTGATCTCCCGCCAGCGGTTCTTCGGCATCCCCTTCCCCGTCTGGTACCCGCTCGACAGCGAGGGTGAGCCCGACTACGCGCGCCTGCTCCTGCCGACCGAGGCCGAGCTGCCCGTCGACCCGTCGACCGACGTCCCGGCCGGCTACACCGCCGACCAGCGCGGCAAGCCCGGCGGCTTCATCGGCGACCCCGACATCATGGACACCTGGGCGACGTCGTCCCTCACGCCGCACATCGCCGGCGGCTGGATCGACGACGACGACCTGTGGCAGCGGGTCTTCCCGATGGACCTCTGCACCCACGCCCACGACATCATCCGGACCTGGCTGTTCAGCCGCGTGGTCCGCGCCCACTTCGAGAACGACACGGCGCCCTGGTCGCACGCGATGATCTCCGGCTTCATCGTCGACCCGGACCGCAAGAAGATGTCGAAGTCCAAGGGCAACGTCGTGGTGCCCAACGAGATCCTGGACAAGTACGGCGCCGACGCGGTCCGCTGGCGCGCCGCGATCGCCCGCCCGGGACTGGACTCGCCCTTCGACGAGACCCAGATGAAGGTCGGCCGCCGGTTGGCCATGAAGGTGCTCAACGCGTCGAAGTTCGTGCTCGGCAGCGTCGGTGCGACCGAGTTCAGCCCGGCCCAGGTCGGCGAGCGGGTCGACACCGCCCTGATCGGCCGGCTCGCGACGGTGATCACGAAGGCCACCGAGGCGTTCGACGCCTACGACTACACGACCGCGCTCGAGGTCACCGAGAAGTTCTTCTGGGAGTTCTGCGACGACTACCTGGAGCTGGTCAAGGAGCGCGCGTACGCCGACGACGGCCACGCCTCCGCCTCGGCCAGGGCGACCCTGGCGTTCGCCCTGCACGTCCAGCTGCGCCTGCTTGCGCCGTTCCTGCCCTACGTGACCGAAGAGGTCTGGTCGTGGTGGCAGGACGGTTCGGTGCACCGCGCCGCCTGGCCGACGGTCAACGAGCTCGGCTCCGCCGGGGCGGCCGACGGCTCAGCGGTCGACGCCGTCGCGGCGGCCCTGGCCGGCATCCGCGGCGCGAAGTCGCAGGCGAAGGTCTCGATGCGCACCGAGCTCGCCCGGGTCGAGATCAGCGGACCGGAGCACCTGGTCCGGCACGCCGAGACCGCGACCGCCGACCTGCGGGCCGCCGGCAAGATCACCGGCGAGCTGGTGTTCACCATCGACGACAGCCACAACGAGCTGTCCGTCACCGCGGAGATCGCCGAGCAGCCTGCCGAGTAGCCCCGCGAGGAGGCTGCCGAGGAGGCCGCCGGCGGATCAGGCCGACTTCTTCTTCTTGGTCTCTCGCAGGACGAGGGTGGGGGCGACGTCGTCGTCGACGACCTCGCGGGTGACGATCACCTTCTCGACGTCGCCGCGGGAGGGGACGTCGTACATCACGTAGAGGAGGACCTCCTCGATGATGGAGCGCAGACCCCGGGCGCCGGTGCCGCGCTCCATCGCCTTGTCGGCGATGGCCTCGATGGCGTCCTTGGTGAACTCGAGCTCGACGCCGTCGAGCTCGAAGAGCTTGTGGTACTGCTTCACCAGCGCGTTGCGCGGCTCCGTCAGGATCTGCACCAGCGCCTCGCGGTCGAGCTTGGTCACGCTCGCGATGAGCGGGAGCCGACCGATGAACTCGGGAATCAGCCCGAACTTGGTGAGGTCCTCCGGACGCACCAGCGCCAGCAGGTCCTCGGCGTCGCGCTCCTCCTTGCCGCGGACCTCGGCGGTGAAGCCGAGGGTCTTCTTGCCGACCCGCTGCTCGATGATGTGCTCGAGGCCGGCGAAGGCGCCGCCGACCACGAAGAGGATGTTCGTGGTGTCGATCTGGATGAACTCCTGGTGCGGGTGCTTGCGCCCGCCCTGCGGCGGCACCGAGGCGGTGGTGCCCTCGATGATCTTCAGCAGCGCCTGCTGCACGCCCTCGCCCGAGACGTCGCGGGTGATCGACGGGTTCTCCGCCTTGCGGGCCACCTTGTCGATCTCGTCGATGTAGATGATGCCGGTCTCGGCCTTCTTGACGTCGTAGTCGGCAGCCTGGATCAGCTTCAGCAGGATGTTCTCGACGTCCTCGCCGACGTAGCCCGCCTCGGTCAGCGCGGTGGCGTCAGCGATCGCGAACGGCACGTTGAGCATCCGCGCCAGCGTCTGGGCGAGGTAGGTCTTGCCGCAGCCGGTCGGGCCGATCACCAGGATGTTCGACTTGGCGACCTCGACCAGCTCGTCCTTGCTGTGCTTGCCCTTGCCGTCGGCGCCGATGCCGGGCTGCACGCCTGCCTGGATCCGCTTGTAGTGGTTGTAGACCGCGACCGCGAGCGACTTCTTCGCCTGCTCCTGCCCGATGACGTAGGAGTTGAGGAAGTCGAAGATCTCCTTCGGCTTGGGCAGCTCGTCGAGACCGACCTCGGTGCCCTCGCTGAGCTCTTCCTCGATGATCTCGTTGCAGAGGTCGATGCACTCGTCGCAGATGTAGACGCCCGGACCCGCGATCAGCTTCTTCACCTGCTTCTGGCTCTTTCCGCAGAAAGAGCACTTGAGCAGGTCACCTCCGTCACCGATGCGTGCCACGGGCGGTACTCCTCACGTAATTCGGACTCCCCGACCGTACTCCCTGGCGCCCCCTCACGGGGAGGGGACACGAGGGTCGTGTCGGACTGGTCATCTTGGGTCAGGCGAGCGCGGGTGTGCCCTTGAGCGAGGCGAGCACCGAGTCGAGGAGACCGTACTCGATCGCCTGCTGAGCGGTGAGGATCTTGTCGCGCTCGATGTCGCGGCTCACATCTTCGATCGACCTGCCGGAGTGGTCGCTGATCATTTTTTCGAGAAGCTCGCGCATCCGGAGGATCTCGTTGGCCTGGATCTCGATGTCGGAGGTCTGGCCGAACGTGCCCTCGGTGTAGGGCTGGTGGATCAGGATCCGGCTGTTCGGGAGCGCCAGCCGCTTGCCGTGGGTGCCGGCGGCCAGCAGGATCGCGGCCGCGGACGCGGCCTGACCGATGCACACCGTCTGCACGTCCGGCTTGATGAACTGCATGGTGTCGTAGATCGCGGTCAGCGCGGTGAACGAGCCACCGGGGCTGTTGATGTAGATGCTGATGTCCTGGTCGGGGTTCATCGACTGCAGGCACAGCAGCTGGGCGATGACCGCGTTCGCGACGTCGTCGGAGATCGGCGACCCGAGGTAGATGATGCGGTCCTCGAAGAGCTTCGCGTAGGGGTCGATGCGACGGAAGCCGTACGACGTCCGCTCTTCCCACTGGGGGATGTAGTAGTTCATCTGCGTCAGTCCTTCTTCGTGTGGGCCGGGCGACCCTCGTCGGCGGCCTCGCGCGCGCTCTTGACGACCTTGTCGACCAGGCCGTACTCCAGCGCCTCGTCGGCGGTGAACCAGCGGTCGCGGTCGGCGTCGGCGGTCACCTGCTCGACGGTCTGGCCGGTGTGCTGGGAGATCAGCTCGAGCAGGACCTTCTTGATGTGCAAGGACTGCTGCGCCTGGATCTTGATGTCCGACGCCGAGCCGCCCATGCCGGAGGACGGCTGGTGCATCATGATCCGCGCGTGGGGAAGCGCGTAGCGCTTGCCCGTGGTGCCGGCGCAGAGCAGGAACTGACCCATCGACGCGGCCAGGCCCATGCCGACGGTGGCGACGTCGTTGGGGATGTAGTTCATCGTGTCGTAGATCGCCATCCCCGCGTCCACCGAGCCACCCGGGCTGTTGATGTGGAGGAAGATGTCTGCCTCGGGGTCCTCTGCCGACAGGAGCAGGAGCTGCGCGCAGATCGCGTTGGCGTTCTGGTCACGGACCTCGGAGCCGAGGAACACGATGCGCTCGCGGAGCAGCCGGCTGTAGATGTTGTCGTCGAGCAGGTTGAGTCCGGGCGCGCCGTTCATCGCGGGGCCGCTGGGAATCTGAGTCACGTGGCGACACTAGCCGCCCGGAGCCCCGGAGCCACGGGATCTCGGCCCCTGTTCGCCGACAGCGGATTTGCCTTGGTTTCGAGGCTCGCTGCGCTCGCACCTCAACCAGCGGCGGACCGCTCGCTGCGCTCGCACCTCACCAGCGGCGGACCGCTCGGTGCGCTCGCACCTCAACCAGCGGCGGACCGCTCGCTGCGCTCGCACCTCACCAGCGGCGGACCGCTCGGTGCGCTCGCACCTCAACCAGCGGCGGACCGCTCGCTGCGCTCGCATCTCACCAGCGGCGGACCGCTCGGTGCGCTCGCACCTCAACCAGCGGCGGACCGCTCTCTGCGCTCGCACCTCAACCAGCGGCGGACCGCTCGGTGCGCTCAGGCCTCGGCGACGGCCTTGAGCCCGGCGACGGTGCGCGCCATGCCCTGCTCGAGCTCGGCGGCGTGCTCGACGCTGCCACCGAGGGCGGCCGGGGCGAAGATCCTGCTCAGCAGCGTCACGCCCGTCGGCACCGGGCGGCGGTGGACGACGCGGGTGCCGCCCGCGACCGGCTCGAGCTCCCAGATCCACTGCGCGCCGCTGGACCGGGTGTCCCACACCAGACGCCGGCCGGTCTCCACCGCAGCGACGACCGACCGGGTCGGCCAGATGACGGCCTTGCGCCGGTTGATGCCGAGGTACCACTGGCCGACGCGGAGCCCACCGCGCTTGAGGGGCAGCATCCGCACCAGCTCGGGGCTCCACTGCGCCATCTGGGAGAAGTCGGTGAGGAGCTCCCAGACCCGCTCGGGCGGCGCCTCGACGGTCGCTTCCGCGCGGAGCTCGCGGTCGGCAGTTGCTTCAGTCACGTCCCGATGGTGGCAGAACCGACAGGGTCAGGCGAGCCAGCGTCGCAGCGCGGACAGCACCTCGGGGTGGTTGAGGATGCCGAAGTGGTCGGTGCGCCCGACGTGGAGGGTCTCCGCGTCGGGGAAGAGCTCCGAGCCCCGCTTGTCGCGACCGACGGCCGAGTGCGGCCGCACGAGGTAGTCGCCGACGAGGGAGCCGACGGGGTGCCGTGCGGACTGGGTGATCGTGGCCGCGACGAGCCGGTAGCGGGCCTCCTTCAGCGGCGGCAGGTCGTCGACGTACCCGTCGACGAGGTCGCGCACCCCCTCCGAGCGCTTGTCGAGGATCCGGCCGAACGCCGAGGTCTCCGGGAGCAGGCCCAGCAGGTGGCTGCCGTGGCCGATGCCCCATGCGATCGGGGCGCCACGGTGCGGCGAGCCGAGGGTGACGACGTCGGTGACCCGGTCGGCCCACGGCGGGCCGCCGAGCGCGAGCACGTTGAGCCCGGCTCTCATGATGAGGCCGCCCATCGAGTGGCCGATCAGCGCGATCCGCTCGACCTCGACCGGCCACGACTCCACCAGCGCGCTGAGCAGGGCCGCGAGCGCCACGCCGTTCTCGCGGATCGGGAGGCCGGTGTTGGTGCGGAGGTAGACCGGCGTCCAGCCCTGGTCGGCCAGCGCCTCGCCGTACGTCGTGCCGGTGCGCTCGCGGTGGAAGTTCCAGTAGGACTCGTTCTCGCAGAGGCCGTGGAGCATGAACACCAGCCGGCCGGTCGCCGCGGGGAAGGCGGCGGCGAGGTCCGCAGGGGCGGGGAGTACGTCGCGGCTGTCGACCCGGACCGCCATCGGGATCGCGAGCTGGGGGCGCTCCCGGATCAGCTCGTCGCCGATCAGTCCGTTGACCGCCGAGGCCACGAACCGGCCACGGGCGCCGTCCTCGAGCCGCGGCCCGACGCCGGCCGCGGCCAGCTTGTCGAGACCGGCG
>NZ_JACEHF010000058.1 GCF_014180685.1 Nocardioides pelophilus | reverse complement strand
CATGGTGGTCGGCAAGAACCTCGGGGCCGACTCGCTCCAGCGCTGGCTCGGCGAGCAGGGCTATCCCACCGAGCGGCTCGCGAGCGCGAAGGGCTTCCGGGTCCTCGAGACCCGGGCTGTCGCTACGGAGTGACCGCCGTCCGCAGCAGGCCGGCCGAGACCGGGTCCTCGACGGGCACGCGCTTCCACAGCGCCAGCAGGAGGTACGACGCGGGCCCGGTCAGCTCCGCCACCGGGTCGGCGTCGCCGATCTCGAGCGGCGCGGCGTCGACGTCGGTCGGGACGAGCCGGATCGTGCCCGCGAGGGGCGTGATCCGCTCGAGGCGCACCTGCCGGGGGTAGAAGAAGCGCGCGACCTCGTCGACGCCGTCCCAGGCGAGGGCCGGGTCGACCGACCAGGTCTCCGTGCGCCCGATCGCGGCGAGCGCGTCGTACTCGTGGACCACGGTCTCGTGCACCTGCCGGCGTCGCCAGAACCCGGCGATCTTGTCCGGCCCGAACGTCCAGGCGGGTGCATCCGGCTCGCGCGCAGCGAGTGCGTCGACCAGGTGCCGCGCCGACTCGCGGTACCACTCGACCATGTCGGGCGGGTCGCCCGCGTACGGGCTGTCGCCGTCGGGAGTCCCGTCGGTGATCGCGTGCGCGGCCCAGCGGTGCACCCACCCGAGGTGGCCGACCAGGTCGGCGAGGGTCCAGCCGGGACAGGTCGGAACCGGCGCCTCGAGGTCGCCGGCCGCGGCGGCAGCGGCGAACCGGCTCGTCGCGCCGTCGAGCAGCGGGATCCAGTCCATGCGCGGATCCTGCCACCCCGGCCACGCCGTCCGGACCGGCTACCTTCGCTGCATGACGACCGAGATCACCGTGCGCGGGTCCTACTCCGCGTTCCAGCCGCCGGAGCGGGCGACGGTCCGCGCCACGCTCGGCTTCGAGGGGCCGCAGATGCAGCCGGTCTACGACCGGGTGGTCCGCGACCTGGAGGCGGTGTCGGCATCGGTCGTCCCGCTCCACGACCCCGACCGCGGCCCGGTCACGTGGTGGTCCACCAAGCACGTGCGGACCTGGGCCAACCGGCCGTGGAACAAGGACGGCAAGCAGCTGCCGCTCGTCCACCACGCGAGCGTCGGCATCGAGGTGAAGTTCCGCGACTTCGGCGCGCTTGCCCGCTGGGTCGGCGGTCACGTCGAGCACACGGCCGGGTTCAGCCTCGACGGCGTCACCTGGGCGCTCACCGAGAAGGTCAAGCGGCAGCTCGCGCGCGACGTACGGGCCCGGGCCGTGCAGGACGCGGCCGCCCGCGCGCAGGAGTACGCCGACGCCCTCGAGCTCGGTCCCGTCCGCCCGGTCGCGCTGGCAGACGCCGGCATGCTCGGCGACGGCCTCCACCCGACCTCGGCCGTCGCCGAGACCGCGTTCATGCGGGGTGGCGCGGCCGCGGACGGTGGCGGCGGCGAGCTCGCGCTGACCCCCGACGACATCGAGGTCTCGGCCGTGGTCGACGGCCGGTTCGTCGCGGGCTGACGGGTCCCTCCAACAGGCTGCTCGCAACAGGATCCTGCCGACGAGCGTTGGTGGGGCATGGAGGCAACGATGGACGACGTCGGTGCGCGACCGGTCCCGGCCGCGTTCGACGACTGGGTCGCGGCGCGTGGATCGGCGTTGCTGCGGCTCGCCTACGTGCTGACCGGCAACGCGGCGGACGCCGAGGACGTCGTGCAGGACGCCTTGTCCCGGGCGCTCCCGAGGTGGGACCAGATCTCCCGCCTCGACGACCCGGACGCCTACGTCCGGCGGATGGTCGTCAACGCGCACACCTCGTGGTGGCGCAAGTTCCGCCGGCGCGAGTCGCCCGCCGCCGACGTCCGCACCGACGAGGTGGTGACCGGGCCCGGTGAGGGGCTGCACTCAGACGAGCGCCGCCGGCTGTGGGCCGCCTGCCAGGCGCTTCCTGCCGACCAGCGAACGGCAGTGGTCCTCCGCTACTACGAACAGCTCGAGTACGACGAGATCGCCGCGCTGACCGGGGTCCGTGAGGGCACCGTCCGCTCCCGGGTGTCGCGCGGGATCGCCGTATTGCGGCAAGAGATGGGTGAGCGCGATGAGTGACTTCGAGGAGCGGCTGTCCGCCGTGATCGCCGGCCAGGCCGACGACGCACCGCAGGGGGGCGGGCTCGCGGAGGCGGCGCGCCGCCGCCACGGCGTACGCCGTCGACGGCAGCTCGCCGTGGGTGCCGTTGCGGTCGTGCTGGCGATCACCGCGCCGGTAGTCGTACTCGCCGGCGGCGGCGGGGACGGGGCCCGTGACGAGCTGGTCGGCAACGACGGGACGTCGACCGCTCCGACCGGTGAATGGCAGACGGTCGAGGACGGCGACGTCCGGGTCGCGATCCCTGGTGACTGGGGCAGGTTCAGCTGCGACTTCGACGGCTTCGAGAGCGAGGTGTTCGGACCGACCGAGGTGGACGCCTGCGACTTCCGGACCTACCTCGCCTTCTACGGCAGCGCGACCTTCGACCCGTTCGCGGGTCCCGGCGTGATCTCCGCGAACGAGGACGCGGACGACCATGGCTGGTCCGGCTACGTCTACGCGGGCGACCTGGCGGTGACCTCGTCGACGGGGGACCGCGAGCTCACCCGCCGGATCCTCGCCTCCGCTCGCGTCGCCGGGCAGCCGGAGGTCGACGGCTCCGAGTGGCGGACCGTCGAGGACCTGGGGATCCGGGTCGACGTCCCTGAGTTCTGGGGCCTGGGTGCTGAAGCGGACCTGGAGCTGTACGCCGTCTGCGTGGCGCCTGGCGAGCGGGACGACCCGCCCGAGCTGGAACCCAAGGCCGACGTGGACGAGGTCGGCGTCGGGCTCTCCTACGTCTCCGGGCGATGGGTCTCGGTGTCCGCTCCTACCCAGGCTCTCGGTGACCTGGTGATGGCGACGGTCGAGGCGACGGCCGCCAGCTCGGCGATCGGGTGCGTCCGGGATGACTTCGGCGACGGTCTGTCCGGCGCGGAGCCGGCGTTCCCGTGCGACCCCGGCTTCGGCGCGCCGAAGCCGCGCGCCGGGTGTCCGGACCCGGCCCCCGACCTCGGTTGGCTCTCGCGGGGCAGCGGCGGACAGCTCGTGCTCCAGCCGTTCCGAACCCTCCACAACGATGCCGAGGGCGAGGCCTATGCCCAGGAGAACGGCCTGGAGTACCCGTTCTCCAACGACTACCTGGACGTTCCGGCCGGTGCACCTGCCGCGTTCGACCCGTTGAGCGCACAGGTCTGCACGGGCGCGATCGCGATCCGGGCCGGCCACCGGGGGCCGCTCGAAGACCACGTGGTGGACTGTGCCGACTTCGGAGCCGCGCTCACGCGCCGCGACTCACGCATCCCCGTTGCGGTCTGGCGCGACGACGGCGTCGTCGTGCAGCTCTCCGAGCTCTACCGGCCGTAGGGCCAGGCGACGGCAGGTGGCATGCCGATGGCCCCGCCGGAGGCGGGGTGCGGAGCGGGAGAGCTACTGGTCGGGCGGGTCTGACCCTCGGGTGGTGAGGTTGTGGGTGCCGGTCGGGTCGACCAGGTAGGTGCCGGAGGGCAGGGTCCAGAGGTAGGTGCCGGGGGTGAGTATCCGGTAGTGGGCGCGGCCGGCGGTCTTCATCCGATGGTGGCCTCGGCATGTCGGCGCCAGGTTGCATTGACAGGTCGGTCCGTCCTCGTCGTGGGGGACGATGTGGTCGAGGTCGCAGGACTCGGCTGGTCGGGTGCAGTGGGGGAAGACGCAGTGGTGGTCGCGCAGGGTCACCTGCCTGCGGATCCGGTCGGGGATCTCGTAGGAGTCGACCGGCTGGTGGCCGTTGAGGTCGATCACCGGGCGGACGATCACGCTGGTGCCGGGGGTGCCGAGCCAGGTCTTGATCTGCTCCGGAGCGAGCGGGGTGCGGGTGTTGGCGCATCGCGCTACCGCGCTGTCGGCGGTGGCTGCGCTGTGTGCGGCGTTGAGGTGGAGGATCAGCTCGGCCTTCCGGCCCGGGACGGTGCGGGTGATCTCCCCGGTCTCCGGATCGACGACCTCGAGGTCCAGGGAGAGGTCCTCGCGGGCGAGCTCGCCGGCGGCGATGGACCGTCGGACGTCGAGGGACTCGTCGCAGCCGAGCTGACCGAGGACCGTGGCGCGCCGGGCGATTGCTTGTTCGAGGTCGAGGGCGTCGACGATGTCGAGGGTGCCGGAGATGTGGGCGGTGCCGTCGAACCCGGCCTGGTCGAGCCCGATGTCGAAGTGGCGGTGGTCCTGGGCTTCGCGCCGCTTCTCCTCTGCGGAGGCGGGGTCGAACCGGACGAGTGCTTCCTCGACGAGCCGGTCGATCTGGGCCCAGGTGCAGCCGTGGGCGAAGGGGGCGAGGTGAGCGTCGACGAACCTCGCGGCATCTTCGGGGAGTATCCGGGTGGTGTCGGCGATGCGCAGGGCCTTCCACACCGGCACCTGCCCGTCGAGGACCCGGATCCAGGTCTTGGGGAGGCGGTGGGCGAGCTCGACGACCTGGCCGACGTAGGAGCGTCCGGAGTCCAGGGTCCGGCCGAGCAGGGCGGAGAGCTCCATGACCGCGAAGTCGGAGATCAGGGGGGCGCCGGGTCCGGCGACCGGGAGCCCGGTGTCCAGGCCCCGCTCGGTGAGGGTCGACGCATTGCTCTGGTCGGTGACCACGTGCTCGGCGGCCCACTCCGCGATCGCTCTCACGGTCGCGATCTCCTGCTCGACGATGATCGCCCGCCGGTCACCGATCTCGGCCAGCAGCTGCTGCGACCGGGACAACTCGGCAGCGTCGACGGCCTCGTCCGCCACCGGGGCGGTGAGGTCGAAGAGGGGCGCGGTCCCGAGATCCATGTCGCCTATTCAAGATGGGACCACCGACACTTCGACACGCTCAGAGCCCGCCTGTGGACGGGTGAGTCTCGGTCTTTCGGCTGTGGACGACAGCTGGTTCGTCGCCTTGGTTTCGAGGCTCGGCGCTGGCGCGCCTCGCACCTCAACCAGCGGCGGTGGCTGGCGCGCCTCGCGCCTCAACCAGCGCCTCGCACCTCAACCAGCGGCGGTGGCTGGCGCGCCTCGCGCCTCGACCAGCGGCGGCGGCTGGCGCGCCTCGCACCTCGACCAGCGGCGGCGGCTGGCGCAGCGGCGCCGGCACGACCGCGAACCTGAGCACTGCCGAAAACCCATCGCGGATGGCAGCGCCCTGCCGGACAATCGCACCTTGTGGGTCACGTAGAGGTCACCGGCGTCCGGTACGAGCTTCCCGATGGTCGGGTGCTGCTCGATGACGTCTCGTTCCGGGTCGGGGACGGGGCGAAGGTCGCGCTGGTCGGGGCCAACGGGGCCGGGAAGACCACGCTGCTGCGGATCATCACCGGTGAGCTGGTGCCGCACGACGGCACCGTCGTCAGATCCGGTGGGCTCGGGATCATGCGGCAGATGGTCGACCGGGGGCTCGGGGACGGCCCGACGGTGGCCGACCTGCTGCTGTCGCTCGCCCCGCCGCGGATCCAGGCAGCTGCGCGTCAGGTCGAGAAGACCGAGCTGAGGCTCATGGACGACGAGAGCGAGGGCGCGCAGCTGGCCTACGCCGCCGCGCTGGCCGAGTACGCCGACGCCGGCGGCTACGACCTCGAGGTCACCTGGGACGTCTGCACCGTCAAGGCACTGGGCGTGCCCTACGACCGGGCCAAGTACCGCGAGCTGCGCACCCTCTCCGGAGGCGAGCAGAAGCGGATCGTCCTGGAGTACCTCCTCGCCGGCCCCGACGAGGTGCTGCTCCTCGACGAGCCCGACAACTTCCTCGACGTCCCCGGCAAGATCTGGCTGGAGCAGCGGATCGCCGAGTCGCCGAAGACGATCCTCTTCATCAGCCACGACCGCGAGCTGCTCGCCAACACGGCCACCCGGGTCGTCACCGTCGAGCTCGGCGCGGGCGGGGGTGGCAACCAGGTGTGGACGCACCCGGGCGGCTTCGCGTCGTACCACGAAGCCCGCCGCGACCGGTTCCTCCGCTTCGAGGAGCTGCGCAAGCGCTGGGACGAGGAGCACGCCAAGCTGCGCGCGCAGATGCTGATGTACAAGCAGAAGGCGGCCTACAACTCCGACATGGCGAGCCGCTACCAGGCCGCGCAGACCCGGCTGCGCAAGTTCGAGGAGGCCGGGCCGCCGACCGAGCAGCCGCGCGAGCAGCAGGTCACCATGCGGCTGTCCGGGGGTCGCACCGGCAAGCGAGCCGTCGTCTGCGAGTCGCTGGAGCTGACCGGTCTGATGAAGCCGTTCGACCTCGAGGTCTGGTACGGCGAGCGGGTGGCCGTCCTCGGCTCCAACGGATCGGGCAAGTCCCACTTCCTGCGGCTGCTGGCCGCCGGCGGGAGCGACCCCGACGTCGAGCACCGACCCGTCGGGGACGTCGTCGTACAGCCCGTGCTGCACGCGGGGCTGGCCAAGCTCGGCGCCCGGGTCCGTCCGGGGTGGTTCGTGCAGACCCACGAGCATCCCGAGCTGACCGGCCGCACCCTGCTGGAGATCCTCCATCGGGGCGACGGCACTCCGAACGGCCGGCAGGGCATGGGCCGCGAGCAGGCGAGCCGGGTGCTCGACCGCTACGAGCTGAGCATCGCTGCCGAGCAGCGGTTCGAGTCGCTCAGCGGCGGCCAGCAGGCGCGGTTCCAGATCCTGATGCTGGAGCTGTCGGGCGCCACCTTGCTGCTGCTCGACGAGCCCACCGACAACCTCGACGTGGCGTCCGCCGAGGCGCTCGAGGACGGACTCGCTGCGTTCTCCGGCACGGTCCTCGCCGTGACCCACGATCGATGGTTTGCTCGGGGCTTCGACAGGTTCCTGGTGTTCGGCGCCGATGGCGGCGTCTACGAGTCCGATGATCCCGTCTGGGACGAGGGAAGGGTGGCACGAGTCCGATGAGCCTGCAGATCGAGGTGGTCGACCCGTACGACGACGACGCGTTGGCGGCGTGGTTGCACGTCGTCAACGTCGCCGACGAGTTCGAGCGGGGGGACGCCACCACCTTCTGGACCTTCCCGGAGATCCAGGTCGTCGCGCGCAACCCGCGCAAGAGCCTGAAGGAGGTCCACGTCAACGGGTCGGTCGACGGCGTGGTCGTCGCGGCCGGCCAGGTGCGGCTCCCGCAGCTCGACAACCTGTCCGCCGCCGACGTCGAGGTCAGCGTGCTGCCCGAGCACCGGCGCCGCGGCTACGGCTCGGCGCTGCTCGAGTTCTGCGAGGGCATCGCGAAGGAGCACGGCCGCACCCGGTTGGACGCGATGACCGCGTGGAAGTACGACGGCCCGGCCGACGGCGCCGGCACCTCCGGCGTCGAGTTCGGCAAGGTGCACGGCTACGTCTTCGGTCTCGGTGACGTCCAGCGGGAGGTGACGCTCCCGGTCGACGACGCGGTCCTCGCGGAGCTGGAGGCGGAGGCCGCCGAGCGCGCGTCCGGCTACGAGCTGCGCACCTGGACCGGACCGTTCCCCGACGACGACCTGCTCCTGCGCTACCTCGAGCTCTCCTCGAAGCTGATCACCGAGGCGCCGACCGGTGACCTCGACTACGAGGACGAGGCGGTCGACGTCGAGGCGCACCGCATCCACGAGGAGGTCTTCGCCAAGCAGGCGCGCACCATCTTCACGACGGTCGCGCTCGCGCCCGACGGCGCGGTGGCGGCGTACACCGACCTGATGGCGCCGTCGCACGACACCACGCACGTCTACCAGTGGGGCACCCTCGCCAGCCGCGAGCACCGCGGCCACCGCCTCGGGCTCGCGGTCAAGGTCGCCAACCTGCGCGCCCTCCAGGCCACCGGCCAGTACGACGGCCGCCGGCTGGTCACCTGGAACGCCGAGGTCAACGACCACATGATCGCGATCAACGAGCGGATGGGCTTCCGGCCGACGGCCCGCGCCGGCGAGCTCCAGAAGAAGATCTCGTAGTGCGGCTCGCGATCACCCCCGTCGACCCGTTCGACGAGGACTCGATCGAGGCGTGGGTGCGACTCAACACCGACGTGGTGCGCCACGAGATCGGCGAGGCGGGCGCGATGTGGACCGCGCCCGAGATGATCGCGGCGCTGCAGCAGCCTTCCAAGAACCGGCAGGAGCGCCTGTTCCACGGCACGATCGACGGCGAGCTGGTGGCGACGGGGTGGATCACGGTCCGGATGCTCGACAACCTGGACGCGGCCGATCTCTACGTCGCCGTGGTGCCTGCGCGCCGCCGTCGCGGCCTCGGGTCGGAGATGCTCGCCCACCTCGAGCAGGTCAGCGCCGAGCTCGGGAGGACGCGGCTGGACGCGATCACCGACTGGCCCTACGACGGCGCACCGGACGGCGCGGGGGCGCCGGGCGTGGAGTTCGGCCGCGCGCACGGCTACGCGTTCGGTCTCGGCGACGTGCAGCGGGAGCTCCGGCTCCCCGCCGACCGGGCAGTGCTGGAACAGCTCGCAGCACAGGCGGCGCCCCATCACGCCGACTACGAGCTGCGCACCTGGTCGGGGCCGATCCCCGACGACATCCTGGGCAGCTATCTCGAGCTGTCGACCCGGCTGGCGACCGAGGCGCCGACCGGTGATCTCGAGCGTGAGGGCGGGGTCGTCGACGTCGAGGCGCACCGCAGCGCCGAGGACGTGCTGGCCGAGCAGCAGCGGGTGCCGTGGCACACCGTCGCCCTCGACAGCGAGGGACGCGTGGTCGCCTACACCGACCTGATGGTGCCCGGCACCGACCCGCGCTGGATCTACCAGTGGGGCACCCTGGTCGACCCCGCCCACCGCGGCCACCGGCTCGGCGTCGCGGTGAAGGTGGCCAACCTGCTGGCCTTCCAGACCGCCCACCCCGAGGACCGGCGCCGGGTCGTCACCTGGAACGCCGAGGTGAACGCCCACATGATCGACATCAACGAGCAGATGGGCTTCCGCGCTACCGCTCGCGGCGGTCAGCTCCAGAAGAAGCTCTGACGGGCCCGGGTCAGGTGGCGTCGGAGCCGAGCCGCAGCTTGGTCGTCTGCTGCTCGCCGTCGCGCAGGTAGGTGATCGTCACCTGGTCGTCGGGGCGGTAGGACCGGATGGTCGCGACCAAGGTGCCGGAGCTGTCGATAGGGTGGTCGTCGACGCGGGTGATCACGTCACCGGCCCGCAGCCCGGCCTCGGCCGCGGCCGACCCCTCCTCGATCTCGCGAACCGCGGCACCGCCGTCCGCGTCCCCGACCTGGATGCCCAGCCGGGCGTGGGTCGGCGTCTCGCCGGCGCGGAGCTGCTCGATGATCGGCACCACCTCGTCGATCGGGATCGAGAAGCCGATGCCGATCGAGCCGGCGTTGGCGTCGCTGCCGTCGGCGGTGCGGATCGACGCGTTGATGCCGACCAGCTCCCCGTCCATGTTCACGAGCGGGCCGCCGGAGTTGCCGTGGTTGATCGCGGCGTCGGTCTGGATGGCGGGGTAGGCGGTCGTGTTGCCGTTCTCGTCGCGCGCGACCTCGACCGGCCGGTCCAACGCGCTCACGATGCCGCTGGTGACCGTCGCGTCGAGACCGTACGGCGAGCCGATCGCGACCACCTGCTCGCCTACGTCCAGATCGTCGGACCGGCCGATCGTGACCGGCGTCAGCCCCGAGACGTCCTGCGCCTGCACCAGCGCGGTGTCGGTGAGCGGGTCGGTGCCGACCACCTCGCCCGGCGTGGTCGAGCCGTCGGGCAGCGACACGGTCACCTCGGCGCTCTCGGGGTCCGCCGCCCCGCCGAGGCTGACGACGTGGTCGTTGGTGAGGATCAGCCCGTCCTCGGTGAGTACGACGCCGGAACCGCTTCCGCCCGAGCCGCCGGCGGTCACGTCGAGCGACACGACCGACGGCAGCACCGACGCCGCGACCTCCTCGACAGTGCCGTCGGGAGCCGCCCCGTCGTCGGTCCCGGTATCGGCGACCTGGAGCGGCGCGGACGTCGTACCACTGCCGTCGCCGGCGCCGTCGTCGTCCAGCGCGGACCACAACGCCGCGCCGCCCAGTCCCGCTCCGCCGCCGACAACCAGCGCACCAGCCAGCACCGCGACCGCGAACCCACCGCGACGCGGGCGCGGGGCTCCCGGGGGCGGCGGCCGTGGCGTGGCGTGGGGCGGCAGCTGTTGGTACGACGGCGGTGCGGAGATCGTCATGCGCACAGCCTGCGCAGCCAGCCTGTGAACCGACTGAGACGACGGTTCAGATTTCCTCAGAGGTGGCGGGGTCTCGTGACGGTCGCTGCGCGACCTCCTCGACCAGCGGTGGGGGTCGGTGGTGGCGGGGGCTCGTGACGGTCGCTGGGCGACCTCCTCGACCAGCGGTGGGGGTCGGTGGTGGTGGGGTCTCGTGACGGTCGCTGGGCGACCTCCTCGACCAGCGGTGGGGGTCGGTGGTGGTGGGGTCTCGTGACGGTCGCTGGGCGACCTCCTCGACCAGCGGTGGGGTCAGACCTGGCGCTCGCGCCCCTGCCAGTACGGCGCCCGCAGCTCGCGCTTGAGCACCTTGCCGGTGGGGTTGCGGGGGAGTGCCGGCACGACCTCGACGCTCTTGGGGCACTTGTAGTGGGCGAGGTGCTCGCGGGAGTAGGCGATGATCTCGTCGGCCGTCGCGGTCGCGCCTTCCTTGAGCGCGATGAACGCCTTGACGGACTCGCCCCACTTCTCGTCGGGGACGCCGACGATCGCGACCTCCAGCACGGCCGGGTGCTCCGACAGCACCCGCTCGACCTCGGGGGAGTAGATGTTCTCGCCGCCGCTGATGATCATGTCCTTCAGCCGGTCGGAGACATAGAGGAAGCCGTCGGCGTCGAGGTGGCCGATGTCGCCGGTGCGGAACCACCCGTCCTCGGTGATCACCTCGGCCGTGGCGTCGGGCTTGTTGAGGTAGCCGCGCATGAGCTGCGGCGTGCGCATCCAGACCTCGCCCGCCTCGCCGGTGGGGAGCTCGTCGAGGCTGCCCGGGCCGACGATCCGCAGCTCGCACTCCGGGATCGCGCGACCCGCCGACAGCAGCCGCTCGGGGTGCCCCTCGGCGGCTGCGTTGCGGTGGTCGTCGGCCAGCAGGTGGGTCGCGACGCCCGACACCTCGGTCAGGCCGTAGACCTGGATGAAGTCGGTCCCGGGCCACGCCTCCATCGCGGCCCGCAGCAGCGGCGGCGGCATCGGCGAGGCGCCGTACGTGTAGGTCTTCAGCGCGCTGAAGAGCTTGATCGCGTCCGGCCCCGCCTGCAGCACCTGCGCCAGCACGGCCGGCACCAGGAACGTGCAGTTGGCGCCGGCGAGGATCGCGCCGGCCAGCGACCCGGCGTCCGGCTCGCGGGTCATCACGCTGGG
Organism: Nocardioides pelophilus; assembly: GCF_014180685.1. Classification (GTDB taxonomy): domain Bacteria; phylum Actinomycetota; class Actinomycetes; order Propionibacteriales; family Nocardioidaceae; genus Nocardioides; species Nocardioides pelophilus. The sequence continues at coordinate 10,447 of NZ_JACEHF010000058.1, read as the reverse complement.
GACGCCGTCGTGGATGCCGAACAGGACGTACGACGAGCCGCCCACGTGGAACAGCGGCATCGCGACCATCGACTTGTCGCCGGGGCCGAACTCCCAGCCGTCGTGGGCGTTGATCGTGTGGCGGACCATGTTGCGGTGCGTGAGCATCACGCCCTTGGGACGCCCGGTCGTGCCCGAGGAGTACAGGATCAGGCAGACGTCGTCCTCGACCACGTCCGGCCCGTCGTCGCAGGGCGTCGCCCCGGCCAGGAACGCTTCGTACTCGTCGCCGTCGGCGCCGTCGGGGGTGACCGCGATGATCCGCTCGACGTTCGGCAGCCGGTCGCGGATCGCCTCGACCGCCGGCATCAGCTCGGTGCCGACGAACAGCACCTTCGCGCCCGAGTCGTTGACGACGTAGTCGATCTCGTCGCCGGCCATCCGCCAGTTGACGATCGCGTTGGCCGCGCCGATCGACCCGGCGGCCATGCTGATCTCGACGCAGGCGGGGTGGTTCTTGTCGAGGAAGCCGACCACGTCACCGCGGGCGACGCCGAGCTCGCGGAGCGCGCCCGCGGCCCGGTGCACCCGGTCGTGGAGCTGGGCCCAGGTCCACGTGCGCCCGAGGTAGCTCATCGCCTCGCCGTCCGGCGTGGCCTCCGCCCAGTAGTTCAGCCGGTCGTCGACGTACGTCGGCTCGGGCGGTACGGCGGGGGGCCAGGACTTGCGGGCAGCGGCATCGGCGACGGTGCTCGTGGGGGTGCTCATCGGGGGATTGTGGCCTACCCCACAAAGCCGCACAACGAACGCGCCGCGTCGTGGGCCATAACCTCAGACCGGGAGGCCGAGCGCCCGGAGGTCGAGCCGGAGCCGGTCGGCGTCGGTGAAGACCAGCCCGCGCATGCCGAGCGCCTCCGCCGCGGTGACGTTGCCGGCCTTGTCGTCGACGAACACCAGCGCCGCGAGCGGCAGGCCGCACCGCTCCGCGGCCATCCGGTAGATCGCAGGGTCGGGCTTCGCGACGCCCTCCACGCCCGAGACGACGACGTCCTCGAGCAGAGCGAGGAAGTCGAAGCGCGCCGGCGCGTGCGGATACAGCTCGGCGGAGAAGTTGGTCAGCCCGACCTGCGGTACGCCGGCCGCGTGCAGCTCGCGCACCAGCGCGACGGTGCCGGGGTGCTCGCCGACCATCGAGGCGCCGAAGTTGTCGAAGTAGGCCCGGCCGTGCGCGGCCCACTCCGGGTGGTCCCGGTCGAGCAGCGCGAGCGCCTCCGACCAGGGCCGGCCGGCGTCACACGCGTGGTTCCACGCGCCGAAGTCGAACCCGTCGAAGAAGCGGCGCGCCTCGGCGTCGCCGAGACCCGCAGCCACCGCGGCGCGCGGGTCCCAGTCGATGAGGACGTTGCCGAGGTCCCAGACCACACCGGCAGCGTCGTCGCGGTGAGCGCTCAGGCCCAGCGCTCCTCGGCAGGAACGAAGTCGAGCTTGCGGGCGCCGGTGTAGATCTGCTTCGGCCGGGCGATCTTCTGCTCCTTGTCCTGCACGAGCTCGAGCCACTGCGCGAGCCAGCCGGGGGTGCGGCCGATCGCGAAGAGCACGGTGAACATCTCGGGCGGGAACTCCAGCGCCTCGTAGATCAGGCCGGAGTAGAAGTCGACGTTGGGGTAGAGCTTGCGCTTGACGAAGTACTCGTCCTCGAGCGCGATCTTCTCCAGCTCCATGGCGACCTCGAGGAGCGGGTTGACGCCGGTCACCTCGAAGACGTCGTCGCAGGCCTTCTTGATGATCGTGGCGCGCGGGTCGTAGTTCTTGTAGACCCGGTGGCCGAAGCCCATCAGCCGCTCGTTGCCGGCCTTGACGCCCTCGATGAAGGCCGGGATCTCGGACTTGTTGCCGATCCGGCGCAGCATCTTCAGGACGGCCTCGTTGGCGCCGCCGTGCAGCGGGCCGAACAGCGCGCCGATGCCGGCCGCGACCGCGGAGTAGGGGTCGACCTGCGACGAGCCGACCGAGCGGACCGCGTTGGTCGAGCAGTTCTGCTCGTGGTCGGCGTGCAGGATGAAGAGGGTGTCGAGCGCCTTCGCGATCCGCGGGTCGGCCTCGTACTTCGTCTCGCTCATCTTGAAGAGCATGGAGAGGAAGTTCTCGGAGTAGCTGAGGTCGTTGTCGGGGTAGATGTACGGCTTGCCCTGCGCGTGGCGGAACGCCCAGGCGCCGAGGGTCGGCATCTTGGCGATCATCCGGACCATCTGGATGTGCCGGTTGTCCGGGTCGGCGATGTTCGAGGCCTCGGGGTAGAACGTCGAGAGCGCCCCGACCGACGCCATCAGCATCCCCATCGGGTGCGCGTCGTAGCGGAAGCCCTGCATGAAGGCCTTCACGTTCTCGTGGACGAACGTGTGGTACGTGATGTGGTGGACCCAGTCGTCGTACTGCTCCTTGGTCGGGAGCTCTCCGTGGATGAGGAGGTAGGCCACCTCGAGGAAGCTGGACTTCTCCGCCAGCTGCTCGATGGGGTAGCCGCGGTACTCGAGGATCCCGGCCTCGCCGTCGATGTAGGTCACGGAGCTGCGGCACGAGGCGGTGTTGACGAACCCGGGGTCGTACGTCGCCAGGCCCGGCTGGTCGTCGGCGGTCTTGATCTGGCCGAGGTCAGCCGCCCTGATCGTGCCGTCGGTGATGGGGAGCTCGTACTCCGCCCCGGTGCGGTTGTCGCGTACGGTGAGAGAGTCAGTCACGGTCTAGACCGTAGTCGAGTCACGAATCGGCCGGTACCCGCCGTCCCGCACCGTGAGGCAGCCGGCGGATGGTAAAGCCCGCAGCGACCGCCAACGGGAACATCAAGATGCCGTAGACGGCGGCCGGTACGGCGAGCGCCTCGCTGTCGAGCACGCTGATCGCGACCGCGATGGCGAGCGTGCTGTTGTGGATGCCGACCTCGAAGGCGGACGACAGCGACTGCCGCTCGTCGACGCCGGCCAGCCGGGGGAGCAGGTAGCCGAGGGCCAGGCTGGTCGCACAGAACACGGTGGCGACGACGCCGATGTCGGCGAGGTAGTCGGCGAGGTTCTCGCGCTCGGCCAGCAGCGCCCCGCCGATGACCAGGGCGAGCACCACCGCGGAGGCGATCCGGATCGGCTTGTCGGCGCGGTCGGCGAAGCCCGGTCGCGACCGGCGGACGACCATCCCGATCGCGACCGGGACGAGCACGATCGCGAACACCTGCAGCGTCTTGCCGAGCTGCAGCCCGACGTCGCCGGCGCCCTGGGGGTCGAAGTACGCGACGGACAGGTTGACGACCAGCGGCAGGGTGGCGACGGCGATCACCGAGTTGACGGCAGTGAGCGTCACGTTGAGGGCGACGTCGCCCCGGAAGAGGTGGCTGAACAGGTTGGCCGTGGTGCCGCCCGGAGACGCGGCGAGCAGCATCATCCCGACCGCCAGCAGCGGGTCGAGCCCGAACGCGGTCACCAGGCCGAAGCAGATGGCCGGCAGGATCACCAGCTGGGCTCCGAGGGCGATCACGACCGGCTTGGGGTCGCGGCCGATCCGCCGGAAGTCGTCGACGGTCAGCGACAGGCCGAGGCCGAACATGATGATGGCGAGCGCGATCGGCAGGCCGACCGACGTCAACGCTGAATCCACCGTGTGCACCCCCTCCCCGGATGTGACGCAGGTCATACTGTCACAGGCATTTGGCGGATCCGGCGCCTCGCCCGTAGTCTTCTCGATTGCGTCTTCTGCCGCTCCCGCGTGCGGGGGCAGAGCCCACCTCGACAGCCCGCCTGTCGACGGGGCCAGTGTTCGTCAGAGGACGCCTCGGCCGGAGCCTTCGGCCGTGCTCACCACGAACGAGAAGAGAGTGACGCAGCCATGCGCACCTATGCTCCGAAGCCCGGCGACGTCGAGCGCCAGTGGCTCGTGATCGACGCGACCGACGTCGTCCTCGGTCGCCTCGCCGCCACCACCGCCAACCTCCTGCGCGGCAAGCACAAGCCGATCTTCGCGCCCAACGCCGACACCGGTGACTACGTCATCATCGTCAACGCCGGCAAGGTGTCGCTCAGCGGCAACAAGCGCGAGAACAAGATGGTCTACCGCCACTCGGGCTACCCGGGCGGTCTGACCGCGACCCCGATCGGTGAGGTCCTCGAGAAGGACGCCCGCAAGGCGATCGAGAACGCCGTGTGGGGCATGCTCCCGAAGAACAAGCTCGGCCGTCAGATGCTGAAGAAGCTGAAGGTCTACGCCGGCCCCGCCCACCCCCACGAGGCCCAGCAGGCCGTCCCCTACGAGATCAAGAAGATCTCCCAGTGACTGACTCGACCGACGCGAAGGATCTGAGGAACACCGTGGCTGACACCACCGCCGACACCACCGAGAGCACCGAGGTCGAGGAGACCTTCGAGACCGACGAGCAGGGCCTCGCCTACACCAGCGAGACCTCCCCGTCGTCCGCTGCCGTCGACGCCCGTCCGGCGACGATCGCCCCCGGCGCGGCCACCGGCCGTCGCAAGGAGGCCGTCGCCCGCGTCCGGATCGTTCCGGGCACCGGCGTCTGGACCATCAACGGCCGCACGCTCGAGTCCTACTTCCCCAACAAGCTGCACCAGCAGGTCGTCAACGAGCCGTTCACGGCTCTCGGCCTCGAGGGCCGCTTCGACGTGATCGCCCGCATCCACGGCGGCGGCATCACCGGCCAGGCCGGTGCGCTGCGCCTCGGTGTCGCGCGCTCGCTCAACGCGATCGACCTCGACGCCAACCGCGCCACGCTCAAGAAGGCCGGTCTGCTGACCCGCGACGCTCGCGCGACCGAGCGCAAGAAGGCCGGTCTGAAGAAGGCGCGCAAGGCGCCGCAGTACTCGAAGCGCTGATCCAGTTCCGCAGATGCGGATCTTCGGCACCGACGGGGTCCGGGGCCTGGCGAACTCGTCACTGACGGGGGAGCTGGCCCTGGGCCTCGGCGTCGCTGCGGCCCGGGTGCTCGTCGAGCACGGTGGCCTCGGCAGCGGTCGGCCGCGCCCGCTCGCGGTCGTCGGCCGCGACACCCGGATCTCCGGGCAGTTCCTGGAGCACGCCGTGGTCGCCGGACTGGCGTCCGCCGGGGTCGACGTGCTGCGCCTGCGGGTGCTTCCGACGCCGGGTGTCGCGCACTTCACCGATGCCCTCGGCGCCGACGTGGGCGTCGTGATCTCCGCGTCCCACAACCCGATGCCCGACAACGGCATCAAGTTCCTCGCCCGCGGCGGGGTCAAGCTCGACGACGCTCTCGAGCGCGAGATCGAGGAGCACCTCTTCCAGGAGTGGGACCGGCCGACCGGCGCCGACGTCGGCCGGGTGACGCCGTACGGCCCGACCGTGCAGGAGTACGCCGCGCACCTGGTCGGCACCCTCGACAAGCCGCTCGTCGGGGTCAAGGTGGTGCTCGACTGCGCCAACGGCGCCGCCAGCGAGGTCGGCCCCAAGGCGCTGACCGACGCCGGTGCCGAGGTGATCGCGATCGGCGCCGAGCCTGACGGCCTCAACATCAACGACGGCTGCGGTTCGACCCACCTCGAGCCCCTGCAGCGCGCCGTCGTCGCCCACGGCGCCGACGCCGGCTTCGCCGTCGACGGTGACGCTGACCGCTGCCTGGCGGTCGACCACACCGGTGCGGTCGTCGACGGCGACCAGATCATGGCGATCCTGGCGCTCGCGCTGCGCGAGACCGGCGGCCTGGTCGACGACACGCTGGTCGCGACGGTGATGAGCAACCTCGGGCTGGTGCAGGCGCTCACGGCCGCCGGGGTGACCGTTCGGCAGACGGCGGTGGGCGACCGCTACGTGCTCGAGGACATGCGCGCCGGCGGCTACTCGCTCGGCGGCGAGCAGTCCGGCCACGTGATCATGCGGGCCCACGCCACCACCGGTGATGGCCTGCTGACCGCGCTGCATGTCCTGCAGCGGATGGTCGTGACCGGCAAGACCCTGCAGGAGCTGGCTGCGGTGATGACCCGGCTGCCCCAGGTCCTCGTCAACGTGCCGAACGTCGACAAGGCCCGCTGCGACGACGCCGAGCTGCTGGCCGCGGTCGCGGCCGCCGAGGACGCGATGGGCGACACCGGCCGCGTGCTTCTCCGCCCGTCCGGCACCGAGCCGCTGGTGCGGGTGATGGTCGAGGCGCCGACCGCCGAGCAGGCGCAGTCCGTCGCCGACGGCCTCGCGGACGTCGTCCGCGCGCGGCTGGCGCTGACCTGACGTCTTTTCGGCCCCGGTTTGGCCGAAGCCGCCCGCCACTCGGGGGCGCCGACTTAACCTGCTCGCCAGGGTCAATCGCTCATCTCCAGGGAAGTCCCCCATGCGTCGAGGCAGCACCACCATCGCCGGACTCGTTTTCGTTCCGCTGCTGGCCGTCGTCGCGCCGCCACCGGCCTCGGCCGCGCTCGGCGACTACTGCGGCCTGGACGGGACGGCGGGTCTCGAGACCTTCGTCTGGGACGGCGGGGGCGACGACTCGCTCTGGCAGACCCCCGCGAACTGGGTGGGCGACGTCGCCCCACCCAACCTCGGCGACGCGGCGACCGGCTACATCTGCATCGACGCCGAGAACGACTTGGACACCGACAGCGACACCGTCTACATCGTGCACGAGGACGAGAACCTGGCGCCGGGCAACTCGAGTGCCGTCTCGGCCATGGTGCAGGCCATCGACGTCGCGTCCGGCACGCTGTCGATCAACCGCGCCGGCAAGCTCTACCTGTACGGGAACCAGACGGAGCGGCCGTCCTACATCCGGGGGGACGCCCGTCTCGAGCTGACGATGGGCATCCTTGGTGGCTCCGGCCGGGTCAACCTCGACGGCGACATGCAGATGACCGCGGCCCAGAGCGGTCCGGCCACGCTCAAGTCCAGCTGTCGCGGCATCGCCGGCGACAACCCCGGTGACCCGCCCGCACCCCCGGACACCCTTCCGCAGTTCTGCCCTCCGGCCGTCGACCCCGCCAACGGGTCCGGGCGTCTGGTGGTCCGTGGCTCGCTCACCGTGCGGGGCGGCTTCCTCGATGCCGCCGGCAACCTCACCGACGACGGGCTCGCCCGGGGAGTCAACCTCACCCAGCGGTACCGCCTGGACGTGGCGTCCGGGGGCGAGGTCCTGGTGGCCGGCAGCGCGTACGTCGCGCAGTCGCACACCGCGAGGATCGACGTCCGGCAGGGTGGCTCGTGGACGTTCGACGGTGACGGTGACGTCATCGAAGGGTCCTTCGAGGGCACACCGGACGGGCCGCTGCCTCCCTTTGCCAACGCGGGCACGCTGACCAAGGCGACCGGATCGGGAGGCAGCTCGATCGACACGGCCTACTCCGGCGACGGAGCGGTCGTGGTGCAGGCCGGGACCCTGTCCACCCCGGGCGGCTTCCCGGAGCTGGTGAGCGTCGCCGCCGGCGATGCCCTGGGGACCTACGACTGCCCCCAGGTCGCATTCGGCGAACCGGCCGCGGACTGCCTGTTCGACCGTCCGAGCGACGCCCCCGTCACCAACGAGCAGGACCGTCAGGCAGCGGAGCTCACCGTGCCGGCCACTGCCGGTCCGACAGCGCGGATCCAGGTGCGGGAGACGACCGCGCAGGGGCCGGAGGACCTGCAACCGCAGATCCTCGTGGCCAGCGCCGACCTCGAGCCCGACGAGGAGTCGGAGCTGAGCTTCGAGTTCAACGACGCGATCGGTCTCCCCGACAAGCCCGACATCAGCATCTACCGCAAGGCCGGGGCCGCGAACTGGCGGCAGGTGCCCGACTGCAAGCACGCAGCGGGGTCCCCGTTGCCGCGCGGTGTCACCGCCTGCGTCCGGGGTGGCCCGCGCGACCGGGCCGGCGGGAACGCCGTACGCGTCAAGGTGGAGACCAACCGGCCGCGCGGCCGTTGGGTGCTCCGGACCCGCCGGGCGGACGACGGTACGACGCTGCGCGCCGTCGTCCCCAACGACAACGGCTCGTTCTCCTACCTGGACGGGCTGCCGGCGCCGGCGCAGACCCTGACGGTGCCGGCCGACCCAGCCTTCTGCGGGTCCGGCGCAGCCGCGACCTGGTCGCTCCACCGGGTCCTGGAGGACCGCGGGTCCGACGACCACTCGGTGGGCTGGCACCGCTCCTCGACGGGGCAGGCACGGGGCTTCTCGGTGCCCGTCGGCGACGTCGCCGACGTCGACCAGTTCGGGGTGGGTATGCGCTTGGAGGCAGGAGAGCTGCGCGGCTACGCGTGGATCGAGCGCTTCGAGAGCGCCACGGTCACCTGGCGCGCCGCGGCCCCCGTCACGGCGGCCGACACCGACGCCACCGACCGTGCCGACTGGCGGTTCGCGAACGCCACCGGGTTCACCTTCCGCTGGGACAAGTACGTCGACGGGGTGCGCGACCCCGGCGGAACCGTCGACGCGACCATCGAGGACTTCCTCGCCCGACGCTCCACGGTCAAGTCCGCAGGGCTGGAGCGGGACCGGGTCGGCTTCGCGTTCGGGTGCGCCGGTGAGCAGGTGCAGCTCGACGACCTCGTCGTGCGCAAGCTGGTCGACGACGTCGAGGACGCGCCCACCCGGGTGGTGGCGTGGGACCTGGAGACCCGGGTCGGGTTCGCCCAGATCACGCAGGACACTGACATCGGATCGACCTGCCAGCTCTCGCGCGAGCAGTGGCGCAACGTCGCGCGGCGGGGTGTCGACGCGACCGCGGGCGCCGCGTGGGTCATGGAGTGGGCGCCGACGGAGGGCGGACCGTGGCAGCGGCTGAAGGCCCCGGACGGCAGCGACATCGCCGGCACCGGGAACGCGCGGGACCTGCCGGTGCAGCTTCCTGCCGAACCGGGCTTCATCCGGGTGCGGGTGCCGTCGAGTGACGACTTCCGCGTCTACGTGAGCCCGCTGCAGCGGTTCAAGGTCGTCCCGGTGATCGACCTGCGCAACGTCACCCGCAACCGCAAGGCCCACGTCGGGCAGCGGATCCGGCTCAAGGCGACGGTTCAGCCGCGCGGTGAGCTGCGGCGTCGCCGCCTGCCGCTCGCGCTCTTCGTCGCCTACCCGGGCACGCGACGCCTGGTCAAGGCGCCCGCGCGGCTGGTCGACATGACCGTCCGCCGCGGCGTGCTCACCGCCAGCCTCCGCACGAGGTCCAGGCAGGGCCCGGGGCGCTACTACCTCGCGTTGCGGTACGTCGGAGCCGGAGATCTGTCCGCGGCGATGTCGAGCCGGGCGGCGTTCACCACCGTCAAGCCGAAGCCGGAGCCCAAGGAGAACCAGCCTCGGAACGAGGAGCCGTCGTACGTCGCGCCGGTGGACGAGGTCGACGAGACCAACAGCGACAGCACGAACTTCGGCGTCCGCCGCGTCGTCGCCGCACGGGTCAGCGACTGCGTGTTCTTCGTCGGCTCGCGGACCGGCGACTGACGAGCCGTGGAACCAGACGCGGGACGCCGGAGGACTCGAGGGTCGTGGTAGCGCAGTTCGGGGTGATCAAGGGTCGCTATGCGCTCGAGGAGATCATCGGCAGTGGCGGCATGGGTGTCGTGTACCGCGGCCGCGACGAGGTCCTCGACCGGCCCATCGCCGTCAAGATGATCCGGCAGGAGCTGGCGAGCGAGGAGTTCGTCAAGCGGTTCGAGCGAGAGGCGGCGATCCTCGCTAGGGTGCGGTCGCCGCACATCGTCGTGGTCTACGACTACGGCCAGCACGAGGACCAGTTCTTCATGGTCACCGACTACCTGGGCGAGGGTGACCTCGCCGGGTGGCTCGAGCGGCACGGACCGATGCCGGTCCCCGAGGCGCTGGCGCTGATGGCGCGGCTGGCCGACGGGTTGGCCGACGCCCACGAGCTCGGCGTCCTCCACCGCGACATCAAGCCGGCCAACACCCTCCTGTGGAGGCGGGGCGGCCGGCTGCACCCGGTGCTCGCGGACTTCGGGATCGCGGTGACGAGCGACCTGACGCTGACCAAGACCGGAGCGGTCGTCGGCAGCCCGCTCTACATGGCCCCCGAGCGGCACCTGGGCCAACCGGCGACGGTTGCCAGCGACATCTACGCGATGGGGTGTCTCCTGTACACCCTCGTCACCGGCGACCCGCCGTTCTGGGGCGGCACTGAGTTCCAAGCGGCGAACGCGCACATGAACGAGCCGATCCCCACGGTTCCCGCGGACCTGCCGTTCGCCGAGGAGATCGACCGGGTCGTCGCGGACTGCATGGCGAAGCGCCCCGGCGACCGGATCCGCTCGGCCGAGGAGCTCGCGCAGCGGCTGGACCGGCTGACCCGCCAGATCGCGCCGGTCGAAGAGGACGCCGAGGAGCCGGCCGCCGCTCCGGTGTCGAGCCCGCCGACGGTCGCCGCCGCGACAGGGGACACCACGGTCCTCTCTCCGACCGAGCCACCGCCGATGCCGCCACCGCTCGTCGCGGAGCAGGCCGGAGGCGACCGGTCGCGGACCGGTCTGGTCGTCGCCGGGG
>NZ_JACEHF010000057.1 GCF_014180685.1 Nocardioides pelophilus | reverse complement strand
ATTCCAGCGGCCGCCGCTGTCGAGCTCATCGGCGCTCAGACTGCGATCTCGACCTCGGCGATGCTGCCGACCGCTGCCTGCACCGTGCGGTCGACCGGGTCGGCCCCGGGCACCAGGGTGCGCAGCGTCCAGGAGCCATCGCCGGCGAAGAAGCGGAAGTGGCCGGTGGCGGACACCGGGACCTCCGCAGTGAACTCGCCGGTCCGGTCGAGCAGCCGGACGTAGCCGGTGCTGACGGGCTCGCCGTCCTTGGTCACCTGACCCTGGACGATCGCCTCGATCTTGGTGTTGATCCCGTCGAGCGACAGGCCACCCTCAGTTGCTCCGCACATCGGGTCAGCGCCCCCCGTCGACAGAGCCGGGCTCGTCGCCGAGGGCGATCGGAACGCCCACGAGGGAGCCGTACTCGGTCCACGAGCCGTCGTAGTTCTTGACGTTCTCCTGGCCGAGGATCTCCTTGAGCACGAACCAGGTGTGGCTCGAGCGCTCACCGATGCGGCAGTAGGCGATGGTGTCCTTGTTCCAGTCGACGCCGGCCTCGGTGTAGATGTCCTTGAGCTCGTCGTCGGACTTGAAGGTGCCGTCGTCGTTGGCAGCCTTGCTCCACGGGACGCTGGCGGCGGTCGGGATGTGACCGGCACGCTGGGCCTGCTCCTGCGGGAGGTGGGCCGGGGCGAGGAGCCGACCGGCGAACTCGTCGGGCGAGCGGACGTCGACCAGGTTCTGGGTGCCGATGGCCGCCACGACCTCGTCGCGGAACGCGCGGATCGAGGCGTCCTGCTCCTGGGCGGAGTACGACGTCGCGGCCCGGTCGGGCAGCTCGGCGACGAGCTCGCGGGAGTCGAGCTCCCACTTCTTGCGGCCGCCGTCGAGCAGCTTCACGTCCTGGTGGCCGTAGAGCTTGAAGTACCAGTACGCGTAGGCCGCGAACCAGTTGTTGTTGCCGCCGTACAGCACGACGGTGTCGTCGTTGGCGACGCCCCGCTCGGACAGCAGCGCCTCGAACTGGGCCTTGTTCACGAAGTCGCGGCGCACCTGGTCCTGCAGGTCGGTGGTCCAGTCGAGCTTGATGGCGCCCTTGATGTGGCCCTTGTCGTAGGCGGTGGTGTCCTCGTCGACCTCGACGAGCACCACCTTCGGGTTGTCGAGGTTCTCCTCCACCCACTGGGCGGAGACGAGGGAGTTCTCGCGGCTCATATCTGATGTGTTCCTTTGATCGGTTCTAGCGGCAGGCGAACAAGTGCTGACCCAGAACGACGCGGGAAGTCGCGGGCGCAACCGGCACGACGTGCCAAGAGAGGGTGCGCCGGGTGTCAGCTGTGGCGGACGGAAACCGCCGGGAAACAGACCCCGCTCAGCGCATTCGACACAGCGCCGAGCTGACGCGGCAGTTGTCCACTGCGCGTCGCTTGGTCAGCCAGATCGTCGACATGTCCGCCAGAGTACGGCGATGCCGGGCGCCGGCCTATTCGCCATCCCGGATCATGAGACGCGTGTCCACATAATGGGACGCGTCAGCAGGCGCTGCGGACGGTGGCCGCCGACGACCCGGGGAACGCGCCGGGCGTCACGTCGAGCTCGATCGCGCCGGTCTGGCCAGGGCCGGTGCGCAGCTGGAAGTCGATGTGCTGGGTCTCGCCGGGGTCGAGGAGCGTGACGACCTGCGCCACCGGTCGACCTTCGTAGTTCTCGGTCACGACCGGGTCGAACGCCCGGTCGTCGAGGGACAGCTCGTCGATCTGCCCACCCTCCGGCGCCATCAGGTAGACCGCGACGCGCTGCTGGCCCGGCTCGACCTCGTCCGCGAACCGTCCGCCCGGGAAGATGCCGGTGACCGACGGCGGCAGCTCGACACTCTCCGACGCGGTGTTGGCGAGCCGGATCGACCCCGCGACCTCCTGGGAGTAGCCGGAGCACGACCGCGCGACCACGTCGGCGTCGTACTGGAGGTAGTAGGTCATCTTCGACTCGAGCGCGTCGTTGAGGTAGATCCCGACCTGGGCCTCGTCGTCGTCCGCCGAGAGCTCGCCCGCGATCTCGGTGCCTGCGATCTGCTGCTGCTCGGCCTCGACGAAGCTGTGCATCCGGATCCGGCCCTCCGCGACGGCGGTGCCGAGCATCCGGATCACGTCGACCGGGTTGCCGCGCCCGGCGGCGAACGTGTTGAACACCGCTTCGGCCACGGCGTTCTGGTAGTCCTCCTGCGCGGCCCGGTCCTCCGCGGTCAGGTAGATCTGGTTCTCGACCTTCGAAACCACGTCGGCCGACGTCACCACGCCGTAGCCCGGCACGTTGACCGCGCCGGTGGCGGTGAGGAGGTAGGACACCGCGACCGGGTCGACGAAGAAGACGCCGTCGACGTCTCCCCCGAGCTCGCGCTGCCAGCGCTGGCTGGCGAGGTACGACGCGCGGGGGACGTCGGGGGTCAGGCTGGCGTTCATGAACCACTGTCCGAGGGTGTCGCCGAACACCCGTTCCTCACTGGCCGTGAGCGGGACGACCGGGCGCTCCAGGGCGCCGTACTGCGACGTGCCCTCCTGCTGGACGATGCGGACCTTGCCGTCGTCGGCCCGGATCTGGGAGATCGAGCCGGCCAGGCCGCCGAGGCTGCGCAGCTCGGCGTTGTTCTCGAAGACCAGCAGGTGGTCGCGCCGGCCCTCCGCCCCGAGCAGGCTCGGCATCAGCTCGGCAGCGCGGTAGGCGCTGCCGAGGGTCGAGCGCGCGGTCAGGACGATGTCGCGCAGCTCGATGAACCGGGTCGCGACGGGACCACCCAACGCGCTCTCGTCGACGTCCGCGAGCACGGCCGCTGCGTCGTCGAACGCCTGCTCGCTGTCACGCGCCGGCTCGCGCACGGACGCGATGGTGTCGAGCGGGAAGGTGTGGTCGGACGGGTTGAACGAGCGGGCGGCGATCAGGTCGGCGGCGTCGACCAGCTCCGGGATGCCCTCGTCGCCGAGGTCGGCGAGCACCGACGCCGCGACGGCGACCGCCTCTGCGTCGTCCCCCAGCACCGGCACCCTCTCGAGCAGCCACCAGGTCGGGCCGTCGGTGCGGCCCTCCGCGGAGCGGGTGTGGTCCTGGTAGTCCTCCAGCGCGCGGCGGGCGCCGTCGGCGTCGCCCTGCTCCAGCTCCTGGCGCAGCAGGAGCGCGCTGCGCTCGACCTCCTTGAGATCGCGTGCGGCCGACCAGGCGTTCCACGCGGTCCACCCGACGAACAGGATGAGCACCGCCACTGCCCCGAGGGCGATCCCGCGGGACCGCCGCTCGCGCACCCAGGAGACCGCCGAACGCCACCCGCGTGGACGACTGCGACGGCGGACCACGGGAGACACGAGGCACAGCATGCCACCCGCGGCGCGCAGCGGATGACGGCGGAGACGGGCGATCTCGTAGGATGCCCGTCGTCGGGAGGGACCGGCGTGACCGAAGATCGGTCGCCGCGTTCTTCCCTTTGCGTACGCAGCCTGTCATCGACGATTGAGGTGCCGTGGAGTTAAAGCAGTTCTTGCTGGTGCTGCGTCGGCGGTGGCGCAGCGTCGTGGCGGTCTTCCTCCTCGGGATCGGGGTCAGCACCGGCGTCTCCTTGGCGATCACCCCGACGTACCAGTCGACGGCCAAGGTGTTCCTCGCCGTCGACGTCAGCAACGCCACGGACGCCTACGCCGCGTCCTTCTTCCTCAACTCGCGCGCCCAGTCGTACGCCGACCTCGCCCACAGCTCCGAGCTGGCCGAGCGGGTCATCGACGTGCTCGACCTCGACATGACGCCGGCCGAGCTCTCGGACCACATCTCCTCGGAGGTGGTCGAGGAGACGTCGCTGATCACGATCACCGTCACCGACACCGACCCGCGCCGGGCGCAGGTCATCGCCGACGTCGTGACCAGCGAGTTCCAGGCCTACACCGAGGAGCTCGAGACCGCGGGCAGCAGCTCCGACTCGCAGATCTTCGTGCGGGTCACCGACGCTCCGGAGTACAACGCCGACCCGGTCGACCCCGACCTGGTCCTCAACATCATCGCCGGCGCCCTGATCGGTCTCCTCCTCGGCCTGACGCTGGCGGTCTCCCGCGAGCTGCTCGACCGCACCGTCCGCACCGCGGAGCACATCGGGGAGGTCACCGACGCCCCGGTCCTCGCCAGCATCGGCTTCGACGGCGACATCCGGGGCGCACCGCTCCTGACCGACCTCGGCGCGTTCGCCCCCCGCACCGAGGCCTTCCGCCTGCTGCGCACCAACCTGCAGTTCATCGACCTGGACCAGCGGGCCCGCGTGCTCGTGGTCACCAGCGCCGTCCCCGGCGAGGGCAAGACGATGACCTCGACCAACCTGGCGATCGCGCTCGCCCAGACCGGGCGCACCGTGCTGATCATCGACGCCGACCTCCGCCGCCCCCGGGTGGCGAGCTCGCTGGGCGTCGACCCGGCGATCGGTCTCACCACCGCGCTGGTCGGCAAGGCGCAGATCGAGGATGCGATCCAGGTCCACGAGCCGAGCGGTCTCCACGTGCTCGCGAGCGGCGCGAAGCCGCCGAACCCGACCGAGATCCTGCAGTCGCGGGTGACCCACGACCTGATCCGCCGGCTGCGCCAGTCCTACGACATGATCATCATCGACGCGCCGCCGCTGCTGCCGGTGGCCGACGCCTCGGTGCTCACGACCCTGTCCGACGGCGCGATCCTCGTCGTCCGGCACGGCCAGACCACCCGCGACCAGGTCACCGACGCGGTCAACCGGGTCAGCCAGGTCGGCGGTCGGCTGTACGGCGTGGTGGTCAACATGGTCGCCAAGCGCGCCATCGGCAGCTATTACTACTACTACTACGAAGAGACGTCCCCGACGAAGGACAACCCGCGTCGCAGCGCCGCGCCCGCCAAGGAGGCGCGCAGCCGCAAGACCCGGTCGTCCAACGGCGGTGGCCGCAGGGCGGCCAAGCCCGCCAAGGCACCCAAGCCGGACGACGACAACGGCAGCCACAAGGCTCCCCCGGCGTAGGGCGGAGTCGTGGCCACTACTGCGAAGCCCCTCGGCCTCCGCGGCCTGATCGAGGCGGACCTGCGGGCGAACGTCGACCGGACGGGCCGCACCGGCCTGGGCTTCTGGCTGTGGGTCGCCGGCAAGGCGCTGTTCGCGCCCCAGGTCCACGCCGTGATCCTCTACCGCTTCGCGTCCGCGCTCGCGCACACGCCGCTGCGGCCGGTCTCGTTGCTCCTCCGCTCGATCGGGCTCGTCTGGGCCGGCGCGGAGATCCACCCCGACGCCCGGTTCGGTCCCGGGCTCGCGCTGGTGCACTCCAACGGGGTCGTGATCGGCGGCGGCGTCCGCGCCGGGGTGGACTGCCGGATCAACCCGGGCGTGGTCCTGGGCGAGCCGGGTCGCGGCAGCAGGGGCGACTACGAGTTCCCGGTGCTCGGCGACCACGTCACGCTGGGCGCCCACGCGGTGATCCTCGGCTCGCTCAGGGTCGGTGACGGGTCGGTCGTCGGCGCCAACTCCGTGGTGCGGGGCGACGTTCCCGACAACGTCGTCGTCGCCGGAGCGCCTGCCCGGCTGGTGCGCCGGTTGGTGCCCTACGAGGACGACCCCAGCCGCGCCATCGCGGCACCGGCCGAGTGATCCCCGCTCAGTGATCCCCGTCAGTGGGCGGCGAGGAGCTCCTCGAGGGCGGCCTCGACCTTCTCGACGGGGATGTCGACGTCGTCGACGATGCCGGTCATCTCCTTGCCCTCCGGCCAGGACCCGGCGCCGACGAGGTAGCGGTAGTGCACGCCGCCGATGGCCTCCGCGATCGTCCAGAGGCCCAGGTGCACGTAGGTGCCGGCGAACATCTCCAGGACCCGGACGCCCGGCTGGCTCCACGTGATGTTGGTCAGCGCCGCGCCGTGCGGCGCGACGATCACCTCGGCGCCGTGGAAGACGTCGATCTGCTCCTGCACGCTGAGGGTGCCGGGGTCGAGCATCACGAAGCCCCGGCGCTCGAGGCGTGGCCAGAGCTCCGGCTCCTGGAGGTAGCGCCGGCCGCCGGGCTGCTGTCCGCGCGAGAGGTAGAGCCGGGTCGGGGTGCCGGTGCGACCGCTCGGGGGGAGCCGCTTGCGGAGCCAGTCGGTGGCCGACCGCGGCGCGTCGAGGTCCTGGTTGGGCGTGCTCGGGACCAGCAGCCGGTCGGCCCGGATCGTGCGGTCCGCCCGCGGCTGGACGTACGGCCCGGGGATGCCGGCCAGCTCCAGGATCTGGCGCTGGTAGCCGCTCTGGTGGGGCACCACGACCGCGTCGACGCGTTCGCCGGGAAGGGTCTCCTCGAAGATGCCGTAGCGGGCGACCGCGTCGTAGAGGAAGTGGTAGTAGTTGCCCGCCGTCCCGCGGGCGGCGAGGCTGAGCACGGTGCCGTCGATGCGGTCGACCTCGGGGAGCCGGGGCGTGAGGAAGACCGGGTGCTCACGCCAGCCGGCCAGCCCGAAGTAGCCGCTGGTCTGGTAGTCGAGGATCCCGCCGGGCGTGACGGTCGCGGCGAAGTCGCCGACCAGCCGGCCGTCGCGGACGTCGAGCACGTAGCGGGCCGGGACCTCGGCGCGGCGGCCGCGCTCGAAGACCCAGTGCCGGGGCGGGTCGCCCTCGGCCGGGCCGCGGGTGATGATCTCGGCCTGGCCGCCGGGGTGCAGGGTGACCGCGCCGGGCTCGCGGGCAGCCGTCTCGGCAGAGGCCACGGTCGCCGTCCGCGGGAGCCCGCGGTCGCCGAGCAGCCGGCCGAACGGCCGGAACAGGACCCCGGCCAGCACGGACAGGAGTCGGTGCGCTCGCTTGAGCAGCGGCCACGCAGGCTGGAGCCGGGCCGGCAGTCGGCTCACTGGCCCACCAGCCGACGTACCACCCGCCACACGATCGGGATCTCGATGAACCGCCGGACCAGGGCGCGCAGCCACAGCGGCCGGATCAGCCGCCGGGCGAAGCGCGACAGCCGGCCGTCGGTGCGGAGCAGGACCAGCTCCAGCTCGCCCTCGATCTCGCGGTTGAGCTCGACCGCCGGCGGGTGGGACAGCGGGAACTCGAGCGACAGCGCCGGCTCGGGGTTCTTCGCCGCCCGGGTGTGGGTCGCCCCCTCGCCGTAGCCGTCGTGCTCGACCAGGTTGACGCACGGCATGACCGACAGCCCCTGGCGGGACATGATCGTGACCCACCAGTGGTGGTCCCAGCCGTAGCGGTCGCCGTCGGGCTCGGTCGAGACGAACGTGAAGTGCTTGCGGGCGGCCTCGGTGACCAGCGCGTCCGGATGGGGTACGGCGACGTGGGTGCGCTGGGCGGGCGCGGTGCGCGGGACCTCGTCGACCCGGTCCTCGGCGCCGGCGTGGTCACGGTTGAACTCGGCCCGGTGGGAGTGCCAGCGGTCGGCCCAGGTCGCCCAGCCCCACACGCTGGCCCAGGTGCTGAAGCCGTAGCTGTAGCCGCCGAACATCTCCTTCGGCACCAGGTGCGTGTCGCCACCGATCTGCCAGACCCGCTGGTCGGCGGCGTACCGCTCGAGCAGCTCGTCGGCGTACCGGAAGAAGGACGGGTCGGGGATGCAGTCGTCCTCGAGCACGATCGCGCGGTCCACCTGGGAGAACACCCAGTCGAGACCGAGCTCCACGTTGGCCTCGAGCCCGAGGTTGCGCTCGGCGAGCTTGCGCTCGACCTTGACCGGCCAGTCGATGGCGTCGATCAGCTCGCGCACGGCCTCGCACTGGCGGGCCTCGTCGGGTCGGCCCGGGCGCGGACCGTCCGCGACGACGAACAGCTGCTCGGGTCGCACCTGCCGCAGCACGTCGAGGTTGCGGCGGGTGACGTCCGGCCGCCGGAACGCGATCAGGACGACCGGTGTCTGCACGCTCAGCTCCTCTGGGCCATCCGGGAAGCAACCCGCGCGGCACCCTTCGCGGGACGACTGTTGACCGCCGCCCGAGCGGCGCGGCGCAGTCTAGGTGACTTGATCACCTTGCGGGCGAGCTGGGCGGCCGGCCCTCCGACCCGGTTGAGGTGCAGCTCCAGCTCACGCTCGACCTCGACGTTGAGGGCGACCTCGGCGGGGTGGCGCAGGGGGAACTCCATCGGCTCGGCCGGGTCGTCCTCACGTCCCGGCGAGTAGCCGTGGGTGGCGTCCTCACCGAACCCGCTGTTGACCACGAGGTTGCCCGACGGGGCGATCGCCAGACCGCCCTCCGACATGATCGTGATCCACCAGTGCTTGTCCCAGCCGTGGGTGACGACGTCGGAGGACCGGGCGGCCTCGGCGAAGTGGCGCTGCCCGGCCCGGGTCACCAGCGTCCCCGGCGCCGGTACGGCGGGCACGGTGCGGGTGGGCGCGTCCCCGGCATCGGTCGCGGACCGGCGTACGTGGTCGCGGGGGAACACCGCGCGGTGCCGCTGCCAGCGGTCGGCCCAGGTCGCCCAGCCCCACACGCTCGCCCAGGTGCTGAAGGCGTAGCTGTCGCCCTGGTAGAGCTTGCGCGGGACGCCGTGCCGGTTGCCGGAGATCTGCCACACCCGTTGGTCGTCGCGGTAGCGGTCGAGCAGCTCCTCCGCGAACGGGAAGAAGGTCGGGTCGGGCGTGCAGTCGTCCTCGAAGACCAGCGCCTCCGGCACCTGCTCGAAGACCCAGTCGAGCCCGAGCTCGACGTTGCCCTCGACGCCGAGGTTGACGTCGGAGAAGCGCCGCTCGACCTGGCACGGCCAGTCCACCTCGTCGAACACCGCGCGGGTCTCGGCGCACAGGGCCGCGTCGTCCGGGCGGTCCGCACGCGGACCGTCGGCCACGAGGAAGAGCCGGGCGGGGGCGGCCTCCCGGATCGCCGCCAGCGTCCGCCGGGCCAGCTGGGGACGGTTGAACGCGATCAGCACGACGGGCGTCGAGAGCACGGAGCGGAGTCCTTCCGGTCAGGTCATGGGCTATTCCAGCAGACTGGCCCTCGCGCTATTAAGGTTGCCCACTGTGCCCTCCTCTGACAGCCAGCTCGTCGCCAAGCTGAAGCGCGCCAACCCGTCCCTCCTCCGCTCCTGGGCGAAGCGCCAGGCCAAGTCCGTGGCTGCCCGCGGGGGCTACCTGGTGACGAAGATGGACGACGAGGCCCGGCGGTACGCGCGGGTCTCCCACAACGACGAGGTCCCGCTGCCCCCGGGGGCGGCGGAGACCCTGCGCACCGACAACCCGAAGCTGGTCGAGCTGCAGGCGGCGTACGACTCCCTCGACGTCGCCGCGACCGCGCACACCCAGTGGCGCCAGTCGTTCCTCAAGCGCAACCTCTCGCTCGCCTGGTTCCGCGGCGACAACGCCTACGTGTGGCAGTTCCGCCAGCTGCGCAACGCGGCCGAGGCGCGGATGTACCTCACCCTGCTCGACGTCGAGTCGCGCGACCGCCTCGGCCTGCTCAAGCGCCTCGAGGAGGACGGCAAGTTCGGCGCCTGGACCTTCACCTACGGCAACCGGCCGCCGGTCAGCCGCGACCTGCTCGACAGCGTCAACGAGATCAGCTACCTCGACGCGCAGATGGGCCTGAGCAGCATCGACTCGCTGAAGATCCTCGACATCGGCGCGGGCTACGGCCGGATGGCGCACCGGGTCTCCGCCGCGCTGCCGAACCTGGAGGCCTACGACTGCATCGACGGTGTGGCCACCTCGACCTTCCTGTGCGACTACTACCTGAAGTACCGCCAGGTCCCCGACTCGGTGCGCGTCGTCCCGCTGCCGGAGTACGAGACGCTCGCCGACGACTACGACATCGCGGTCAACATCCACTCGTTCTCCGAGTGCTCGATGGAGGCCATCGGCTGGTGGCTCGACCGGATCGCGGAGCGCAACATCGACTGGCTGCTGATCGTGCCGAACACCCCGCACCAGCTGCTCAGCACCGAGCTCGACGGCAGCATGAAGGACTTCGCGCCGCTGGTCCGCGCGGCGGGCTACGTGCAGGTCGACGAGCGGCCGGTCTTCGAGAACGACGAGCTGCGCGCGCTGATCGACCTCCACGACACGTTCCACCTGTTCCGCCGGAGCTCCGCTAAGTGACGAAGGTCGTCGGCGACGACGAGCGCTCCAGAACCACGCTGTGGGTCGAGGAGAGACTGCGGCGCTACTCGGCAGCGACGACGCACCGGATCCTCGCCCGCCGGGGTGAGTCGCTGGGCATGTGGATGGGCGTCGGCTTCCCCAAGTCGGGCACCAACTGGCTCTGTGAGCTGATGGGGACCACGCTCGGCCTGCCGGTGCCGGTCGACTACCAGCTGCCGATCATGTTCAAGGCCGTGGTGCACTCGCACTACACCTACGACGAGCGGTTCCCGCACGCGATCTACATCCGCCGCGACGGGCGCGACGTGATGACGTCGTTCTACTTCTACTGGACCCGGGCGACCCAGATGAACAAGAACCCGCGGTTCTCCCGCGGCGTCCGGGAGATCTTCGACAAGCTCTACGGGCCGGGCTTCGACCCGGCCGACGTGCAGGGCAACCTGCCGAAGTTCGTCGAGTACCAGATGACCGTCGCGCCGACCACGATCGGCATCCCGTGGCACGTCCACGTCCGCGACTGGTGGGACCGTCCGCACGTCGGCCACGTGACCTTCGAGGGCCTGCTCGCCGACCCGGTCGAGGAGATGGTCCAGGCGCTCCAGGTCGCCACCGGCGAGGAGCCGCGGCGCGACCTGGTCGAGCTCGCGGTGCAGCGCCACGACTTCTCCAACAGCGCCGGCCGCCGCACGGGCGAGGAGGACCGCCGGGCCTTCCGGCGCAAGGGCACGTCGGGCGACTGGCGCAACCACTTCACGCGCGAGGCGGGCGAGGTCTTCGACTCGTACGCCGGCGACGAGCTGGTCGAGTTCGGCTACGCCGACGACCGGACCTGGTTCCGGTCCCTCTGACGATCCGCCCGGCGGTCAGGTGGCGGGCTGGTCCATCCAGCTGAATCGTCGGCCCGTGATCTCCACCAGCCGCGCGTCCCACGGCTCGAAGAACTCCCGGAGCTCCTTGTCGGTGTCGCTCGCCTCGCGGGCGTACTTGCCCGCATTGGTCCTGACTGCTGTGTTCACGTCGAAGGTGACGGGTCGGCCGAGGAAGCCCTCGAGGAGCGCGCACTCGGCCGGGTCGTTGGCGAAGACCTTCTCCGAGTCGAGCACGAGGACCTGCTCGCGCGGGATCACGTCGTAGAACCGCTCCAGGTAGCGGGCGTAGAGCCCGCGGCTGCGGTAGGAGTAGAGACCGAAGGTGATCCCGATCTCGTCCGGGTCGCGCTCCATGGCCTCGAGGTCCGCCGCGATCCGGCCCTCCTCGGCCGCCAGCGCCGCCGGGAAGTCGAGCTTCTCCCACCCGGAGCGGAGGTTGTGCTGGAAGTGGGAGTACGCCCGCGCGACCGGGTCGCGCAGCACGAAGACGACCCGGGCGTCGGGGTTCACCTCCCGGATCCGCGAGGGCACGGCGCCGTGGATCATGTAGTTCGGGCTCGCGTCGATCTGGAGCGCCTTCGAGGTCCGCAGCTGGAAGTGGGAGGCGTACCACGACGTACCTCTGCCCCAGAAGCCGTTGAAGAAGAAGATCTCCTTGATCGGCGGCTCGTAGAAGCCCGGCTGCGAAGCCAGCAGCTCGGCGAGGTACGTCGTGCCGGACTTCTGGGCGCCGCAGATGATGATGTCGGCGGTGGACCGCAGCGGTGCCGTCGCCCGGCGGATCGGGGTGGTCGCCCAGAAGGCGATGTTGCGCGGGCTACGACGCATGGTTGCTCTCCAGGACGACGGGGGTCGACCGCAGGTAGCGGACGAAGAGCACCCACCAGGTGAGGCTGATGAACGTCGTGCCGACGACCAGGCCCCAGAGCGCTCCCGCGGCGTCGTCGATGATCGCGCCGATGACGAGGGCGACGATCGTGACGATGGTGCCGCTGATCTCGGCGAACATGATGGTCTGGATCTGGCGCTTGCCGAGCAGCGCCGCGCGGACTCCGGCCTGCGAGGCATAGGCCACGATCGCCAGACCGACCGGCAGCCGGAGCGGGTCGATCAGCGCCCACACCTCACCGAGGACGAGGCGGCCGGCGGGGTCCGGCAGCCAGACCACGATCGCGAGGTTGAGGACGCCGGCCCCTGACGACATCAGCATCGCCCGGCGCTGGTGGCGCTTGATCGCCCCGAGGCCTGACTCCTCGCGCGCCACGTCGTTGGCCACCGAGGTCGAGATCGCCGACTGCATGAGCTGACTGGGCCGCCGCAACAGCATCGACGCGCGGATGGCGGCGACGCTGATCGGAGTGCTGACCAGCGCTACCGCCAAGGAGCCCACGAGAGCACCGCTGGTCGCCGACACGTTGCCGACCAGGGAGCGCCAGGAGAAGCCCCAGCGGCCGCGGAGCCAGGCGAGCGACGGCCGCTCGTCGGGCCAGCCGTACTGGGCGAGGACGTAGAGGGCCGCCAACGCCCCGGAACCCGCCCAGGTCAGGGTGATCGTGAAGAGGCTGGTCCAGTCCTGGGACAGGCACACGGCGACCGCAGCGATCCACAGTCCGAGCCAGAGCGCGTCGAGGACGAGGGCGCCCAACGGATCGGCCCGCGCGAAGGNACAACAGGAGCGGCGCGGTGATCGCGAGCGCCAGGAGCGCCGTGCCGAGGGGCGAGCCGGCGGCCATCGCGAGCAGCGCGCCGCCGATGCAGGGGATCGCTCCCCACGTCGTCACCGTCAGCGCGCTGCCGAGGATCCGCCAGGGGTGGGCGTCGGCTTCGTCGGGGTGCGCCACGGCCGGCACCGAGATCAGCGAGTGCACGATGCCGAGCCCGACCGAGTACACCATCAGCACCAGGCTGAACCAGCCGAAGTCAGCCGGCGTGAGGCTGTGCGCGGCGAAGATCACCGCGCCGAGGTTGCTGATGCTCGACAGGATCTGGCTGACCGTGGTCAGCCCGGCCCTCCCCGACCGTGAACGGCGCTCAGTCATGCGGCGGTGACGCGACACCGGCCTGTGAGCCGAGCGCCCTAGGACGGCTCGTAGAAGTCGATGATCTCGCCGACGGTCTGCGGAAGCGCTCCCTCGCTGAAGGGGTCCCGACCGATCTCGTCCTCGAGCATCACGGAGAGCTCGGCGGTCTGGAGCGAGTCGAGACCGAGCCCCTCTCCGAACAGGCGGGTGTCGGCGTCGACACCGTCGACGTCGACGTCGAGGTCGGCGCCGTTGCTGTTCTGGCGCTTGAGGAACGAGCGAATCGTGCCCCGGACGCGGTCGGCAGAACTCATTGATGCTCCATTCAGGTGGTCGCTGTACCAGTCCCCGATGACAACGTCAGCGCTGAGGCTAGGTCACGCCTCGTTGATCTTGTCGGCCGGGTCCGGCTTCCCGCCCCGCGCGCCCCGAACCTCGCGAACCGCGTCGACGATCGCCGAGGCCAGGATGCTCCGCCCCTCGTAGTTCACGTGCACCGGGTCGCCGAAGTGCTCGCGGCCACAGGCCATCACCGCGTTGGCCACTCGCCCTCGGCCGTCGGTGGCTTCCACGAACGTCTGCTCGATCAGCCGTGCGTTGCCCGCCAGGTGCTCGACCGCCTCGGCACCCAGCATCCCCTTCAGGAGCGGATGGTTGACCGGCGGGATGTAGGCGACGGACGCCAGGTCCCGATCGGCCAGCTGCCGCCCGAGGTCCGCGATCAGCTTGATGCCTGGGCTCTCGGGCGTCAGCTTCTCGGCGTTGTAGTAGTCGAGGAGGTGCCGCAACCGGACCGCCTTCTGCCAGGCGGTCTCGGGGGTGGCGCTGATGATCAGCCGCAGCTCTCCGACGGTCCGGCGGGCGCCGTACAGGCTGGGGGCGGGCAGCCGGTCGTAGTCCTCGAGCGCATCCGCCGGCGGCCGCGGGAGTCCGTGGGTCTCGGTCGCCCCCCGGGCGATGATGTCCCGGATCGCTGCCGACTCCAGCTCGTGGGAGAAGCTCGGGTGCTGGAGCGACAGGCTCGTCGCCGTGCGGACCGCGAGGGGCACGACGACCATCTCGGGGCGGGAGACGGCATGGTCGAGAGCAGTGAGGAACGCGCCGACGAGCCGCGGGCCGTAGAGCGGGCCGAGGATCGCCTCGTGGCGCCAGTCGTTCCCGAGCCCCTCCATCACCAGCTTGGGGAGCGGCTGACGCCGGGTGTCGGCGCTGTTGGTCCACCACATGGCCGAGTCGCCGAAGATCAACAGCTCCGGGCCGTCGGGTGTGCTGTAGGCCTTGCGCAGCGCGTTCAGCTGGCGCAGCTCGGGGTCACCACCACGCTGGTTCCGCTTCCGGATGTAGACGGCCTTGAGGCCGGCGGCGAAGTTGGATGCGCGGACCTTGGCGGACCTGCGTTGACCCACGTGTCGTCTCCCACTGTCGATGACCTTTGCCTGGAGGATAGGTGAGCGACCGGCGACCGCGCCGAGAAGTCCCACTGCTCGCGCACCACACGAGCGCGACGTCGGACCGACCCAGGGTCGGGCATACCGGCCCGGTGACCGCCGACGGTGCGCTAGATTCGGCGCCGCGGGAGCGCCGTCAGCCCCGCCGAGAACCGTTCTGCAGAGGTGGTAGAGGTGTCCCCGGCCGAGCTCCGCGCCCGCGCGCGCACCTTCCGCAACCGCTGGGTCAACCAGGAGCTCAAGCAGCTCGAAGCGGTCCGGCGGAGGTTGCTGCGCGACGAGGTCGACGTGCTCATCGTCAGCGACAGCAGTGTCTCGAGCTACTCGGTCCGCGACACCGACCGCACCTTCATGCCGACGCTGATCTCCCGACAGATGGGCGGTGCGCGGGTCGCGACGGTCGCGGGGCCGGGCTACGGCGCCTACCTCCACGACGAGATCCTGCGCGTGCTCAGCACGCTGCCCAACCGCCCGAAGGCGTTGGTGATCTCGAACGCGATCCGCACCAACACGATGAAGCACGTCACCGAGCACCCGATCTACAACTACCCCGGCACGCGGGCGGCGCTGGCGGGGACGAAGGACGCCCGACACCGGATCCGCGCGCTCGGCCGCGGCAACGACCCGACGCCGGAGAGGTACGCCGCCTTCGAGGAGCTCAAGGTCACCACCCGCTGGGGCGGGACCAAGACGATCGGCGACTTCCGCGCCCACGTGAAGGGCGTCGGGCCGCAGCCGTGGCCCGTCGAGCTCGAGCGGGTCCTCTTCGACTACTTCCACGGCGAGCTGTTCGACGAGACCCACCCGGGACTCCAGGACCTCGTCCGGCTCGGCAGGCGGATCAAGGAGTACGGCGTACCGGCTGCGCTCTACTGGTGTGCACCGCCGATGGAACGCGGCGAGCTGCTCTTCCCGGGCGAGTTCCGCGACCAGGTGATGGCCAACTGGGCGCTGACGCGCGACGCCCTTCTCGCCGGGGCCGGCGACTCACTGAGGATCGTCGATCCCGGGCTCGTCGAGGAGGACGACTGGGACGACCCCCAGAACGCGACCGAGCACTTCACCTACGCCGGTCGGGTCAAGATCGCCGACGCCCTCGCGGCCGCCCTCCCCGGACCCTACGGAGGACGCGCATGACGGCGCCGACCTGCCCGGTGTGCGACTCGACGATGTCGTACTTCGACGCGGCCGTCGTGCTCGCCTCGTACGACGCCACCTACCACCGCTGCGACGCCTGCGGACTGGTCGCGACCCGCGAGACACCCTGGCTCGAGGAGGCCTACACCAGCGCGATCCACGACGCGGACGCCGGACTGCTCCGCCGCGCGCGGCGCTACCAGCGGCTGGCGTCGACGGTCATCGCGTTCGAGGGCCTCAAGGGCGGGCGCTTCCTCGACTGGGCGGGCGGCTACGGCGTGTTCACCCAGCTGATGCGCGACAAGGGCTACGACACCTGGCACCACGACGACTTCGCCACGCCGGTCTTCGCCCGCGACTACCAGGACACCGGCGAGGGCCGCTACGACCTGATCACGGCGTTCGAGGTGATGGAGCACCTCTTCGACCCGCGCACCGAGCTCAAGGGCGTGGCGGAGCGCACCGACCGGCTGCTCTTCACGACCGAGACCCTGCCCGACCCCGCTCCGCGGGTGGGCGAGTGGTGGTACTACATGCCGGCGGTCGGCCAGCACATCACGTTCCACACCGTCGACTCCCTGCGGATCCTCGCCGGGCACCTCGGCTACGAGCTGACCAGCAACGGCTCCAACTGGCATCTCTTCCACCGCGGCAAGGTCGACGTCAGGACCCGGGCCCTGCTCTCGCCCCGCACGACGGGCGCTGCCCGCCGGACCCTAGCGTCGCTGCGCCAGCTGCGCGGTTGAGCGTTCGGCCCGGCGCCGACCCGATTGCAGATAGCATCCCCGCCGTGCGCCAGCTCCTCACCATGATCGCCTTCCTGCTGCCTTCCAGCGGGCTCAAGATCAGGCTCCTGAACCTGCTCGGCCACCAGATCCACCCCACCGCACGGATCGGCATCTGCTTCGTGCAGAAGGTCGGCCGCTTCGAGCTGGCCGAGGGCGTCACGATCGGCAACTTCAACGCGTTCCGCTTCCTCGCCCGGGTGCAGATGGGCCTGGGGTCGCGGATCGTGATGTTCAACTGGATCCTCGGCGGCTCCGGACTGGAGCCGGGGCTCCCCGACGACGAGCGCGGCATCCGGCGGACGCTCCGGATGGGAGCGCACTCCCACGTCATGAGCTTCCACTTCCTCGACTGCGGAGGCGGCCTGCTGATGGCCGACGAGACCTGGCTCACCGGCCTCCGGAGCACGGTCCTCACCCACGCGTTCGATCCCCACGAGGGCGGCATGATCCTCGAACCGGTCGAGCTCAAGCGCGGCGCGGTGGTGTCGACCTCGTGCACCATGCTGCCGGGCACCGTCATCGGCGAGGGTGCGTTGCTGGCGGCCGGCTCGACGCTGTGGACGCGGCAGGAGCTGGCCGGCGGAAGCCTGTACGGCGGGGTGCCTGCCCGGCGCCTCTCGGCCATCCAGATCTCGGACTGGGTGTACAACCGACGCCGGTACGGCGGCCAGAACACGTTCTGATAGTTTCGCGCCCAATTCTGCGATGGAGGCTCCCCAGTAATGAACGACGTGCAGACCACGGTGCTGACCGTGATCGAGCAGCTGCTCGAGCGGAGCGACAAGAGCGGCGTGGTCGTCACGCTCGACTCCGTGATCCACGGCGACGGCCTCAGCCTCGACTCGTTGGAGACCGCCGAGCTGTCCGCGATCCTCGAGGACGAGTTCGGCTCCGACCCGTTCGCTGCGGGACTGATGCCGGAGACCGTGGCAGAGATCGTGGCCTTCTACGGCGCCGGCGAGGGCGCGGCCGCCTCATGAGCTCATCGCCACGCACCATCATCGTGACGGGCGGCAGCCGGGGTCTCGGCGCCGGGATCGTCCAGTCCTTCCTCGACTCGGGTGACCGGGTCGCGTCGTGCTCCCGCTCGACCACGCCGCAGGTCAAGGAGTGGGAGTCGGACCCTGCGTACGCCGATCGCTTCCTCTTCATCGAGGCCGACATCGCCGATCGTGACCAGTCGACGGCGTTCGTCCAGGCGGTCGTCGACAAGTGGGGCACGATCGACGTCCTGGTCAACAACGCAGGGGTGGCGCGCGACGGCATCCTCGCGCTGTTCTCCGACGAGGACTCGGACACGGTCATCGACCTCAACCTGAAGGCGACGATCCACATCACCAAGCGGGTCGTCCGCAACATGCTGAGCCACGGCGGCGGAAGCATCGTGAACATCTCGTCGATCGTCGGCCTCACCGGCTACCGGGGCCTGACCGTCTACAGCGCCACGAAGGCCGCCCTCGACGGCTTCACCCGGTCGCTGGCCCGTGAGCTGGGGTCGCGGAAGATCACGGTCAACAGCGTGGCCTCCGGCTACCTCAAGACCGAGATGAGCCACGGCCTCGACGACGCCCAGCTCAACCAGATCGTCCGGCGCACTCCCGCCGGTCGGCTGGGCGAGCCCGACGACATCGCCCGCGCGATCCAGTTCCTCGTCGACGAGCGCAACAACTGGCTCACCGGCCAGGTCCTGGTCGTCGACGGCGGCCTGACGTGCTGAGGAGCGACGTGACCGAGTCCTACGAGCCCGCCGACCACTACGACCGGGTCACCCACGCGTGGGGTCTCCTGCTCGGAGCGGAGCTGCACTACGGCGTCTTCGAGTCCCCCGACGAAGAGCTCGACGTCGCCACCCACCGGCTGACCGAGCGGATGGCGGCGGGCGGCCAGCTCGAGCCCGGCCTCCGGCTGCTCGACGTCGGCTGCGGCATCGGCGCCCAGAGCAGGTTCCTCGCGTCGACGTACGACGTCGAGACCGTCGGCATCACGACCAGCCCGGTGGGCGTGGAGACGGCTCGGGAGCTGACCGAGGCGGCCGGGCTCACCGGCCGCTCGTCGTTCGAGCTGCGCGACGCGACCGCCAACGGCTTTCCCGACGAGAGCTTCGACCGGGTGTGGATCCTGGAGTCGTCGCACCTGATGCGCGACCGCCAGGCGCTGGTCTCCGAGGCCACCCGGGTGCTCAAGCCGGGCGGCCGCCTGGTGTGGTGCGACATCGTGCGGCACCGGACCATCCCCTTCCTCGAGGTGCGCGAGCGCCGCGAGGAGTTCGCGACGCTGCGTGAGGCGTTCGGCGATGCGCGGATGGAGCCGCTGGCGGACTACGTGCAGTGGTTCGAGTCCGCGGGGCTGACCGTCGAGCAGGCCGACGACCTCACCGCGGCCACGTTGCCGACGTTCGAGGCGTGGCGCGCGAACGCCGACCAGCACCGCGACGCCGTCGTCGACGCGCTGGGCGAGCACGGCCACGCCGCGTTCGTGCGCAGCGCCGACATCCTCGAGTCGCTCTGGCGCGACGGCACGTTCGGCTACGGCCTGATCGCCGCTTCCAAGCCCGCTGCGTCCTAGGCCGTCGCCGTGATCGAGTTGCTCCGCCGGGCGGCCGCACGCGACGCCGAGGCGGTCGCCATGATCGCCGAGAGCGGCGAGTGGACCTTCGCCGGGCTGGCGAGCGAGGCCGAGTCGCTGGCGCACGGACTTCGGGACGCCGGCATCGACCGGTTCGCGATCGCGTCCAACGACATCCCGCGGGTGGTGGCACTGCTCGCCGCCTCCTCGCTGGTCGGTGCCGAGGCGTGCGTCTACGCGCCCGACATCACCCCCGAGGAGATGGACCGCCAGGCCGCCGCCTTCGCGCACCCGGTGGTCGTGTCCGACCGCGACGACCTCGGTGAGCCCGAGGTGAGCGTGGTGCGACCCGCGTCGCTGCTGAAGGACGGCCCTCCGCTCGACGTACTCCCTGAGCGGCGGCCGCTGATGGTCCTCACCACCGGCAGCACCGGCACGCCGAAGGGGGTCCGGCACGACTGGTCGCGCCAGCTCGCCCGGATGGAGCAGGCCCGCGACGGCTCCGGCCAGGTCTGGTTGCTGGCCTACGGCCCCAACCAGTTCGCCGGGCTGCAGGTGCTGATCCACGTGCTCGGCACGGCCGCGACCCTGGTCGCGCCCTCGGTACGGCGACCGCAGGCGGTCCTCGAGCTGATCCACGACCACGGAGTCGACCACATCAGCGCGACGCCGACGTTCTGGCGGTTCATGCTCGCCGAGTTCCGCGCCGACCCGCGCCCCGTCCCCGACCTGAGGCAGATCACCCTCGGCGGGGAGGCTGCGCCCGGCTCGCTGCTCGAGGAGCTGCGGGCCACCTGGCCGTCCGCGCGGCTCTCCCACATCTATGCCGGCTCCGAGTTCGGCTCGACCGGCTCGGTGCGCGACGGCACCGACGGCCTTCCCGCCGACCTGCTCGAGGTCCGGGACGACGCCGACGTCAGCCTCAAGATCGTCGACGACGAGCTGTGGGTGCGCTCGTCGGCCTCGATGCTCGGCTACCACGGCGAGGACGACCGTCCCGCCGACGAGTGGTGGCCGACCGGTGACCTCGTCGAGGTCGTCGGCGACCGGATCGTCTTCCGCGGCCGCAAGACCGACGTGATCAACGTCGGCGGGGTCAAGGTGCACCCGCTGCCGGTCGAGGAGCGCGTGTCCGCCGTACCCGGCGTCAAGGTCGCCCGCGTCTACGGCCGTGTGAACGCCCTGGTCGGCGCGGTCGTCGCCGTCGACGTGGTGGTCGACGACGGGGTGGACGAGCAGGCGCTCAAGGCCAGCATCCGCGAGGCCTGCGCCGACCTGCCGCGCCCCTGGCAGCCCCGGAGCATCCAGGTCGTCGAGGAGCTGGCGATGAAGGAGAACAAGGTCGTCCGCGGCGGCGCAGCCACCGACTGACGGCCTGTCCGATCTCAGCCGGTTGACCGACGCCGGTCGGCCGCCTCCAGGTGGAGCCCGAACAGCACTCCGTCGTACGGCTCCACCGGCCCGGTGACGTGCGTGCCGGGCAGGACGACGGAGAGCGGCAGTGGCGCGACCGGGGATGACGGCAGTCCCCACGACGCGCGCCACCCGGACAGCTGAGCCGACGAGGCCGCGAAGACGATCGCGCCCAGTCCGACCCATCCGTGCGCCGCGGCACACATCGGGCAGTGCTCCCCGGAGGTGTAGACCGTTGCGCCCGCCCGCGCCCGAGCGTCGAGGTTCCGCCACGCCCACTGGGCGAGCTCGAGCTCGGGGTGGGCGGTCGGGTCCGCCCGGCTCACCTCCCGGTTGCGAGCCTCGGCCACCACCTTCCCCGCGTCGTCCACCAGTACCGAGCCGAAGGGATCGTCGCCGTCGTCGAGCGCCTCCCGCGCCAGCTCGACACAGCGCTCCAGGTGCTTGCCGTGATCATTCGCCCTCATCGCCCCGACCGAACCAGAGATCGACGCCCACGTCGAGCAGGCGTCGGAACCCGGTGCCCCGCGCCCCCGTCCGCGGGCCCGTCACGATTCGATCTCGGGTGGCGCCACCGCGGCGCCCTCGCCCTACCTTCGATGGGTGAAGGCGTTCGTCCGGCGGTCACTGGCGACGGTGTTGGCCGTGGCGGGCACCGGCGTCGGCATCAGCGGGTGCGCTGACGACTCGTGCGCCTGCTCCTATCCCGGCGACGCGGACTCCCGGCGTGCGTCCTTTCCCGTCGTCGCGGGAGGTCGCGCCGACGGGGGCCACTTCGCGGCCCTGAACGGCTCGCTCAGGTTGTCCGGCGGATGTCTTGTCGTGCGTACCGGCACAAGAGTGGTCGTGCCCGTGTTCCTGTCGGGCGACGAGCCCCGCTGGGATGCGGACGACCGGCGACTGCGACTAGCGGGCGAGGACTACGGGCTCGGCCGGGTCGTCGAGTTCGGGGGCGGAGAGGCCGACGTCGCGACCCTGGACGAAGCCGCGGTGCCTGCCGCCTGCAGGGACCGGAGGACCTACTTCGTCGTCACCAGCGGCGGATAGGCGCCCCGCGGAAACTCGCTAGGGATCGCCGGGTCGGCGGCCGCACACTAGGCGGCTGTGCCCGGATCCGTCGGCGGCCCGCCGTACGGTCCTCTCCTGCTAGCCCGAAGGGTGGTGAACATGAACGACATCGAAGCGATCGACCTCCTCACGGAGGCGCCGGAGCCTGCCCTCCGGCTGCTGGCGAGCGCCATCGATCGCGAGTTCCAGCGGCGCGAGCCCAAGGAGCCCACCCCCTACGAGTACGCCGCCTCCCAGCTGGGCGTCGAGCCGACCGAGCTGGTCGTGCTCTCGGAGGACCTCCAGCCGACGGTCGCCCACTCCGTGGGTCGCTGGATGTTCGAGGCCCAGGAGCGGTGGGGCGCCGACCACGTCGGCGCCTACCCGACCCTGCCGGCGGCCAGTGACACCGTCCAGGGCGCCGCCGGCGACCTGCGCGCCTTCCACTCCGCGACCGTCGTGCTGCCCGCGGGCGCGCTGACGGCCGCGCCGGTGGTGCTGCGGAT
>NZ_JACEHF010000056.1 GCF_014180685.1 Nocardioides pelophilus | reverse complement strand
CTCGCCCAGCTGCGGCCGGGGGAGCAGGTCCGGTTCGTCTGGGTGTGAGGTGCAGGGATCCCCGGTCGACCGGGGATTCCTGCACTTGACACCCACTGCAACAGCCGACAAGTGCAGGAATCACCGGTCAGCCGGTGATTCCTGTCAACCAGTGTGCTCAGTGCGCTGACGCGCCCTGAGCGGGCAGATTTCGAGACGCCGAGGGCAGTCCGTCGCTCCGCTCCGGCGTGCCCTCGGCTCCTCAATCTTCGCCCTGCTTCTCAGTGCGCTGACGCGCCCTGGGCGGGCTCCACGAGCTCGACGAGCACGCCGCCGGCGTCCTTGGGGTGGATGAAGTTCACCCGGCTGTTGGACGTGCCGCGCTTCGGGGCGTCGTACAGCAGCCGCAGGCCGCGCTCGCGGAGGGTGGCGCTCACGGCGTCGATGTCGGCGACCCGGTAGGCGAGCTGCTGAAGGCCGGGGCCGCTGCGGTCGAGGAACTTGCCGATCGTGCTGTCCGGCGAGAGGGGCGCGAGCAGCTGGATGCAGGAGTCGGTGTCACCGACGCGGACCATCGCCTCGCGGACGCCCTGCTCCTCGTTCGTCTCCTCGTGCGCCACGGTCATGCCGTAGGTCTCGGTGTAGAAGGCGATCGCCTCGTCGAGGTCGGGCACCGCGATGCCGACGTGGTCGATGGCGGTGAAGAGGTGCTGCACGTCGTTCAGGCTCATGGCGCCCATTGTGCCGATGACCGGTTGTGACGATCGACTCATCCCATGGGGACTGAGACCACTCGCGGGGGCTCGGCGGCCGCGAGTACAGTCGACAAGGTTCACCATTTCGTCTTGACCGGAGGAAGCATGTCCGACAACCCCAGCGTCATCGTCGCCGGCGCTCGTACGCCGATCGGCCGCCACCTCGGCGCCCTCAAGACCCTTTCGGCCGCCGATCTCGCCGCCGTGGCGATCAAGGGCGCGCTGGAGAAGGCGGGCGTCTCGGGCGACCAGGTCGACTACCTCGTCATCGGTCAGGTGCTGCAGGCCGGCGCCGGGCAGAACCCCGCCCGCACGGCCGGCCTCGCCGCCGGTCTGCCGCCGCAGGTCCCCTCGATCACCATCAACAAGGTGTGCCTCTCGGGCATCAACGCGATCGCGACCGCCGACCAGCTGATCCGCGCCGGCGAGGCCGAGATCGTCGTCGCGGGCGGCACCGAGTCGATGACCCAGGCGCCGCACCTGCTGCCGAAGTCCCGCGAGGGCTTCAAGTACGGCGACACCGCGCTCGTCGACTCGCTGGCCTACGACGCGCTGTTCGACCAGGCCACCCAGCAGGGCATGGGCAACCTCACCGAGGCGACCAACGCGTGCCGCGCCACCCCGCTCACGCGCGAGCAGCAGGACGCGTTCTCCGCCCGCTCCCACCAGCTCGCCGCGGCCGCGCAGAAGAACGGTGTCTTCGACGACGAGATCGTCCCGGTCACCATCCCGCAGCGGAAGGGCGACCCGGTCGTCGTCAGCCAGGACGAGGGCGTCCGGGGCGACACGACCGCCGAGAGCCTCGCCGGCCTCCGTGCGGCGTTCTCGAAGGACGGCACCATCACCGCGGCCTCGTCCTCGCAGATCTCCGACGGCGCGGCCGTCGTCGTGGTGACCAGCAAGAAGAAGGCCGAGGAGCTCGGCCTGCCGATCCTCGCCGAGATCGTCTCCCACGGCATGGTCGCCGGCCCCGACTCGACCCTGCAGCTGCAGCCCGCCAACGCGACGCAGAAGGCGCTGGACAAGGCCGGACTCACTGCCGACCAGCTCGACCTGGTTGAGTTCAACGAGGCGTTCGCTGCGGTCGGCCTCGAGTCGGCTGCCGCGCTGGGCATCTCGGAGGACAAGGTCAACGTCAACGGCGGCGCGATCGCCATCGGCCACCCCCTGGGTGCGTCCGGCGCGCGGATCACGCTGCACCTCGCTCTCGAGCTCAAGCGCCGCGGCGGCGGCCTCGGTGCTGCCGCGCTGTGCGGCGGCGGCGGCCAGGGCGACGCCCTGATCGTGCGTGTCCCGCAGAGCTGAGTCACCCGACGACCTGGTCGCCCGGGCCCGCGACGGCGAGGCCCGGGCGATCGGTCGTTTGATCTCCCACGTCGAGGACGGCTCGCCGTTGCTCCGCGAGGTGATGGCGGCGTTGACGCCGTACGCCGGTGGGGCTCACGTCGTGGGTCTGACCGGGTCGCCGGGCGTCGGCAAGTCCACCTCGACGAGCGCCCTCGTCACCGAGCTGCGCCGGCGCGACCTCCGCGTGGGCGTGCTCGCGGTGGACCCGTCGTCCCCGTTCTCCGGCGGCGCGCTGCTCGGTGACAGGATCCGGATGTCGGAGCACGCGACCGACCCCGGGGTGTTCATCCGGTCGATGGCGGCGCGCGGCCACCTCGGCGGCGTCTCGCGGGCGACCCCCCAGGCGCTGCGGGTGCTCGACGCGGCGGGTTGCGACGTGATCATCGTCGAGACCGTCGGCGTCGGACAGAGCGAGGTCGAGATCGCCCGGCTCGCCGACACCACGATCGTGCTGCTGGCGCCCGGCATGGGCGACGGCATCCAGGCCGCGAAGGCGGGGATCCTCGAGATCGGCGACGTCTACGTCGTCAACAAGGCCGACCGTGACGGCGCCGACCAGGTCCGCCGCGACCTGCGCTCGATGCTGTCGCTCGCGCAGCGGCCCGAGGGCGCGTGGCTGCCGCCGGTGCTCAAGACCGTCGCCTCCGAGGGGCAGGGCACCGCGGAGGTGGTCGACGCGGTCGACGAGCACCGGGTCTGGGCCGAGGAGAGCGGTGAGCTCGCGCGGCGCCGGGTCCGGCGTGCCCGCGACGAGATCGAGGCGATCGCACTGACCGCGCTGCGTGAGCGGTGGGGCTCGGTCGGCGGGGGCGACCGGCTCGACACCCTCGCGAGCCACGTCGTCGACGGCACGACCGACCCCTACGCGGCCGCCGACGCGCTGCTCACCGACTGATGCCGACTGATGGCGACTGATGGCGACTGGTGGGCGGGCTGAAAGGATGACCGCGTGAGAGACGTCGTCATCCTCGGCTCGACCGGGTCGATCGGCACCCAGGCGCTCGACCTCGTGCGCGCCAACCCCGACCGGTTCCGGGTCGTCGGCCTCACGGCCGGGGGGAGCAACCCCGGGCTTTTCGAGCGGCAGGTCGCAGAGGTCACCGCCCGTCATCCGCAGGCCTTCTCCGGCCTGGGCGAGGAGGCGTCGGTCGAGGCCGCCCAGCTGCCCTGCGACGTCGTGCTCAACGGGATCACCGGCGCGGTCGGCCTCCGCCCGACGCTGGCCGCCCTCGACGCCGGCCGCACCCTCGCGCTGGCCAACAAGGAGTCGCTGATCATCGGCGGTCCGCTGGTGAAGGAGCGCGCCCGGCCGGGCCAGATCGTCCCCGTGGACAGCGAGCACAGCGCGATCGCGCAGAGCCTGCGCGGCGGCAGCGCCGAGGAGGTACGCCGCCTCGTGCTCACCGCAAGCGGCGGTCCGTTCCGCGGCCGCACCCGTGCCGAGCTCGCCGACGTCACGCCGGAGCAGGCCCTCGCGCACCCCAACTTCGCGATGGGCCGGGTGATCACCACCAACTCCGCGACCCTGGTCAACAAGGGGCTCGAGGTCATCGAGGCCCATCTGCTCTTCGACGTGCCCTTCGACCGGATCGACGTCGTGGTCCACCCGCAGCAGCTGATCCACTCGATGGTCGAGTTCTCCGACGGCGCGGTGGTCGCCCAGATCGGGCTGCCCACGATGCTGGTCCCCATCGCCCTCGGGATGGCGTGGCCGGACCGGGTGCCCGACGCGGAGACGCCGGTCGACTGGACCAAGGCGGCAGACTGGCGGTTCGAGCCGCTCGACGACGTCGCGTTCCCCGCGGTCGTGCTGGCCCGCGAGGCCGGCGCCCGGGGGAGCACCGCGCCGGCGGTCTACAACGCTGCCAACGAGGTGTGCGTCGACGCCTTCCACCAGGGGCGGCTGCCGTTCACCGGAATCGTGGACGTCATCGCCAGCGTGCTCGCGGCCCACGACGTACCCTCGAAGGAGCAGCTCACGCTCGACGACGTCCTCGCCGCCGACGCGTGGGCCCGCGCCGCCGCCGCCCGCACCATCGCAACGACTTAGAGGACACCGACCCCGCAATGGCCGTTCTGCTCTACACCCTCGGGGTGCTCGTCTTCGTGGTCGCGATCCTGGTGTCGATCGGCCTCCACGAGCTGGGCCACATGATCCCGGCGAAGCGGTTCGGCGGGAAGGTCACCCAGTACTTCATCGGTTTCGGACCCACGGTCTGGAGCAAGCAGGTCGGCGAGACGGAGTACGGCGTCAAGGCGATCCCGCTCGGCGGCTACGTCAAGATCGTCGGGATGCTGCCGCCGGGCGCCGAGCAGCTCGCCGACGAGGTGACCTACGACGCCGCGGGCCAGCAGGTCACCCGGGTGCGCAAGTCCAACACCGGCATGTTCACCCAGCTGATCTCCGACGCCCGGGCGGCGGAGTGGGAGCTGGTCGGCCCCGACGACGCCGACCGGCTGTTCTACAAGCTGCCGCCGTGGAAGAAGATCGTGGTGATGGCCGGCGGTCCGTCGGTCACCCTGCTGATCGCCTTCGGCATCTTCGCCGCCGTGTTCGCCACCTGGGGCAACGGCGCCGACCAGACCGTCACCACCACGGTGCAGGAGGTCCAGGCCTGCGTCGTCCCGGCCGAGGAGTCCGGCCGGGTCTGCACCGACGAGGAGGTCCGCGACCAGCCGACGCCCGCGTTCCAGGCCGGCATCCAGGCCGGCGACCGGATCGTGTCCTTCAACGGGGTCGAGGCCGAGAGCTGGGAGCAGGTCCAGCAGCAGATCCGCGACAACGGCGACGAGCGCGCCGAGATCGTCGTCGAGCGCGACGGTGACCTGATCACGATCGTCACCAAGACCACGGTCACCCCCCGTTTCCTGACCGCCGACGCGGAGGAGCCGGAGCCCGTCGGCTTCCTCGGTGTGCGGCCGAGCGCCCACCCGACGACCGGTGGTCCGATCTACACGCTCGAGCAGATGGGCGGCATGACCATCGACGTGGTCAAGGCGCTCGGCACCCTGCCGGTGAAGGTCTTCGACGTCGGCCAGGCGATCTTCGGGTTCGGGGAGCGGGATCCGGAGGGTCCGGTCAGCATCGTCGGCGGCGGCCGCCTCGCCGGCGAGGTCGCCTCGCACGAGGAGATCCACGTCGACGAGAAGATGATCTCCCTGCTGATGCTGATCGCCGGCTTCAACTTCTTCATCGGCATGTTCAACTTCGTGCCGCTGCTGCCCCTCGACGGCGGCCACATCGCCAGCGCGACCTGGGAGGCGCTCCGCCGCGGCCTGGCGCGGCTGCGGGGCCGCCCCGACCCCGGCTACGTCGACGCGGCGAAGCTGTTGCCGGTGGCCTACGTCGTCGCGTCGGCGATGCTGGTCATGGGTGTGGTGCTGATCGTGGGTGACCTGGTCGTGCCAGTTCACCTCGAGTCGTAGCGCGGAAGTACGCTGACGACATGAGCGTCATCGGTCTTGGCATGCCCACCGCACCTCCTCCGGTGCTGGCTCCCCGCCGCAAGACCCGGCAGATCCAGGTGGGCAAGGTCGGCGTCGGCAGCGACCACCAGATCTCGGTCCAGTCGATGACCACCACGCTGACCGCCGACGTCAACAGCACGCTCCAGCAGATCGCCGAGCTGACCGCCGCGGGCTGCGACATCGTGCGGGTCGCGTGCCCGAGCCAGGACGACGCCGAGGCGCTCCCGGAGATCGCCCAGCACAGCCAGATCCCCGTCATCGCCGACATCCACTTCCAGCCGAAGTACGTCTTCGCCGCGATCGACGCGGGCTGCGCCGCGGTCCGCGTCAACCCCGGCAACATCAAGAAGTTCGACGACCAGATCAAGGAAATCGCGCGCGCCGCCAAGGACCGCGGCACCAGCATCCGGATCGGCGTCAACGCGGGCTCGCTCGACAAGCGGCTCCTGGAGAAGTACGGCAAGGCGACCCCCGAGGCCCTCGTCGAGTCGGCGGTCTGGGAGGCGAGCCTCTTCGAGGAGCACGGCTTCCAGGACTTCAAGATCTCGGTCAAGCACAACGACCCGGTCGTGATGGTGCGCGCCTACGAGCTGCTCGCCGAGCAGGGCGACTGGCCGCTCCACCTCGGGGTCACCGAGGCCGGCCCGGCGTTCCAGGGCACGATCAAGTCCGCCACCGCGTTCGGCGCGCTGCTGTCGCGCGGCATCGGCGACACGATCCGGGTCTCCCTGTCGGCGCCCCCGGTCGAGGAGGTCAAGGTCGGCCTGCAGATCCTGCAGTCGCTCAACCTGCGCGAGCGCAAGCTCGAGATCGTCTCCTGCCCGAGCTGCGGCCGCGCCCAGGTCGACGTCTACACCCTCGCCGAGCAGGTGACCGCCGGTCTCGAGGGCATGGAGGTGCCGCTGCGCGTCGCCGTCATGGGCTGCGTGGTCAACGGGCCGGGGGAGGCCCGCGAGGCCGACCTCGGCGTGGCCTCCGGCAACGGCAAGGGCCAGATCTTCGTCAAGGGCGAGGTGATCAAGACGGTGCCCGAGTCCCAGATCGTCGAGACCCTGATCGAGGAGGCGTTGCGGATCGCCGAGTCGATGGAGCCGGCCGAGGGCGCGGGGCCCTCGGTCACCGTCTCCTGACGACGGACGGTCAGCGCCACGCCTTGGCGTAGTCCACGGTGTACGTCGCCGGCAGTGGCGTCGAGGCGGTGACCGCGTTCGTGCCGCCGGCGGTGCCGACCCCCATGTTCAGGATCATGCTGAACGGGTGGTCGAACGGTTGCGGCGCCACGAGCGGGCTGTCCGGCGTCGGCGTCCGGGTGAAGCAG
The DNA here is from genome assembly GCF_014180685.1 of Nocardioides pelophilus. Lineage (GTDB taxonomy): Bacteria > Actinomycetota > Actinomycetes > Propionibacteriales > Nocardioidaceae > Nocardioides > Nocardioides pelophilus. Next base: position 15,005 of record NZ_JACEHF010000056.1, on the reverse strand, counting down.
AGCGAGCCGTCGATGAAGAAGCTGATCGCGGTGGGGAGCCACTCGACCGTGTAGGTGTGGTAGCTGCTGACGTCGGTCACCCGGCAGTTCCACCCGGAGTCGACGGTGTAGTCGCGACCGTTGTAGTGCAGCGAGGGCAGGACAAGGGTCGGGTCGTTGGACCACCACTCGGCGACGTCGATCTCGCCGGAGGCCGGCCACTGGCCGTAGGTGTGGGTCTTGGGGTACATCCAGAACCCGCCGTGGACGCCGGCGGACCGCGCGGTCGGGTACTTGGCACGCACCTCGAACCGGCCGTAGGTCTGGGAGAACCGGCCGCGGGTCCCGATCATGCCGCCGGTGTACGTCGTCGAGAAGTCGCCCGACGGGGACTTGCAGAGGAACTGCCCCTTCTCGGCCCGGGCGGTCAGCAGCAGCTCCCCGCGGGAGAGGCTGATGTTCTTGGTGGACCCGGTGAAGCACGTCTGCCCGGTCCGGAACCCGGTCGACGCGGTCTGCTGGATGCCCCACTTGTTCGGGTCGAGCGAGCGGGCGTCGAAGTTGTCGACGAACGCGCAGGTCCAGCTGGACCCGTCCGCCTTGGTCAGGACGACGCCGCACGCGTCGTACGCGACGCTCGCGGCAGCGGTCCCGCCACCTCCGGTGGCCGCGACCTGCAGCGGAGCGAGGGCCGCGAGGCCGACGAGCATCGCACCGGCGAACGTGCGGCGAAGGACCCGAACAGATCCGGACATTGCTACCCCCATGGTGTTGTCTACGGTGGAGAACGCTAGCGACGTCGGACCGGGCCGTCCTAGGTGCGACCGCCCAGAGGGACTAGTCCGGACTGATCACCCGGCCGGGACCGTCCAGCGCCCGGTGTCGCGGTGCTAGCGCCAGGCCTTGGCGTGGGCCACGACGAGCGACTGGGGGAAGGGCGTCTTCCAGGAGACGCTCCTGTCGGCCCCCATGTTGAGGATCATGCTGAACGGGTGGTCGAACGGCTGGGGGGCGACCAGCGGCCAGTCCGGGGTCCAGGAGCGCTCGAAGCACGGCTCGCCGTCGATGAAGAACCGCATCCCGGCTGGTCGCCACTCGACCGCATAGGTGTGGAACGTGCTGACGTCGTCGACCGTGCAGTCCCAGCCCGAGTCGACCTCGGGGTCGCGGCCCTCGTAGTGCAGCGACGGGAGGACCAGGTTCGGCCTGTGCGACCACCACTCGGCGACGTCGAGCTCGCCGGAGGCGGGCCACGGACCGTAGGTGTGGGCCTTGGGGTACATCCAGAAGCCGCCGTGGACACCGGCCGAGCGTGCGGTCGGGTACTTGGCGCGGATCTCGAACCGGCCGTAGGTCTGGGAGAACTTGCCGCGGGTGCCGATCATGCCGCCGGTGTAGCGCGTGCTGAAGCTGCGCAGGGGGTTCCGGCACCGGAACCAACCGCCCTCGTGCGCAGTGAGGAACAGGTGTCCGTCCCGGACCGAGACGTTCCGGGGAGCCGCGGAGTAGCAGGTCCGGCCGGTGCGGAACCCGGTCACCGCGGTCTCCTGCACCACCCACTTGTCGGTGTCCAGCGTCGACGCGTCGAACCTGTCGACGAACGTGCAGGTCCACGGCGTGCCGTTCGCCTTCGTGAGCACGGGGCCACACGCGTCGTACTCGATCGCGACGGCCGCTGCGTCGCCCGGCGGTGCCGCGGCCTGCAACGGAGCGATGCCGGCTGCCCCGAGCAGGGCGGCGCCCGCGAGTACGCGACGGACTCGTTGTGCTGGACCGAGCATGGAGCTGTCCCCCCGAGAGGCTGTATGCGGGTCAGAACGTACCGATTACCCAGCCGTCGGTGAAGCGGCGGTCCAGCGGTCGGGCTGCTCGCCCGCGGCTAGCGCCAGGCCTTGGCGTAGTCGACGACGAACGTCGCCGGCAGCTCGGTGGTCGCTGAGACGACGTTGGTGCCGGTCGCCGTGCCGACCCCCATGTTGAGGATCATGCTGAAGGGGTGGTCGAACGGTTGCGGCGCTACCAGAGGGGGCTCGGGCGCCCACTTCCTGCTGTGGCACAGCGTGCCGTCGATGAAGAAGCGCATCGTGGTCGGGTACCACTCGACGGCGTAGGTGTGGAACGCGCTGACGTTGGCGACCCGGCAGCTCCACCCGGAGTCGGCGTGGAAGCTGCTGCCGTCGTAGTGGAGGGTCGGGAGCACCAGGGTCGGGTCGTTGGACCACCACTCGGCGACGTCGATCTCACCCGAGGCGGGCCACCGACCGTAGGTCGGCTTCGCCGGGTACATCCAGAAGGCTCCGTGGACACCGGGTGTGCGGGCCGTCGGGAACCTCGCGCGCACCTCGAAGCGCCCGTAGGTCTGGGAGAAGCTGCCCCGGGTGCTGACCAGGGCACCCGTGTACGGCGTGACGAACCGGCCGTACTGGTTGCTGCAGTCGATCGGCCGGCCCAGGTCGCGGGCCTCGAGCACCAAGGTGCCCGCGTCGACGGCGACGTTGGTGGCGTCGCGGTAGCAGGTGAGACCGTTCCGGAAACCCGTCCGCACGGTGTTCTGCGTGATCCACTTCGAGGTGTCCAGGGTGGTGCCGTCGAAGTCGTCGACGAAGGAGCACTGCCAGGTCCCGCCGTCCGCTTTGGCGAGGTGGGGACCGCAGGCGTCGCCGGGGGGTGCGGGCCGCGCGGTCTCGGGCACCGGGACGGACCTCGCGGAATCCGCCGAGACGGTTGCCAGCGCGCCGAGCACGAGGGCCGCCGCGAGCAGGCGGCGACTGAGCTGACTGATGGTAGGGATCCGATCGCCGTCGTGAAGGTGAGGGAACTGTAGTCGTGGGCGGCCCCTCCTCGGAACGGCGTGGAGGTCGTAGGCTCGCCCCGTGCTGACGACCCGCCACGGTGTGCGTGTTCTCGCGGCGGCCGACCTGGAGCAGTTCCTGGCACTCGCCAACCAGGACCCGGTCGTCAACGTGTTCGCGATCCACCGCGCCCAGACCACCAGCCTCGAGCCCCGGTGGCTCGGCGGCGAGATGTGGGGCCGGTACGACGGGGGCGAGCTCGTGGCCGCCTGCCACGTCGCCGCCAACCTGGTGCCGGTCCAGGCCAGCCCGGAGGACGCGGTGGTGTTCGCCGAGCGGGCGCTCGCCCGTCGTCGTACGGCGTCGACGATCGTCGGCCCGCAAGATGCCGTGGTGCCGTTCTGGAACTGCGTGGGCTCGGCGTGGGGGCGGCCGCGGGACGCGCGCTGGGACCAGCGGCACCTGGTCATCGCCGACGACCCGTTGATCACTCCGGACCCCGGGGTCCGGCTGACGGAGCGGGCCGATCTCGACACCCTCTATCCCGCGTGCGTGGCGATGTACACCGAGGAGGTCGGGGTCTCCCCGGAGGTCGGCGGCGCGTCCGACCTCTACCGGACCCGGGTGGTCCAGCTCATCAGCCGCGGCTGGTCGTTCGCCCGGTTCGATCGGGGAGAGCTGGTCTTCAAGGCGGAGGTGGCCTGCGCGACCCGCGATGCGGCGCAGATCCAAGGTGTCTGGGTGCCTCCTCACCTGCGCGGCGAGGGGCTCGCCACCGCGGGCATGGCCGCGGTGGTGGCGCTGGTGCGCGACCGGATCGCACCGGTGGTGTCGCTGTACGTCAACGAGTGGAACGCGCCGGCCCGCCGGGCCTACGAGCGCGTCGGCTTCCGGGAGACCGCCCGGTTCGCCACCGTCATGTTCTGAGCTCACGCCCGAGAAGGAGTCCCGTGACCACATCCCTGCGCACCGACGCGAAGGTCGTCGTCGGCGCCTTCCTCGTCTCGGGAACGGTGCACCTCGTCAAGCCGGAGGTCTTCGAGCCGCTGATGCCGTCATGGGTGCCGGCGCACCGCGAGGTCATCCTCGCGTCGGGCGTGGCCGAGCTTCTCTGCTCGGCCGGCCTGCTGGTGCCGGCGACCCGTCGGGCCGCCGGGCTGGCGAGCGCCGCGCTCCTCGTCGGCGTCTTCCCGGGCAACGTGCAGATGGCCGTCGACGCGGCGAAGGGGTCCAACCGCGTCCTGCAGGCCTTCTCGCTCGCCCGCCTGCCGCTGCAGCTGCCGATGATCCGGGGAGCCTGGAGGGCAGGGCGGGGCTGAGGGTCCGCTCCGGGAACCGGGCCGGCCGCGGTCACGCGCGACGGTCGGGCGGCTTCGTGGAGTAGTAGGCGCGCTTGGCGACGTACTGGCTCTCGTCGGCCAGCGCGATCAGCCGGTCGACGGTGCCGATGCCGTTGTCGGCAGAAGCCGTGCCGAGGCTGACACTGACCGCCCGCTGCGCGCCGGCGGGTCCGATCATGATCTCCGCGAGCGTGCTGTGGAGCGCCTTGTTGGCGAGCTCCACCTCCTCGCCCGATCGGCCGCTGACCGCCACGGCGAACTCGTCGCCGCCGAGCCGGCCGACGGCCGCGTCGGGTCCGTAGGCCACCCGGAGCGTCTCCGCGACCGCGATCAGGGTCCGGTCGCCGAACTCGTGCCCGAGCTGGTCGTTGGCGGCCTTGAGCCCGTCGACGTCGGCGAGGACGAGGTGCACGGTCCGGCCGGCGCCCCGAGCCTCGTCGAGCATCGTCGTCACCTGCTGGGTGAACCCCCGGCGGTTGAGCACCCCGGTCAGGTGGTCCTCGCTCGCGAGTCGGTGGAGCTCCTGCTCGCGGAGTCGTCGCTCGGTCACGTCGCGGATGATCACCAGGAGGAGATCGCCGTCGAGGAGCTGCTGGGAGCACTCCACGACCCGGGACGTGCCGTCCTTCCGCACGATGACCTCGTCGTAGATCCCGCCGAGCCGGGACCGCACGTCGCTCTCGGGGCGGCGGCGGGCACCCTCGGGTTCGACCAGTCCGAGCGCGGCCGACGACTGGCCGAGCAGCTCCGCGCGGGGGAAGCCGGTGAGCGCGCAGAAGGAGTCGCTGACCTCGAGGTACTCACCGGCCCGGGTGCGGAGGACGACGGCGTCGAAGGACCGGCGCAGGATGGTGGAGACCAGGTCCTGGAGCGCGTCGTACGACTCGTTCGCGGGGTGGTCGGCGAGCTCCGGCTCGCCCTCACGGACGCGGCGTGCGCGCTCGTGCCACGACAAGCCGCCCTCCGTGTCTCCCACCAACCCAGCCTAAGGCTTGGGGCCGGGCAGGAACTGGTTTCCGGAGGACAGAGGCGCCCGCCTACCCTGTGCCCATGATCTCCCGGATGTCGTCCCTGTTCGTCCGCACTCTTCGCGAGGATCCTGCGGACGCCGAGGTGCCGAGCCACCGGCTCCTCGTCCGGGCCGGCTACATCCGCCGGGTCGCCCCCGGCGTCTACACCTGGCTGCCCCTCGGGCTGCGGGTGCTGCGGAAGATCGAGGCGATCATCCGCGAGGAGATGGACGGCATCGGCGCGCAGGAGCTGAGCTTCCCCGCGCTGCTCCCGAAGGAGCCCTACGAGGCGACCAACCGCTGGACCGAGTACGGCGACAACATCTTCCGGCTCAAGGACCGCAAGGGCGGTGACTACCTGCTCGGCCCCACGCACGAGGAGATGTTCACGCTCGTCGTCAAGGACCTGTACTCGTCATACAAGGACCTGCCGCTCTCGATCTACCAGATCCAGACGAAGTACCGCGACGAGGCGCGGCCGCGCGCCGGCCTGCTGCGCGGGCGCGAGTTCACGATGAAGGACTCCTACTCCTTCGACATCGACGACGCCGGCCTCGAGGCGAGCTACCAGGCGCACCGCCAGGCCTACATCCGGATCTTCGACCGGCTCGGCTTCGAGTACGTCATCGTCAAGGCGACGTCCGGGGCGATGGGCGGCTCGAAGTCCGAGGAGTTCCTGGCCAAGGCCGACGTCGGCGAGGACACCTACGTCCGCTGCACCCGCTGCGACTACGCCGCCAACGTCGAGGCGGTGGAGGTGCCGGCCCCCGAGGCGCTGCCGTACGACGACGCGCCCGCCGCCCACGCCGAGGCCACGCCCGACACGCCCACCATCGCCACCCTGGTCGACCACCTCAACCAGGCCTTCCCGCGCGCCGACCGTCCCTGGGAGGCGGGCGACACGCTCAAGAACGTGCTGGTCCAGCTGGTCCACCCCGACGGCACGAAGGAGCCGCTGGCCATCGGTCTCCCCGGCGACCGCGAGGTCGACCTCAAGCGCCTCAACGGCCAGCTCGAGCCGCTCGAGGTGGCGCCCATGGACGACGACGACCTCCAGCAGTTCCCCGACCTGGTCAAGGGCTACATCGGCCCCGAGGTGCTGGGCGCCGACGGCAAGAGCGGCATCCGCTACCTCGTCGACCCCCGGGTCGTCACCGGCACCCGGTGGGTGACCGGAGCCAACGTCGACGGCAGTCACGTGATCGACCTGGTCGCCGGCCGCGACTTCACCCCGGACGGCACGATCGAGGCGGCCGACGTCCGCGACGGCGACGCCTGCCCACGCTGCGACGAGGGGACCCTGGAGTCGGCGCGCGGCATCGAGATGGGTCACATCTTCCAGCTCGGCCGCAAGTACGCCGACGCCCTCGACCTGCGGGTCCTCGACGAGAACGGCAAGCTGGTCACGGTCACGATGGGGTCCTACGGCATCGGGCCCTCGCGCGGCGTCGCCGCGATCGCCGAGAACACCCTCGACGAGATCGGCCTGTGCTGGCCGCGCAACGTCGCGCCGTACGACGTGCACCTCATCGCGGCCGGCAAGGACGAGGCGGTCTTCGCCGCGGCCGGGCAGCTGGCCGACGAGCTGACCGCCCAGGGGCTCGACGTCCTCTACGACGACCGCGCCGGCAAGATCAGCCCCGGCGTGAAGTTCAAGGACGCCGAGATGATCGGCGTCCCCACCATCGTGACCGTCGGTCGCGGACTCGCCGACGGGGTGGTCGAGGTCAAGGACCGCCGCACGGGCGAGCGCACCGACGTCCCGGTCGGCGACGCGGCTTCCCACGTGGCCGGGGTGGTCCGCCCGTGATCGAGGCCGTCATCTTCGACTGGGGCGGCACGCTCACGCGTTGGCACGACATCGACTTCCACGCCGAGTCGCTCGCGCTGGCGGCTGCCGTGGTGGCGACGCCGAGCAAGGAGGACGACCGTCACCTCCACGCCCGGCGGCTGCACGAGGCGGGCTCGGTCGTCTGGGGGAGGAGCCGTGACCACCAGCAGAGCGCGACCATCGCCGACCTGTTCGACGAGGCGGGGCTCGAGCACGACCCCGAGCTGCTGACGGCCTACTACGAGTTCTGGGAGCCGCACACCGAGACCGACCCCGAGGTCAGGCCGCTGTGGCAGTGGTTGCGGGCCGAGGGCATCAAGGTCGGCGTGCTCTCCAACACGGTGTGGCCCCGCGAGTGGCACGTCGGCTTCTTCGAGCGCGACGGGGTCGACCACCTGATCGACGGCGACGTCTACACCAGCGAGATCCCGTGGACGAAGCCCTCCCCGCACGCGTTCACGCGCGCGATGGAGGCGGTCGGAGCAAGCACACCGGGGCGCTGCGTCTACGTCGGCGACCGCCTGTTCGACGACGTCTGGGGTGCCCAGAACGTCGGGATGCGGGCGATCCACGTCCCGCACTCGGCGATCCCGCCCGAGCAGGTCGGACACACCGAGGGCGAGCCGGACGCGGTCGCCCACCGGCTCGCGGAGATCCCGGACCTGATCGCCGCCTGGCGCTGATCGCGGAGCGCCCCGGAAATCCCTGGGCGACAGTTCTTGCGCACGCGGGACCTGTCGCCGGAGGATGCACGGGGAGGACCGCCCGCCAGGGGCGATCTTGAACCTCGGGAGGTCGTACCGCTCATGCGCACGTCGAAACTGCTCGCTCTGGCGATGGTGGTCGGAGCCACCTCGCTCAACGTCGCCCTCGCCGCGCCGGCCCAGGCCCGTCCGGCCGTCCTCGACGGTGTCTCGTGCCTCCAGGGTGAGGACTCCTCGGCGCGCGGCGGCCACGGCCCCGACCACCGCAGCATCTCCGCGGACGAGCAGCGCGCGATCGCGCGGCAGACCAAGGCGCGGCTGCGTCAGAAGGGCGTGACCCGGGCCGAGCTCCGCGCCACCGACGTGACGGTTCCGGTCTACGTCCACGTGATGGCGGCCGACGACGGCACCGGTGACGTCACCGACGCCCAGATCGCCGCGCAGATCGACGTCCTCAACGCCTCGTTCGCCGGCGACAAGTCGCCCGACGCCGCCGACACCGGCTTCTCGTTCACCCTCGCCGGCACCGATCGCTTCTACAACAACGCCTGGCACAAGGACCGCTCGAGCGCGAAGTACCGCAAGGCGACCCGGCAGGGCGGCGCCAACGCGCTCAACATGTGGCTGGTCGACTTCAAGTACCTCGGCATCGCGACCTTCCCCTGGGACTACGCGCGCAACGGCGGGATCGACGGCATCCGCGTGCACTGGGACTCGCTCCCGGGCGGCAGCATCGCCAACTACAACCTGGGCGAGACGGCGACCCACGAGGCCGGCCACTGGTTCGGGCTCTACCACACGTTCCAGGGCGGCTGCACCGCGCTGAACGACGAGGTCAGCGACACCCCGGCCCAGAGCAGCTCCACGAGCGGCTGCCCCGAGGGTCGCGACTCCTGCGACCTGCCGGGACTCGACCCGATCCACAACTTCATGGACTACAGCTACGACGACTGCTACACCGAGTTCACTCCCGGTCAGGCTTCGCGGAGCCAGTCCATGTGGGCGGCGTACCGCGCCTGAGAGCGCCGGCATCGGATTGCAGGTTCCTGCACTGCACTTTTATGAGGATCGAAGGATCGGGCATTCCCGGCGCACTCGTTGCATGATTGTGCACAGCAGTCGGTGAGCCCCACCTTGCCGGCGACGCGATGGCCGTTGTCCCCGGTCATGAGCGGTCCGCGGCCCCGAAGTTCGGGGGACGTCTCGGGAGTTCCCCGGGTTCGGAGTCGCGGACCGCTTCGTCGTTTTCGCCCGTCAGAGGCCGGGCAGCCGCTCCGGCTTCCCGCCGAAGCCCAGCTCGCGCACGGCGGTGTCGATCAGGGCGGCAACGGCCCAGGCGCGGGCCTCTCCCCGGGTGGAGGCCACCACGAAGGCGTACGTCGACGCGCACGCCCGCTCGAGGGTCAGCGCCCGGTCGGCGACCGCGATCGGTGAGGACAGGTCGGCCGGCAGGTCGTAGCCGGGCTCGGCGGCGACCGGCTCCCTGCCCTGGTCCACGATCATCGCGGTCAGCTCGTCGCGGCGGTCCCGGTGCGTCAGGTAGGCGTCGGTGACCTCGGCATACAGGGTCGGATCGGTGGTCTGCGAGGTCTGGCCGCCCAGCGCGCCGTAGACGAACACGGCCGCGTGCTCGGCCGCGAGGGCGGTCTGCAGGGCGTCGGTCGGGGCGGACGTCATCCGGTTACCGCCCGCTGCTGGGCGATCGCCGCGGCCATCGACGCGAAGACCTGCGCGAGCGCGCCGCTCTCGGCGTCGAGCGCGGCCCGCACGAGCCGCTGCTGGAGCGTCTCCTCGGAACGGAGCAGTCGGGCCCTGGCCGTTGCCGGGCTGCCCTTCACGGTGCCGTGCCGGCCCTCGTCGGGGCGGCCCAGCTCTCCGAGGTGGAACCGGTGGACGGCGACCAGGCGCCGGGTGAGGGGGCGCAGCTGGTCGAACGCGGCCCCGGTCGCGGCAGCCAGCGCGAGCGCAGCGGCGATCTGGGCGCCGATGGTCTCCACCAGGTCGCTGTCGGCGTCGACCGCGGGCTCGGTCGGGTCCACGGCAGCGGGACCGGTCATGTCGGCCTGCCGCTGGCCGCAGCCGGCGGCGGCGCCGACCAGGAGCACGCCGGCGGCGGCGCCGGTGCCCGTCAGGACGAAGCGTCGGGACGCGCGCGGGACTGGGCTGGGCACCCGGTGAGGTTACAGCCGGTATCGTGGACGAACAGCACCACCAACCGCTTCACCACAACCGCTTCGCCACAACAGGACACGGGGGTCTCACCATGAGCTCGAGCCAGCGCCCCGGAGCAGATGCGACCGTCTCGGCCGTGTCGGCGGGCGTCACCGGCCCGCTCGCCGAGCTGGGCCTCGACGTCGAGGCGGTGGAGCTCACCCCGGCCGGCAAGCGACGGGTGTTGCGGATCGCGGTGGACAAGGACGGCGGGGTGACCCTCGACGACGTCGCCGCCGCCACCCGGGCGATCAACGACGTCGTCGACTCCTCCGACGCGCTGGGGGAGCAGCCGTTCACCCTCGAGGTCACCTCACGCGGCGTCGACCGGCCGCTCGCCCTGCCCCGGCACTGGCGACGCAACCGGTCCCGACTGGTCAAGGTGACCCTGGTCGACGACACGGTCGTGACCGGGCGGATCGGGGAGTCCGACGAGGACCGGGTCACCCTCGACGTCGACGGGTCCGCCCGCGAGGTGCCCTATGCAGATGTGAAGAAAGCGCTCGTGCAGATCGAGTTCAACCGGAAGGACCGTGACTGATGGACATCGACCTGAACATCCTGCGAATGCTGGAGCGCGAGAAGGAGATCAAGTTCGACGTCCTCGTCGAGGCGATCGAGCAGGCGCTGCTCACGGCGTACCACAAGACCCCGGGGGCGCAGGAGGAGGCGCGGGTCGAGCTGGACCGCAAGTCCGGGCACGTCACCGTGCTCGCGGCGGAGCTCGACGACGAGGGCAACAAGATCGGCGAGTACGACGACACCCCCGACGGGTTCGGGCGGATCGCGGCGACGACCGCGAAGCAGATCATGCTGCAGCGCCTGCGTGACGCCGAGGACGAGATCAAGTACGGCGAGTTCTCCGGCAAGGAGGGTGACATCATCTCCGGCGTCATCCAGCAGGGCCGCAACCCCGACGACGTGCTGGTCGATCTCGGCAAGCTCGAGGCGATGCTCCCCGTGAGCGAGCGGGTTCCCGGCGAGGACTACCGCCACGGCACCCGGATCAAGTGCCTCGTCGTGTCGGTCCGCAAGGGGATGCGCGGCCCGCAGATCACCCTGTCGCGCTCCCACCCCAACCTGGTGAAGAAGCTGTTCGCGCTCGAGGTGCCGGAGATCGCCGACGGCACCGTCGAGATCGCCGCGATCGCCCGTGAGGCGGGCCACCGGACCAAGATGGCCGTCCGCTCGACCGTCTCCGGCGTCAACGCGAAGGGCGCCTGCATCGGCCCCATGGGCCAGCGGGTGCGCTCGGTCATGTCGGAGCTCCATGGCGAGAAGATCGACATCGTCGACTGGTCCGACGACCCGTCCGAGCTGGTGGCGCACGCGCTGTCGCCGGCCCAGGTCAGCTCGGTCACCGTGGTCGACCAGGCGACGAAGTCGGCCCGGGTGGTCGTCCCCGACTACCAGCTGTCGCTGGCGATCGGCAAGGAGGGCCAGAACGCCCGCCTGGCTGCGCGCCTCACCGGCTGGCGGATCGACATCCACTCCGACGAGGAAGCTCCCGCGAGCAGCTGACGGAACGCGTCGGCAGCGCCCGCCGTCGTACGACCATGAAGGTCACCCTCGCCGCTGCCGCCGTCCTGTCCTGTGGTCTCGTCGCAGCGTGCGGCACCGAGAGCTCCGACCCGCCACCGCCGCGGTCGGCGCCCGCGGAGTGGCAGACCGAGCGCCTCGACGGCGAGGTCGCCGTCGACTTCCCGACGCTCCTCGTCAGTGACGGCGACGACGCGCTGGTGCTGATGGTCTCCGACGACGGCCGCGTGCAGTCCCACGTGTCCATCGACGGCGCTGCGTTCGAGGAGGGCGCGCCGCTCGAGCTCGGAGAGAAGTACGCCGCTCTGGGCGACGTCGTACGCCTCGCCGACGGGAGCTGGTTCGCGCTCGGCAACGCCGGGGTCGTGGAGACCGGCGACGACGAGGAGCTCTCCTACGACCCGATTGCCTTGCGGAGCCGAGACGGGCTCACCTGGGAGCGGGTCGAGGTCGCCGGCTTCACCGACGCCGTCGAGCTCACCGACCTGGAGGTCGTCGGCGGCCGGATCGTCGCGGCCGGTGACTACCGGACGCTGGCGAACCCCGGGTCCGGCGGGTTCGAGGCGCGGGTCTGGACCAGCACCGACGGCCGGTCGTTCGACGAGGTCACCCTGCCCGACGTGCCCGACTACCAGGGGTACGACGACGAGTCGTACGTCGGCGACGTGGTGACCACCGACGGGGTCCTGCTCGCGTCCGGTCGGATCGGCGACGACGCCGTGATCTGGCAGTCCGACGACGCGGGCGACTCCTGGGCCAGGGTGACGGACCCGATCCTGGACGACGTGTACTCGATCTCGGGGCTCGAGGCAGTGGGGTCGGTCGTCGTGGCAAGCACGAGCGGGACCGACACCTCGGCGATCCGATCGACCGACGGTGGACGGACCTGGGCGGCTGTCACCGCCTTGCCCCTCGAAGGGGAAGCCGAGGGCTGGGCGCCGCTCTGGGTCGGTGCCGACCGGTTCTTCACGCTGACCGGGATCGACGACATGAGCTGGTCGCGGCCGGAGGTCTGCTACGCCGATCTCGAGCAGTGCGGCTACGAACGCCGGCCGCAGCCGCGTCTGGTGACCAGCGAGGACGGCGCCATCTGGTCCGCGGTCGACGTGCCCGGCAGCGAGGTGGACGAGGTCGCCGGCACCGCTGACGGTCGCACCCTGGTGATGACGGCGGAGCGTGGCGGAGTCGCGGTGCACACCTGGCCGTCAGGAGCGGAGCTGCCGGAGTCCGACCAGCCGGCCGGACCGAGGACCGTCGACCTCGTCACCCTGCCCGAGGGTGCGGAGCCCGAGGTGGGGGTGCGCTACCACGAGCCGATGTACGTCCACTGCGGCATGGAGTGGCTGTGGTTCGGCGACGCCACCTGGCGCCGTACGGACGACGGCCCGGGACTCGAGACAGGGGCCGGGGAAGGGGCCCCCGAGGGCTGGCCCCTGGTGGAGGGGCAACAGACCCTGTACGGCTTCGCGACCGTCCGTGCGGACGGGGTCCTGGAGTACAGCCTCGAGGACGGCACGGTCATCGCGACCTACCAGCGTCGCGACGGCGCCCCCGGCTGTGACTGAGCCGGTGACCCCAATCAGGCGGACCAGCCGCTGATCTCCGCCACCGTGAGCTCGGGCACGAGGTGGTCGTCCTCGCCGGTCGACCACTCCGGGAAGTCGAAGACGGCGAGCATCAGCTGCATCGGGTACGTCGGGGGCCGGGCGCAGCGGCGGACGACCTCGTCGTCGACCGTGAAGACGGCCTCGTCGGCGTCCCACTCGACGGCGTAGGTGTGCGGCGTGGTGACGTCGATCGCCAGCCGGGGGGCTGCGAAGTCGTCGCGCAGCGCGGGGTCGCGGAACGGCTTGATGCCCACACCGACCTCGGCCGAGGGGTCGTCGGCCGGTCCCAGCGCCCGCCCGAACACCTCGAACACGCACAGCTCGCCGCACCGGAGCTGGTCGGGGTCGTCCTCGAACCCGCTGAGCCACAGCGCTGCCATCGACCGCGCCGACAGGGACATCCGGGCGCGGATCGCGACCCGTCCGGTCGCCGGCAGCCACCCCTCGAACCGCGGCTGCTCCTCGCGGACGGTGAGGCCGGCGCGGAAGCGCTGCTGGCCGAGGGCGGAGCCCACCGGCCCGGACCAGCTGCCGGACTGGATGCCCGACACGCGCAGGGGAGGCTCGTGGAGACCGGGGCACCACAACGGGTGGTCCACCGGCACCCGGAGGGTCAGGCCGGCGCCGTCGAGGACGAAGCCGGCCGCGGTGTCGGCGCGCGAGGACCACGCCGGGAGGTAGTGCGGGAGCCATCGCGACCGGTCCAGAACGGGACCGCGGAACCGCTCCTCGAAGTGACCGGGCATGGCTCCGACACTAGGTCGAGCGACGCCGGTTCGGAATCCGTGCCGCACAACGGGTAAGGTTGCTCGTCGGTGGCAGGCCGACGGAACATCTCGACGTCGCCGGACGATTCTCTCGCTGAGGGGCCCGTCCGGACGTGCATCGGATGCCGGAAGCGGGCCACCAAACGCGAGTTACTGCGAGTGATCGCCGGCTCGGACACGCACGGCCACCCGGTCGTCGTACCCGATCCCGACGGCACCGCACCCGGACGGGGAGCGCACCTGCATCCCAGCCTCGGGTGTTACGACCTCGCGGTGCGCCGGAAAGCCTTCTCCCGAGCGCTTCTCCCCCCGGAGAGACGCAGTGAGGGTGGGCTGTCCAGCGCACCGGTGGGTGAGTACCTCCACTCGCACCAGAACCTAGCCAAGAAACAAGCATGACCGACCAAAGAAACTGGAGCAGCAGCTCATGAGCACTCGATGAGTACTTCGCGATGAGCCAGTTCGTTCTGCAGCATCCAACAAAGGTCTAGAGACTCTCCACGACAGGGTCTTGGGCCAGAAGGAGAACCGTGGCCAAGACCCGAGTCCACGAACTCGCCAAGGAGTTCGGAGTCGAGAGCAAGTTCGTTCTCGAGAAGTTCAAGGAGATGGGGGAGTTCGTCAAGTCGGCGAGCTCCACCGTCGAGCTCCCCGCGGAGATGCGTTTCCGCAAGGAGTACGGCGACGCGCTGAAGGCCTCTGCCGCAGCGCCGGCGCCTGCCGCCGAGAAGCCGGCGGCCAAGAAGGCCGCCGCGCCGAAGCCCGGCCCCAAGCCCAAGCCGGCCGAGCCGGTCGAGCCGGCTGCGCCGGTCGAGGAGCCGGCTGCCGCCGCTCCCGCTCCCGCGCCCGCGCCCGTCGAGCCGGTCGCTCCCGTCGAGGAGCCCCCCGCTGAGCCCGACGAGTCGGCCGCGACCGAGGCCGCGCCCGCCGCTCCGAAGCCCGGGGCCCCGAAGCCGTCGCCCACGCCGAAGGCGCCCGCGCCCCGGCCGGTCGGCAAGCCCAGTGGAACCCCGCGCCCGGGCAACAACCCGTTCGCGCCGAGCCAGGGCATGGGCCGTCGGCCCTCCGCCCCGCCGCCGCGTGAGGGCGAGGCCGGTCCCGCCGGTCCGCGCCCGCCGGCCGGCCCCGGTCGCCCGGGCATGCCGCGCCCCAACCCGGCGATGATGCCGAAGAACCCGAACGCGTTCGGCGCCGGTCCCGGCAGCCGCGGCCCCGGCCGCGGTGG
>NZ_JACEHF010000055.1 GCF_014180685.1 Nocardioides pelophilus | reverse complement strand
GCCGCCTAGTGCGGCCCGGCGGCCCGGCGGTCAGGCCTTCAGCTGGCCCACGTCCTGCTCCTCGTCGAGGAAGTAGCTGTCGAGCAGGTTCTGGCTGACCCGGTCGCCCCAGGCGAGGAGCCGGCGGCGGCCCCACGCCGTGCGGCCGAGCAGCCGGTAGCGCACCGTGTTGAGGACGGCGATGTACAAGTGCGCCCACGGCGGGCGCAGCGGCAGCCCGAACTCACGCATGCTCGTCGGGCCCAGGAAGGTCGTGAGCATGCTCAGCAGCCGCTCCTGCTCGTAGCGAGCGCGGAGCCACTGGAGCCGCCGCGGCCAGCCCGGGTAGGAGCGCTCGCGTTGCGCCGCGACGATCGCCCGGGCGAGCTGCGGGCCCGCCTCCGAGATGTCGGCCTGGGCGAGCAGCACGTGGTAGCTCTGCCGGTGCCGCTCCCACTCGTCGTCGACGAGGAAGTCGGCGTCCACGCCCATCAGCCAGCCGACGTACTTCCACAGGTGCATGAGCGCACGGGCGTCGCGGGAGCCGACGCGGACGCCGAGCCCGCGGCAGCCGATGATGAGGACCCCGTCGAAGAGGAACAACGTGGACGCCTGGTCGGCCTGGTTGATCGGCAGGCCCCACCGCTCGGTGTCCCAGCGCGGCTCGAACGTGGCGTTGACGAGCGCGTGCATCGCGCGCACGTGCACGGTCAGCCTCCAGGCCTCGCCGCCGGGCGTCCCGGCCATCGGCGGGCGGAGTGAACCGGGACGGGTCAGCTCGACGACCCACTTCTGGGTCTCCCCGAGCCGACGGCGGGTGCTGTCCCCCACGAGACCGCCGGTGGCCACGAGCAGGTCGGCGGGGCCGCCGAAGCGGTAGCCGCCGATCAGGGCGAGCTGGGTGAGGACGTCGGCGGCGTTCTGGCCGAGCCGGCGCGCCACCAGCGCACCCTCGTCCACGAGATCCCAGTCGACCCAC
Source organism: Nocardioides pelophilus (assembly GCF_014180685.1). Classification (GTDB taxonomy): domain Bacteria; phylum Actinomycetota; class Actinomycetes; order Propionibacteriales; family Nocardioidaceae; genus Nocardioides; species Nocardioides pelophilus. Next base: position 20,957 of record NZ_JACEHF010000055.1, on the reverse strand, counting down.
TCCGGGACCTGTTCCACCTCGGCGCAGAAGGCGGCCAGCGCCTCCGGCGCATCCGGTACGGCGACGATCCCGCCGGCCAGCGCCGTACGCAGCTGCTCGAAGGTGACCCGTCCCGGCTGGCCGGCTCGCATCCGGATCGCGTCCGCGAGCGCGGCTCCGAGCTCGTCCCGCTCACCGAACGCGCGCCCGATCCGGTCCATCAGCGCCTCGTCGACGTCCTTGACCCGGCCCATCACCCGCAGCGGGCGGCCGAGCCGCACGCTGCGGGCCTCCGCCTCGCGGAACCGGGTCGGATAGGCCCCGACGGGGGCGTCCGTGCGGGCGACCTGCTGGTGAGTCGTCATGCCTCATTGTGACGCGAGTGATTGCTCGCATACAATTCGCGTCATGCGGAAACAACCCCGGCAGGTCCGGTCCCGGCAGATGGTCGAGCGGATCGTCGCGGCGGGACGGTCGGTGCTGGTCGAGGACGGGTACGACGCCTTCTCGACCAACCGGGTCGCCGCCGCGGCCGGAGTGAGCCCGGGCTCGCTCTACCAGTACTTCCCGGACAAGACGGCGATCCTCGAGGTCGTGGTCGACCGCTACAGCGAGGAGACCGCCGAGCGAGTCGCGGCCGCGATGTCCGACCGGATCGGGGGCACCGGGCTGGCGGTGGTGCGCGACATCGTCGACGCGCTGCTGACCGCGCTCGAGGCCGACCGCGCGCTGCTCCGGGTGGTCAGCGAGGAGCTGCCCCTGGCCCGCAGCCGGGCCCGGCGCGACACCCTGGAGCGACGGATCAGCGAGCTGGCCGCGACCTACCTCCTCGCCCGGCCGGAGCACAGCCGTCGGCCGAACGCGCCGATGGCGACGTGGGTGACCGTGCTGGCGATCGAGACGATCGCCATCCGCTGGGTGCTCGACCAGCCGGCGATCGAGCGCGACCAGCTGATCGACGAGATCGTCGCGCTGGTGGGTGGCTACCTGGTCTCGTGACCGGTCAGCGCCAAGCCGACACCGAGCCCGATCATCGACGTACCCCCGATCGCGCCGAGGGCGCTGCCCCGGCGTACCGACCCCGCGAACCAGTCGCGTGCGCGGCCCGCGGCGAGCGCCCACACCGAGTCGCACACCAGGCCCACCACGACCGCGAGCGAGCCCAGCACGAACATCTGCACCGGCACCGCGCTGCGGTCGGGATCGACGAACGGCGGCAGCAGGGCCGCGAAGATCAAGAACCCCTTCGGGTTGCTGACGCCCACCACGAAGCCCTGCCGGGTCGCGGTGCGCCACGGCAGCGGGCCCCGCTGCGCCGAGGACACGACCTGCAGCTCGCGCCGGTGGCGCAGCGCCTGCACGCCGAGCCAGACCAGGTAGGCGGCGCCGGCGAGCTTGATGACGGTGAAGACCACGATCGACTCCGCGACAATCGCGCCGAGGCCGAGCGCGACCAGGGTCATCACGACGAAGAGACCCGCCGTGTTGCCGACCACGCTGGCCAGCGCGACCCGGTGGCCGTACGACACCGCCCGGCCGACGACGAAGACCACGCTCGGGCCGGGGATGACGATCACGACCAGCGCGGCCACGCCGAAGCCGAGCAGCTGGTCGAGGCCGACCATCAGTCCGCCGCGGACCCGTCGGCGGTGCTGGTGTCGGTGCTGGCGTCGGAGGTGCTGGCGTCCGACCTGTCGGCCTCAGGCCCGGCGGCCTTCGTCGGCTCGCCGTAGACCCCTTCGTCGGCGGCGCGGCCGGCCTTCTTCAGGTGCTTGTTGAGGCTCCAGCCGAGGAACGCCACCGCGAGGCACAGGCCGATGAAGATCACGAAGCCGATCGGACCGGCCACCACGTCCTCGTCCTTGGGGGCGGCGAGAATCAGATCGACCATCATGAGGTCATCCTCCCACTGACACCTCGACGCCGGTGAAGAGGTCGTCCTCCGGCACCTCCGTCGGGACGTGGCTGGCCACCAGCTCGTAGTCCTCGGTCGGCCACACCTTCTGCTGGAGCTCGCGCGGGATCGCGAACCAGAAGCCGTCGGGGTCGATCTGGGTGGCGTGCGCGAGCAGCGCCTGGTCACGCACGCCGAAGTACTCACCGCACGGCACCCGGGTGGTCACCCGCTTGTCCCACTCGGGGTCGAGGCTCCACTGCTCGAGGCGCTCGGCGTAGGGGGACTCCAGGTCGTGCTCGAGCATCGCCTCGTGCAGGGCGACCATCTTCGGGCGGTTCCAGCCGTGGTGGTAGTAGAGCTTGCTGACCTGCCAGGCCGCGCCGAGCTCAGGGGCGTACGACGGGTCGCCGGCCTTCTCGAACGCGAACACCGAGATCTCGTGGCACTTGATGTGATCGGGGTGCGGGTAGCCGCCGTTCTCGTCGTACGTCGTCATCACGTGCGGCCGGAAGCTGCGGACCAGCCGGATCAGCGGCGCGGCCGCGTCCTCCAGCGGCACCAGCGCGAAGCAGCCGTCGGGCAGCGGCGGCTTCGGGTCGCCCTCGGGCCAGCCGGAGTCGACGAACCCGAGCCAGTCCTGGGTGACCCCGAGGATGTCGCGCGCCCGCTCCATCTCCTGGCGCCGGATCTCGTGGATGTTCTCGAGGATGCCCGGCCGGTCCATCTTGGGGTTGAGGATCGAGCCCCGCTCACCACCGGTGCAGGTCGCGACGTGCACGTCGACGCCCTCCGCGACGTAGCGAGCCGTCGACGCCGCGCCCTTGCTCGACTCGTCGTCGGGGTGCGCGTGCACGTGCATCAGACGCAGACCGGTACGCATGCCCGTCATCGTAGGAGTCGGCGCCATGCGAGCATGAACCGGTGAGCGCTCCGCATGATTCCCTCCGAGACCGGTACCGGACGGGGTGGTCCGACCGCCAAGTCGTCCTCTTCGGCCTCACCGTCAGCCTCGGGACGCTCATCATCGTGACGTTCAGCGCGATCGTCGTCGTGGCGTTCGCTGCCGTCTGGACGTGGATCACGATCGCGCAGTCGGACCCGCCGGTGTCCTCGGAGCTGATCTCGTCCGAGATCGTCGACGACCACACCGCGACCGCCGTGATCCGGGTGCAGTGGGGCGACGAGCCGGTCGCCGCGCAGTGCACGGTGCGAGCCCTCGCCCCCGACAAGGCGGTGGTCGGTCAGGCGACGTTCGAACCGGGCCCGGACGACGGCCCCGACCACACGGTGGAGATCGCGACCGAGCGCCGGGCGACCGCGGTCGAGAACATCGGGTGCACCGCCGAGGGGCAGCCCCGACCGCGCTGAAATCGGCGGGACGGGCCCTGGCTTGATAGGCTTGTCAGTCTGTCCGGCCTCGAGTCGGCGCCCGACCGGGCTCACCCAGAGCGAGCCGGCAGCGCCTCCGCGACCGAACGCCATCCCGTCCGACAACGGGGTCCCGCAACAGCTGCGGGCGAGACGATCCGGACCACGCACGAACGATCAGATCCGCTTATTTTCAGGAGTACCCGATGACGCAGACCGACCAGACGATCTGGCTGACCCAGGACGCGTACGACAAGCTCCACGCAGAGCTCGAGGACCTCAAGGGTCCGCAGCGCGCCGAGATCGTCGCCCGGATCAGCGCGGCCCGCGACGAGGGTGACCTGAAGGAGAACGGCGGCTACCACGCGGCCAAGGACGAGCAGGGCCGCATCGAGCTGCGGATCCGTCAGCTCGAGGACATGCTGCGCAAGGCCGAGGTCGGCGAGACGCCTCCCGACGACGGTGTCGTCGAGCCGGGCATGGTCGTCACCTACAAGTTCAAGGGCGACAGCGACGACGAGGCCGAGACGTTCCTCCTCGGCGCCCGCGAGATCGAGCCCGAGGGCCTGACCGTCTACTCGCCGCAGTCTCCCCTCGGCAGCGCGATCCTCGACCACAAGCGCGGCGAGACCGTGTCCTACACGGCCCCCAACGGCAAGCAGCTCGAGGTCGTCATCCTCGACGCCAAGCCCTACACCGGCTGACCCGGGGCGGGTCAGCCGCGGTCGACGACCGTGTAGCCGTGCTCGCGCAGCCGCTCGAGCAGGGCCTCGGCGTGCGGCTCACCGCGGGTCTCCAGCTGGAGCTGTACGTCGACCTCATCGAGCAGCAGGCTCGGTGAGATCCGCTCGTGCACGACCTCGAGGACGTTGGCGCCCGCTTCGCCGACCTGGGCCAGCAACCGGGCCAGGCCGCCGGGCACGTCGGCCAGCGTGACCTGGAGGTTGAGGTAGCGCCGCGCCGCGGCCATTCCGTGCCGGATCACCTTGCCGAGCAGCAGCGGGTCGATGTTGCCGCCGGAGAGGAGTACGACGACCGGGCCCGTGAACCGGCCCGCCTCCTCAGTGAGCGCGGCAGCCGCGGCGGCGCCGGCCGGCTCCACGACCAGCTTCTCCCGCTCGAGGAGGGCGAGCAGGGCCCGCGAGAGCGCTTCCTCGGACACGGTGAGCACGTCGTCGACGTACTCCTGAACCAGCCGGAAGGTCAGCTCTCCGGGCTGGCCGACCGCGATGCCGTCGGCCATGGTCGCCATCTGCGGCAGCCGGACCGGGTGTCCCTCGGTGAGCGACTGGGGGAAGGCGGCGGCTCCCGACGCCTGGACGGCGACCACCCGCACGTCCGGGCGCAGTGACTTCACCGCGACCGCGATGCCGCCGACGAGCCCGCCGCCGCCGGTCGGGACGAGGACGGTCGTTGCGTCCGGCAGCTGCTCGATGATCTCGAGGCCGAGGGTGCCCTGGCCGGCGATGATGTCGGCGTGGTCGAAGGGGTGGATCAGGACCGCGCCGGTCTCCTCCTCGAAGGCGCGGGCGGCTGCGAGACAGTCCTCGAGCACACCCGGCGTGAACCGCACGTCCGCGCCGTAGCCGCGGGTCGCCCGCTCCTTGGGGATGGGCGCGCCGTCGGGCATGAAGACGGTGGCGGCGATGCCGTGCTGCTGGGCCGCCAGCGCGACGCCCTGCGCGTGGTTGCCGGCCGAGGCGGCGACGACCCCGCGGGCCCGCTCCTCCTCGGACAGCCGGGCGATCCGGACCGCGGCGCCGCGGACCTTGAAGGAGCCGGTGCGCTGGAGGTTCTCGCACTTGAGGTGCACCGGCACGCCCGCGAGCCCCGACAGCCAACGCGACTCCAGCATGGGTGTCGGCACCGCCACCGCGTCGACCAGCGGCCGGGCGGCCTGGATGTCGGCGAGGGTCACCATCGGCCCAGCGGTTGATTCAGGCATCGTGCGGCCCGACGTGGGGGTGGGGATGGATGACATCGTCATCGAGCTCCTCGACTGCTTCATCGACCGGCATCTGGGACAGCTCGGCCAGGTGGAGTACGACAGCGTTCGCCGCTGCGGCGAGCGGCACGGCCACCAGCGCGCCCACCACGCCCGCGACGAGCACGCCGCCGGCAATCGCGAGGATCACGCCCAGCGGGTGCAGCGAGACCCATCGCCCGAGCAGGAACGGCTGGAGCACGTGGCCCTCGAACTGCTGCACCCCGATCAGGACCGCGAGCATGATCAGGGCCGTGATCGGCCCCTGGTCGACGAGGGCGACCAGCACCGCGACGGTGCCGGCGATGGTCGCGCCGATGAGCGGCACGAAGGCGCCGAGGAAGACCAGCACGCCGATCGCCAGCACGAACGGCACGTCGAGCACGGCGGCGCCGATCATCACGCCGATCGCGTCGACCGCGGCGACCAGCACCGTGGCGCGCACGAACTGGACCAGCGAGAGCCACGCGACCCGGCCCGAGCTGTCGACCCGCTCGCGCGCCACCCGGGGCGCGAGCCGGACCAGCCACGACCAGATCCGGTCGCCGTCCGCGAGGAAGAAGTACGTCGCGAACAGGGTGATGAAGAACCCGGCCACGACGTGTCCGACCGCGGCGCCGAGCTCGGTCACCTGGCTGATCGTCTCGCCGTCGCGGGAGCGCTCCTGGATCATGTCCTGGGCGCCCTTGATCCAGTCGTTGATCTGCGAGTCGCTGGCGTTGACCGGTCCGTCGCGGAGCCAGGCCCGGATCTCCTCCAGACCCTTGACCGTCTGGTCGGCGAGGTCCGACGCGCCGGTCGCGACCTGCTGGCCGGCGAAGGTGAGCAGCGCCGCGATCGCCCCGAGCCCGCCGACCACGACGATCAGCGCCGCCACGCCCTGCGGGATCCGCAGCCGGGTCAGCAGGTGGACGACGGGCCACGCGAGCGCACTGATCAGGAGTGCCACCGCGATCGGGATGGTCGCGACGGCGAAGAAGCTCACCAGCCACAGCAGGAGGTATCCCGCGGCGGCGATGACCAGCAGCCGCCAGGCCCAGGCGGCAGCGAGGTCGAGCCCCCACGGCACCTGCGCGCGGTCGAACCGGGAGGGCCCGGTCTCGATCGGGGCGGGTCCGCCGCGGCGCTCCTCGCGCACCAACGCCCACTGGGTCGCGAACCGCTGCAGGATGCTCTCGACGCTCTCGCCGTGCGCCTCGTCCTCGTGCTCGTCCGCACCGCGACGACGGCGGGGGAACCGGGGCCGGTGCCGGTGGTCGTCCGGCTCCTCCGCGACGCGCTCGTCGCGGTCGTCCGGCTCTCCGCCGGCGGGTCCCTCCTCGGTCACTGGCCCACCGTAGCGAGGGTCATGGCCAGTCGATAGGCGACATCGGGGTGCCGTCCGGCGAGCAGGCCGACCGCCATCAACAGGTACTGCTCGTCGACGACGATCCGCGCCCGCTCGGGCAGCTGCCAGCCCTCCGGTTCGTCGGCCACCACGAGGCCGCCCAGCACCCGCTCGGCGACGCCGGGGCGGCCGTGCCTCAGCACTCCCCCGCTCCCGATCACCAGCGCCACCTCGCGCAGGTCGACGCCGCTGCGCTCGACCACCCGCCCGTCCGGCGAGAGGACGACGCGCGAGCGACCCGCATGGCGTCGTACGGCGGTGGCGGCGGCCGCGCGCGCGATCTCCTCGTCGGCGGCGTACTCCTCGTCGGTCGTCGGCACGAACGAACCGGGCAGGCCCGCGGACTCCCGCATGCCGAGGTCGGCCTCGACCGTCCGGGTCGCCGCGGTGGGCGCGACCACCTCGTGGGCGAGCCCGTCGTCGGAGCGCTCGGCGTCGAGCGTCACGACCGAGTAGACGTCGGTCGTGGCGCCGCCGATGTCGACCACCGCGACGTCGCCGATGCCCGGCCGCTGCTCGTCGATGCCGTGGGCGAGCAGCTCGACGCCCGCGAGCACGACGTCGGGCGTCGGACCCTGCACGAACCGCGCGAGCTCGGCTCCCCGGGCGCTGAGGCCCTTGCCCGCGATCACGTGCTGCAGGAACTGCGCCCGCACCGCGGCGCGTGCGCTCTCGGGCGCCAGCACGCCGATCCGGGGCACGGCGTTGTCGGCGAGCACGTGGGGCTGACCGGCGAGGATCTCCGCGACCTCGGCGTGCGCCTCGACGTTGCCCGCCACCACCACCGGACCGTCGAAGGGCGAGTCCGCCACGGCGCGGGCGGCGTCGACGAGGGCCTCCCGGTTGCCACCGTCGGTGCCTCCCGTCAGGAGCACGAGGTCGACGTCGGCGGGCCTTGGTTTCGAGGCTCCTCGCTGCGCTCGTCGCACCTCAACCAGCGGCTGTTCCAGCGGTCGTTCCTGCGGCCCTTCCTGCGGCCGTTCCTGCGGCCGTTCCTGCGGTTGTTCCTGCGGTTGTTCCTGCGGTTGTTCCTGCGGCCGTTCCTGCGGTTGTTCCTGCGGCCGTTCCTGCGGTTGTTCCAGCGGCCGCTCCTGTGGCCCGTCCGGCAGTTCTTCCGGTGGTTGAGGTGCGAGCGCAGCGAGCCTCGAAACCACCTCGTCGTGTGCCAGCCCGGCCGCCGCGACGACCCCCACCACCTTGCCGCCGCTGGACAGGGCCACCCGGCGCCCGGCCTCGGCGGTCACCAGCGCCTCGTGGCCGACGACCGCGACCCGGAGGCCACCGCCGGCGCTCGAGCACGCGAGGACCTCCGCGGCACCCGCCCGATCGTCGACGGCAGCGATCTCTGCCCGGCAGGCCTCGACCGCGTCGAGCACGTCACCCGTCCCGAACGTCGGTCGCTGGGCGGTCGCGACCACCGAGGCCGTGGCGAGGTCGACGAGCAGCGCCTTGGTGTAGGTCGAGCCGACGTCGACGCAGAGCACGGTCCCGGCGGGGCGGAGCTCCGGGGACGACGGCTCAGCCAAGTGCTTGCTCGAGGTCGGCGACCAGGTCGTCGACGGTCTCGATGCCGACGCTGAGCCGCACCAGGTCGGCAGGGACCTCGAGGTCGGTGCCGGCGACGCTCGCGTGGGTCATCCGTCCGGGGTGCTCGATCAGCGACTCGACGCCGCCGAGCGACTCGCCGAGCGTGAACACCTCGGCGCGCTCGCACACCCGGAGCGCGGCTTCCTCGCCGCCGGCGCAGCGGAAGGACACCATCCCCCCGAACCGCTTCATCTGCCGCTGGGCGACCTCGTGGCCGGGGTGGGTCTCGAGGCCGGGATAGATGACGTCGTCGACCTTGGGGTGGCTGGTGAGGAAGTCGGCGATCCGCTCGGCGTTGTCGCAGTGCCGGTCCATCCGGACCGCGAGCGTCTTGAGCCCGCGGTGGGTGAGGAAGCAGTCGAACGGCCCGGGCACCGCGCCCATGGCGTTCTGGTGGAATCCGACCTTCTCGGCGACCTCGTGGTCGCGCACGACCACGGCGCCGCCGACGACGTCGGAGTGGCCGCCGACGTACTTGGTGGTGCTGTGGATGACGACGTCGGCGCCGAGGCGCAGCGGCTGCTGGAGGTACGGCGACGCGAAGGTGTTGTCGACGACCAACAGCGCTCCGGCCTCGTGCGCGACCGCCGCCAGGGCCTCGATGTCGCCGATCGACAGCAGCGGGTTGGTCGGGGTCTCGACCCACACCAGCTTCGTCTCGCCGGGCCGGATCGCGGCGCGGACCGCGTCGACGTCGTCGACCGGGGCGGGGCTGTGGGCAAGCCCCCACGGCGAGGCGACCTTGTCGAAGAGGCGGAACGTGCCGCCGTACGCGTCGTCGGGGATGACCGCGTGGTCGCCGGGCCGGCACAGCGCGCGCAGCAGCGTGTCCTCGGCAGCGAGGCCGGAGGCGAACGCAAACCCGCGCTCCCCCTCCTCGAGCGCCGCCAGCGCCCCCTCGAGCGCGGTGCGGGTGGGGTTGGCGCTGCGGCTGTACTCGTAGCCGCCGCGGAGGCCGCCCACCCCGTCCTGCTTGTAGGTCGAGGTGGCGTAGATGGGCGGGATCACCGCTCCGGTGGTCGGGTCCGGCTCGTAGCCCGCATGGATGGCGCGGGTCTCGAAGCCACTCTTGTCGCGATGCTCTTGGCTCACCCGGCGAGCCTACTCAGGGGCAAAGGTCGCTGGCTCGCTGGACGCGGCGATGCGAGCAGCGATCGCAACGACCTCGTCGAGCTCCCCGGACGCGATGTCGATGATGAAGTCGTAGGCCTCTTCGTTGTCCATCGTCAGCCGACGTCCGTTGACACCGAGGGTGGCGATGAGACCTGCCAGCGCCAGCCGTTTGTTGCCATCGACAAGCGCGTGGTTCTTGCAGATCGAATGCACCAGCGCGGCCGCCTTCTCGTGCAGGCTCGGATACGCGTCGTCGCCGAACACGGTCGTCGCCGGCCTCGCGACCGCGGACTCGAGCAGCCCGACGTCCCGGATCTCGACGGCATCCAGAGTTCGGCGCGCGATGTGCAGCAGGTCGTCGAGGGTCAGCAGCCGCACGGCTACTGACCGAGCCGCTCGAGCGCGACGGCATATCGGGGCAGCTCCCTGTCGAGCACGGCATCGAGGTCGGCCCGGGCATGCGACCGCTCCGCCTCGGCGAGGATCAGGTGGCGGATCAGCTCCTGCTTCGACATCCCCCGCGCCGAGCTGAGCTCGGCCAGGGCCGCGTCGAGCTCTGCGTCGGTGCGCAGCGTGAAAGCCATGATCGTCATGGTACTCCCCTTGGTATCAGAGTGATACCGACCAATATGCGGCACCTCCCCGGGCCCCGCGAACGGGTTTCCACACGAGCGATCGGCGGCGGTCGTAGCGCTGGGAACGCGCCGTCGTTGCTCCTTGATGTGACCACCCTCACCCGCGCCGCCCTCGGGACCCTCGTCGCCCTCCTCCTCGCCGCCGCGCCCCTCGTGCCGGCAGCAGCCGACGACCCGGCGCCGCCCGCCGACCCCGACCCGATCCGCGGTCTGGTCCTGCCGCCGTTGGACTCCTTCATCGGGCTGCTGCCGCCGCTTCCGGTGCCCGGCGCCGAGTACGCCGGCGACCTCTGCCGCTCCGGGGGCGACGAGTGCATCGACGAGGTGATCGCCAGGATGGAGACGCGGCTGGACGGCCTCGTCGCCACCTGCTCGCACAGCGCGATCTTCTCCCTCGCCTACCTGCGGGTCACCGAGAACGTGCGCGACGCCGTGCGGTCCGGCTACTTCGACGACGAGCAGTGGCTCAACCGGGTCGACACCGTCTTCGCCGAGCTCTACTTCGACACCACCAGCCGCTGGGAGAGCGGCCGGCGGACGAACATCCCGGGCGCGTGGCGGATCGCGCTCCAGGCCGAGGACGACCGCGCGGTGAGCGGCCTGGGCAACTTCATGCTCGCGATGAACGCCCACATCAACCGCGACTTCCCCTACGTGATCGCGAACGTCGGGCTCACCGCACCGGACGGCACCAGCCACAAGGCCGACCACGACCGCTACAACCAGCGGCTCGACTCGCTGTACGGCCCCGTGTTCGCGGAGGAGGCGCGCCGGTTCGACCCGAAGTTCGACGACATCGACGCCGGCACGATCGAGGAGACGGTCGCCGGGGTGATCATGCGCGGCTGGCGGGAGATGGTCTGGCGGCACGCCGAGCAGCTGGCGCTGGCCCGGAACCCGGTCCAGCGTGCGTTCGCCCAGCGCCAGGTCGAGACGTACGCCGCGCTCCAGGCGCTGATGATCCGACAGCTGTTCCAGACCCCGGACTCCACCGAGCGCGACGCCTGGTGCGCCGAGCACGGCGCCGATAGCTAGGGCCTTTCCCCGTTCGTCGTCGCCGCCCCGCCGACCGACCTAGCATCGCTGGATGAGCCTGCGCGCCCGACTGCTGTCGATGACCGCCGCGGCCGTGCTGATGCTCTCGCTCGGCGCGGCTGTCGGACCGTCGCCGTCGATCGCCGCCGAGGGCGAGGAAGCGACCGGCGACGGGCTGCTTCTCTATGCCGACTCGACCTGGACCGGGACCTACAGCCTGATCTCCGCCGACGGATCGACCTGGCAAAGGGGCGTGCGCGACCTCTTCCGGGGCGGCCAGGTCATCGACGCCGACTTCTCGCCGGACGGCGGTTCGATCGCGTTCCTGAGGACCTGCGCGACCTGTGAGCCGTCAGGCTGGAACCAGCCCAGCGCGCTCAGGATCCTGGCGTCGGGGGACCGGCGCGACCGACTTGTGTGGCAAGGCGTCAGCCTGACCGACTCGAGCAGGATGACCTACGCGGACGCCCTGGCCTGGTCCCCGGACGGCAGCGAGATCGCCACCTTCGAGGGCCCCGGGATCGTCGCGATCGACGTGGCGACCGGCGCCGAGCGGACCGTGCTCGAGTCGGGCGACGTCGTGATCAACACCTACGCCGGCTTGTCGTGGAGCGCCGACGACGAGATCGCCTTCGTCGGCAGCAGCCCCGGCTGCACGAACGAGCTGTGCTCACGCAACGACCTCTACGCGGTCGACGCCGGCGCGGGGAGCGCCCCGCAGCTGTTCGGCGGCTATCCCGGTGACGACGATCCCGACGACGTTTGCGCACCCCAGGCCCGTTGGTCGCAACCCGCGTGGTCCCCCGACGGCCAGACGATGGCGGCGTATCTCCGTGTCGAACGTGGCGACTGCCCGGCCGATCCAGGGGCGCGGCTGTGCAGTCTGCAGCTGGTGCGGGCCGACCGAGCCGAGTCGCTCCCGACGACGCTCCGGACGCTCGCGGGCGAGCGGGACTGCTTCGGGGACGAGAGCTCGGTCTTCTTCAGCGACCTGATGGAGCCGCGCTGGTCCGACGACGGCACTCGGGTGCTGACGGCGTGGAACGCCTATCTCCACTACGGATTCGCGGTCGCGTACCTCGTCGACCCCCTCGGCCCGGACCTCGACGTGGCGACGCTCGGCGATCTCGACCCCGCCACGCTCTACGAGCAGCTCCCCCTCCCCTTCGACTGGCAGCCCTGCCCCGGCGGCACCTGCGCGGCATGGGAGGAGCCCGTCCATGCCGACCGGGTCGCCCAGACCGCCGTCGCCTGCGGCCGAACCGCATTCCGCTGGACGGGCCCGCGCGGGGACGCCCTGGTCGCCAAGGGCGATCGCACCTGCACCTTCGTGCTCAGCAACAACGTCGCCCACGACCTGCTGCGGTTGGCTGCGGCTGCCGATTCCGGGGACCCGTTGGATCCGGGCGACGTGGTCGAGGCCCAGCTCGCGAGTCACGCCGAGGACTGGGTGATCGACCGTCTGGCGGCCCGGATGGCCTCCACCAGCCCCCGCTGGCTCCGCCGCGCGATCGGCGTCGACGTCTCCGACAGCCGGCAGTGGTACCTGCCGGGCGTGAGCCGGTTGCGGCTGGACGAGAACAACGGATGCATCCAGTTCGACGTACGCATCACCGGGGAGAACGAGGTGGTCCGGGAGCGCGTGCTCAAGTCCGGCACGCCCGCTCGGACCTGGCGGACGCAACGCGTGAACGGCCGCCGTACGACCGTTCCGGTCAGGCTCGGCCTCGTCTGCAACGAGCGCGGCGGCGCCGAGAGCAAACGGCCGTCGAGCGCGTGGACCCCGGCCTCGCAGGACCGCACCCTCTTCCGCGCCCGGTGGAACGGTTAAGACTTCCGTGAGGCTGGTGTGGGTCTTGCGCAGACGGGGAGACTGGAGGCATGTTCCTCTCCCGCCGCAAGACCGAGATGGTCGACCCAGCCGAGGCGCTCCCGGGGCGCTCCGAGCCCGCCTTCGCCCTGCCTGAGAAGCACGCCGTGCTCAATGCCCCCATCGTCACCGATGACGTGCCCGACGGCCTCGAGGTCGCCGAGTTCGGCCTCGGCTGCTTCTGGGGCGCCGAGGAGATCTTCTGGCAGGTCCCCGGCGTCTGGTCGACGTCGGTGGGCTACGCGGGCGGCACCACGCCGAACCCGACGTACGAGGAGGTCTGCAGCGGCCGCACCGGTCACACCGAGGCCGTCCGGATCGTCTTCGACCCCGACCAGGTCTCCTTCGCCGACCTGGTGAAGCGGTTCTTCGAGGTGCACGACCCGACCCAGGGCATGCGTCAGGGCAACGACGTCGGCACCCAGTACCGCTCGGCGATCTACTTCCACTCGCCCGAGCAGGAGCAGACCGCGCGCGAGCTGACCAAGGTGTACGGCGACGAGATCGCCCGCCGCGGCTACGGCGAGATCACCACCGAGATCGGGCCGGCGGGCAGCTACCACTACGCCGAGGCGCACCACCAGCAGTACCTCCACAAGAACCCCCACGGCTACCGCTGCCACGCGAACACCGGCATCCCGTTCCCAGCGACGGACTGAATCCCTCGACGCAGCGGCGGGACGTCATACGTCGGTGGACCTATCGCCCCTCAGCCGTATGACGTCCCGCGCAACGTCATACGTCCCTGGACCTATCGCCACTCAGCCGTATGACGTCCCGACGACGCCTGAGCGCTACCGCCCGTCCACTCCGAGCAGGAAGCCCCGGAGAGCCGACCTGAGCTGCTCCGGCGCCTCGACGTTCGGCAGGTGGCCGCAGGACTCGAAGACCTTCAGCTCCGCATGCGGCAGCGCGTCGACCATCAGCCGCGCCCGCTCCGGAGGGAACATGAAGTCGTCGGCCCCGGTCATGACGAGCGTGGGTGCGGTGATCTCCCGGAGGCGGTCGGCGACGTCCCAGCCGTCGAGCGCTGACCCGCCGCCCTCGCTGCCCTCGGCGCGCCAGACGGTGTCGGCCAGCCCGGCGCGCGCGGTGCCTGGCGGGGAGTGCGGGAGGTAGGCCGGCTCGAGCACGTCGAACACCTCCAACAGGTCGGCGGTGGTTTCGATAGGCGTCTCGAACGCGGCGAGCAGGCCGGGCTCCAGCCCGAGTCGTGCCAGGCCCGCCGTCATCGTCTCAGCCGCCGGGCCGCGAGTATCGGAGTCGCAGACGACCAGGTGGGTGAGGTGTTCGCCGTGGTCGAGGGCGTACTGCAGTGCGACGAAGCCCCCGTAGGAGTGGCCGAAGACAGCGACCCGGGCCAGTTCCAGGTGCGCGCGCAACGCGTCGACATCGGCGGCGAGCCGCGCCATCGTCAGGTCGCCGTCGCCGGTCGAGCGGCCGTTGGCCCGGAAGTCGAGATAGATGACCCGTACGTCGGGAACCAGCGCGTCGAACGCCGCGCGGAGGTAGGTGTGGTCGAGCCCGAGCCCTCCGTGCAGCACCAGCAGCGGCACGCCCGACCCGCGGTCGTCGTACCAGAGGGTCGCGCCGTCGTGCTCGAACGTGCTCATAGGCCCCCCTCGGGCGTCGTTGCGCTGGCCGCTACCGCTCACTGTGGGACCGGCAGCGGTACTTCCACAAGGAGCCGTACGGCTACCCCTCCGGATTGAGTACGACGACTCAGGCGCTCGGGCGCCGGTCGCCCGCAGGCTTGATGCATGACCAAGACGACCTACGCCTTCTACCTCCAGTCAGCCATCTCGTTCGGCGCGGCCCTGATGTTCGTGATCGGCGGCATCTACTTCCTCCCGGCCGACGGCTGGGTCCGCGCGTTCCTCTGCCTCGGCGCGCTGTTCCTGGTGAACTCCTCCTTCGCCCTCGCCAAGTGCATCCGCGACCAGCAGGAGGACCGGGCGGCCGAGCGCCACGTCGCTCCGTACCGGTGAGCCGCGCCGGTGCCGCGCCATCGTCACCAGGCTTCGGGAAGAATGGCGCCATGGCGGATCTCCCTCGCAGCGCGGCGGCGCGCACAGCACGACTGGCGGCGTTGCCGCTCGGGTACGCCGGTCGCACGGCCCTCGGCTTCGGCAAGCGCCTCGGCGGCGCGCCTGCCGAGGCGGTGATGAGCGAGATCCAGCAGCGCACGGCGGAGCAGCTGTTCCGCACGCTGGGCGAGCTCAAGGGCGGGGCGATGAAGTTCGGCCAGGCGCTGTCGATCCTCGAGGCCGCACTGCCCGAGGAGATGGCGGCGCCGTACCGCGAGCACCTGACCAAGCTCCAGGACTCCGCGCCCCCGATGCCGACGCAGACGGTGCGCGACATCCTGGCCGCCGACCTCGGCCCCGACTGGAAGACCCGGCTGGTGTGGCTCGACGGCGGGCCGACCGCGGCCGCGTCGATCGGCCAGGTGCACAAGGGCCGGTGGCACGACGGCCGTGAGGTCGCGGTCAAGGTGCAGTACCCGAATGCCGGAGAGGCGCTCGAGTCCGACCTCAAGACCCTGGCGCGGGCAGCACGCACCATCGGTCCGCTGATCCCCGGCGTCGACATCAAGCCGCTCATCGAGGAGGTCCAGGCGCGGGCCAAGGAGGAGCTCGACTACGAGCTCGAGGCCGAGGCGCAGCGCGAGTTCGCCGCCGCGTTCCGCGACGACCCCGACATCGACGTGCCCGATGTGGTCGCGGTCGGGCGCCGGGTGCTCATCACCGAGTGGCTCGAGTCGCCCGGCTCGCTGGCGTCGGTGATCGAGAGCGGCACACCGGAGGAGCGCGACCACTACGGCGAGCTGTACGTCCGGTTCCTCTTCTCCGGCCCCGCCCGCACCGGTCTGCTGCACGCCGATCCCCACCCGGGCAACTACCGGATCATCCCGAACGCCGACGGCTCGCCGGGCCGGCTCGGCGTCCTCGACTACGGCGCCGTCGCCCGCCTCCCCCAGCGGGGGCTTCCCGAGCCGCTGGGCCGGCTGGTCCGGCTCTGCGCCGCCGGCGACGGCGAGGCACTGATCGCCGGGCTCCGCGAGGAAGGCTTCCTGAAGGATCGGATCCACCTCGACCCGCAGCTGCTGATGGACTACCTCTCCCCGCTGGTCGAGCCCAGCCAGGTCGAGCGGTTCCGGTTCTCCCGGGCGTGGATGCGCGAGCAGTTCCAGCGGCTCAACGACCCGAAGGACCCGTCGTACACGATCTCGATCAAGCTGAACCTGCCGCCGTCGTACGTCCTGATCCACCGCACCTGGATCGGCGGCGTCGGCGTGATGAGCCAGCTCGAGGCCGAGGCGCCGTTCCGCGCGATCATGGCCGAGTTCGTGCCGGGCTTCGCCGAGCCCGTCGGCTGACCTACTCCCCCGTCTCGCCGTCGATCGACTCGCGCAGCAGGTCGGCGTGGCCGTTGTGCCGCGCGTACTCCTCGATCATGTGGAGCAGGATCCAGCGCAGGCTGAAGTGACGGTCGCCCTTCCGGGTCGCGCGCACCGACGGGGTCGCGAGTCCGGTCGGCTTCGCGATCGCGTCGTCGACGGCCCGGTCGGCGCGGGCGACCGCGTCGTCGAAGAGCGCCATCAGCTCCTCGGGAGTGTCGTCGGCCGCGGTGCGCCACTCCCAGTCGCGGTCGTTGTCCCAGTCGACGGTCGCGAACGGCGGCATCACCTCACCGCCCGCGAGCACCTCCTCGAACCAGTTCGACTCGACGAGGGCGAGGTGCTTCACGAGGCCGCCCAGGGTCATCGTGCTCGGTGCAAGCGTCCGCGCGAGCTGCTCCTGCGTGAGCCCCGCGACCTTCCAGCGAAGGGTGTCGCGGTGGTAGTCGAGGAAGGCCCGCAGGGTCGTGGCCTCGTCGGCCTCCAGCGGCGGGTCGGTCCGAGATGCGGCGTCCATGGGGTGACGCTAGCCGAGGAGCCCCGTCGCCGGCTCGCGGTCGGTGAGGCAGTAGGCGCGGCCGTTCGGGTCGGCCAGCACCGTCCAGTGCTCGCGGGTGTCCAGCACGCTCGCCCCCGAGCGCACGTGCCGCGCGGTCTCGGCGGCGCGATCGGTGGTCGCCCAGTCGAGGTGCGCGCGCACCTCCCCGTCCTGCTCCCCGAGCCGTTGCAGCAGCAGCCGCAGCGGGTGGCCCTCCGGCCGGAGCAGCGAGTGGAAGTCGGTCGACACTGCCGACCGGCGCTCCTCCCAACCGGTCAGGTCGCGCCAGAACTCGCTCTCACGCTCGTACGACGACGCCGGGACGTCGAGGCACACCTGGTCGACCAGCGACGAGTGCCCACCCGGCCAGGTCGAGGGGCGCGGCCGGGTCGCGGCCGCGTGGTCGACGAAGCAGAACGTGAACCCGCCGGGCGAGAGCAGCACGACGTAGCCGTGGTCGGCGACCACGGTGGCCCCGAGCCCGGCCGCCCGGTCGGCCGCCGCCCGCGGGTCCGGGACGTGGAGGTCCAGATGGACCCGGTCGCCGCCGGCGCCGCGGCGCTGGACCCGCAGGAAGGCGTCGCCGTCACGCGGGAGCAGGGTCGCGAACTCGGCGTCGTCGCCGCGAGGCGGGCTGACGTCGTACTCGGTCACCGACGACCAGAACCGCACGCCCGGCTCGAACCCGTCGGGCGCGAAGTCGAGGAAGGCGGAGATCCAGAAGGGGGTCACCCGGCCAACCTATGCGCCGGTCACCAGGCGCCGAAGACGTCGCCGCCGATCCGGACGATGAACGCCGAGACCACGACGATGAAGAAGACCCGCACGAACTTCGCGCCCCGGTCGACCGCGGTCCGCGCGCCGAGGTAGCCACCGGCCAGGTTGCACGCGCCCATCAGCAGACCGACCTTCCACAGCACCGCGCCGGTGGGGATGAACAGCAGGAGGGCGCCCAGGTTGGTGGCCCAGTTCGCCAGCCGCGCCTTCGCCGACGCCTCCAGGAAGTCGTAGCCGAGCAGGCCCACCAGCGCGAACACCAGGAAGCTCCCGGTGCCCGGCCCGAGCGCGCCGTCGTAGAAGCCGATCACGCCGCCGACCGTCATCGCCGCGACCAGGTGCTGATGGCCGGCGAACCGCAGCATCGTCTCCTCGCCGACATCGGGCTGGAGCACGACGTACGTCCCCAGCACGACCAGCACCACCAGCACGATCGGCTCGAACGCCTCCCGCGGGATCTGCGACGCGACCAGGGCACCCGCGAACGAGCCGACCAGCGCGCACACCATCAACGGACCGAACGTGCGGGGATCCGGCCGGATCCGGCGGTAGTACGTCGCCGCTGCCGCCGACGTGCCGCAGATGGAGGCCACCTTGTTGGTGGCGAGGATCTGCACCGGCGACGCCCCCGGGAGCCCGATCAGCAGCGCCGGCAGCTGGATCAGCCCGCCGCCTCCCACCACCGCGTCCACGAAGCCCGCTGCGAGCGCGGCCAGGCCGAGGAGGAGCAGGACGGTGAGGGTGGGATCGGACATCGTCCCTATTGTCGCGGGCAGTCGTCAGCGGACGAACTTGAAGTAGTGGTACCTGCCACTGTCGGCCTCGTTGATCCTGTCCCCTCCGTAATAGGCCCAGACCCGGAACTTGAAGCCGGCGATCCGTCGCGCGCCGCGGAGCCCGATGGCAGCCTTGCTGCGTTGGTCGAGCCGCACGCAGTGGTTGTCGACATCGCGCCACCGGCCGCCCGCGAGGACATCGATGTTGAAGTGCAGGCACTCGCGGGCGTGGTTCGGCAGCACCTTGCCGCGCACGATCACCGGCTCGTCCACCCGGTGCAGTCGCACTCCGCCCGCCATCCGTCCACTGCGCATCTCGGTGACGACCTTGGCAGCCACTCGCATGTCCTGAGCCCGGTCCCAGCTCGGGTCCCAGGAATCGTCTCCGGCGTACGTCACTTCGAAGTGGCCGCTCCTGCGCGCGACCACCGTCGTCCTGAGGTTGAGGTCAGCGCTCCGAGGGATCGTGAGCTCCGCGACCTGTCGACGGACACCTCTCCTGTCGACGCTCCAGATCACGACGTCCCGGTTCGCGGTCGGTCCGTCGAGGATGACGTTGATCGACACGGCCTCGCCGTAGGCGAAGCGTCGCTCCTCGACGCGCAGCCCGACGTAGGTGCGTCGCCTGACGGGAAAGGCGTACAGCTCCTTGTCGTCGACGATCGCGTAGAGCCGGTCTGCACCCCACTCGAGCCCGCGGGCTCGGATACCGGTCGTGTAGGCCGATGGATCGCCGAGCTGATAGGCCCGGATCCTCTGCGCCAAGCCGGGTCGGTAGAAGCTGACCTGGTCGCCACTGCCGAAGGCGACGGTGCCATCGGGGCCGACGGCGAGATCGGTGGCCCCCACTTGGATCGAGCCGATCGTCGAGAGGTCCGTCGCCGACAGGCGGTAGACGTAGGACTCGTGGTCGAGGAGGATCTCGCTCCCGTCAGGCGTGACGGCGATCGAGCTCGACCTCTGGCTGGAGGACGCGATCTGGTCCGCCGCGACGGTCTCGCCGTAGGTGATCTCCACGAGGCTCACCCCGTTCGTCGAGGCGACGAGGAGCCGGTCGGGCCGATCGGGCACACCCACGATCCGATGGATGAGGTCGAGGTCGACCGCTGGCGGGACGGGTAGCCGGACAACGGCTCCGTCCGCGGGATCGACGTACCCGAACACCTTGTCGGGGTCGGTCCTGCACGTGGTGGCGAACCAGAGCAGGCCGCCGTGCTGCGTGAGCCGATGGATCGGGCAGTCGTCGACATTGCCGGGGGCGATGGTCGACACGCCGTACGTCACCGTGTCGACGGCCACGATGCTCTGCGTCGAGCCGGTGGCGCTTCGCACCGTTGCGAACACAGTGCTGCCGTCCTCGCTCATGCTGAGGTCGTCCTGCCATCCCGCCATCGCGATCGTCGTCACCGGCGCCCCGTCGAGGTCGGTGACCAGCAGGCCCGACCTCTGCTGGGCCACGAAGACCTGGTCGTGGCCCTCGTCGACGACGATGTCCCGCCCTCCCGCCAGGGTGGCCACCTGCGGGGGCGTGTACTGGTAGTCGACCAGCTCGAGCGGCTCGACGCGTTCAGCCGGGGGCTGGGGCGCGACCGCCACGACGACACCCATGCAGAGGGCGGCCAGCAGCCACCCGAGTCGATTGCGCAACGGGCCCCCGAGACGTCGTACGAGACAGAACGACGGAAGCCTAGGTGGCGCCGGCGAGGCGCGCGGCCGATCGGCGGAAATGGGCGCGGCGTCAGCCGACCCAGAACCCCCGGCCGCCGAACCAGTCGCCGTAGGAGCCGGGACCGGAGCGGTCCCGCGGGCCGCGGGAGCCGAGGTAGGAGCCGACGACGGCGGCGCCGAGGTCGTCGCTCTCCGGGGCGATGACGGTGCCCTCGGCGCGGCGGGCCATGGAGTCGATGAACCGGGCGAGGCCGGGGTCGTCGCCGAGCCGGAAGAAGGTCGTCTGGGCTCCGAGCCGGCGGGCGTTGTCGAGCTCGCATACGGCGAGGGCGATCGTCATCGGGTGCGGTGGGTAGTTGAAGTAGACCTCGCCGTCGGGCTCGAGGTGGGAGGTCGGCTCGCCGTCGGTGACGATCAGCAGCACCGGCTGGGCGTTGGGGTGCTTGCGGAAGTGACGGTTGGCGAGCAGCAGGGCGTGGTGGAGGTTGGTGCCCTTGGCCCACCGGGCGTCGAGTGCGGTGAGCTGCTCGATGTCCATGGTCTCGGCGTGCCGGCCGAAGCCGATCAGCTCCAGCGAGTCGCCGCGGAAGCGGGTGCCGATCAGCGTGTGCAGCGCGAGCGCGGTGCGCTTCATCGGCACCCAGCGCCCGTCCATCGCCATCGAGAAGCTGGTGTCGACGCAGAGCGCCACGGCGGCCTGCGTCCGCGCCTCGGTCTCGGCGACCTCGACGTCCTCGATCGAGAGCCGCGGGCCGCTCGCGTCGCCGGCGCGACGGAGCACGCCGTTGAGCACCGTGCGCGGGATGTCCCAAGGCTCCGTGTCACCGAACTGCCACTGCCGGGTCGCGCCCGAGAGGTCGCCGGCCGCACCGGCCTGTCGCAGCTCGCGCTGACCCTGCCGCCCCGACAGCCGCTGGGCGACGTCGCGCAGCAGCGCCTTGCC
>NZ_JACEHF010000054.1 GCF_014180685.1 Nocardioides pelophilus | reverse complement strand
CCGGCGATCCCGCCAAGCCCTGGGCGCCGATCTTCGGTGCGGTCGCGGTCGGCCTGGTCGCGGCCGGTGCCGTCGGCCTGCTCGGCCTCGCCCTCCGTCCCTTCCGACTGACAGGAGCAACACGATGAACGGCCGCACGGGCGAACCGGCGATCTCGGTGACCGGCGTCGACCGGGTCTTCGGCAAGGGTCGCAAGCAGGTGGTCGCGCTCCAGTCGGTCGAGCTGACCGTGGCCGCCGGCGAGTTCGTGTCGCTGATCGGGCCGAGCGGCTGCGGCAAGAGCACCCTGCTGCGCCTGGTCGCCGACCTCGACTCGCCGACCGCCGGTGAGATCGCGGTCTTCGGCAAGGGCGCCCGGCAGGCCCGGCTCGACCAGGACTACGGCATCGCGTTCCAGCAGGCCGGCCTGCTGCCGTGGCGCACCGTCGCCGGCAACGTCGAGCTCCCGCTCAAGCTGCACGGCGCTGCCGCCCAGCTGCGCAAGGCCCGGGTCGCCGAGCTGCTCGAGCTGGTCGGGCTCACCGACTTCGCCAAGAACCACCCCGACCAGCTCTCCGGCGGCATGCAGCAGCGGGTGGCGATCGCCCGCGCGCTGGCCGAGAGCCCGCGGCTGCTGCTGATGGACGAGCCGTTCGGGGCTCTCGACGAGATCACCCGCGAGCGGATGCAGAACGAGCTGGTGCGGATCTGCGCCGAGACCGGCGCGGCCGTGCTCTTCGTGACCCACTCGATCCCGGAGGCGGTCTTCCTCTCCGACCGGGTGGTCGTGATGTCGCCCCGCCCCGGCCGGATCGCGGGCGTCGTCGACGTCCGGGCCGACGGCCTCGCCGGTGCGCACGACCGCACCGAGCGGGCGCGCGACGAGGAGGGCTTCTTCCACGCGGTCGCCGAGGTCCGCAGCCTCCTCCACGGCACGCCCGTGCCCGCGGTCGCCGCCGAAGGCCTGGAGAAGTAGCCATGGCCGTCGTCGACAGCACCGTCACCCGCGACACCCGCGCCCGGCTCCCGATCGCCGAGGTCCGGTGGAGCACCGTCGTCGCCCCGCTGGTGCTGGGCGCGCTGGTCGTGCTCGCCTGGGAGCTGTTCGTCGAGCTCGCCGAGATCGAGCCGTTCATCCTCCCGGCGCCCAGCGCGATCTGGGAGCAGGTGACTGCCAACACGGCCAACATCGTCGACGGCGCCACCGTCACCGGCCGCAACGCGTTGATCGGGATGCTGACCGGCGCCGTGATCGGGGTTCTCGGCGCGGCGCTCGCCGGCTCGTTCCGGTTCGTCGACCAGATGGCGGCGCCGGTCGTCGCAGCGCTCGCGGTGATCCCGATCGTGGCCCTGGCGCCGGTGCTCTACTCGATGTTCGGCGCGGCGGTGAACACCGGCCGGATCATCGTGGCCGCCGTCTCGGTGGCGGTCCCGGTCTACCTCAACACCCTGCGCGGGATCCGCCAGGTCAAGACCGTGCACCGGGAGCTGATGACCGCTTACGCCGCCAGCCCGATCCAGATGATCCGAGCGGTGACGCTGCCCACCGCGACGCCGTACGTCTTCACCGGCCTGCGGGTCGCCTCGTCGCTGGCGGTGATCGCGGCCCTCATCGCGGAGTACTTCGGCGGCCCCATCGGCGGGCTCGGGAAGTCGATCACGTCGTCGGCCGCGAGCAGCAACTACCCGCTCGCGTGGGCCTACGTCACCGGCGCGATCGTGCTCGGGCTGCTCTTCTACATCGTCACCCTGCTGGTCGAGCTCTGGTTCTCGCGCCACCACAAACCCGGTGGTTGAGGTGCGAGCGAAGCGAGCCTCGAGACCACCCCTGAGCCCGAGAAGAAGGAGAAAGCACATGAGGAGAACACTGAAGCTGGGCGCCGCTGCCGTCGCCCTCGCCGTCCTGGTGACCGGATGCTCCGACGACGAGGGCGGTGGGTCGTCCGAGGTCGAAGTCCAGCAGAACGAGGACTGCGCGACGCGCACCCAAGAAGCACGCGACGCCGGAGACCTCGAGGAGGTCTCCCTCCAGCTCCAGTGGGTGTCGCAGGCGCAGTTCGCCGGCTACTACGCCGCCGTTGCGGAGTGCTACTACGTCGACGAGGGCCTCGACGTCACGATCGTCGAGGGCGGGGTCGACATCGTCCCGCAGGACGTGCTCGCCTCCGGCGACGTCGACTACGCGATCTCGTGGGTGCCGAAGGTGCTCGGCTCCATCGAGCAGGGCGCGGGCATCACCAACGTCGCGCAGATCTTCGAGCGCAGCGCCACCACCCAGGTCTCGTTCAAGGACAAGGACATCACCGAGCCGGCCGACCTGAAGGGCAAGAACGTCGGCAGCTGGGGCTTCGGCAACGAGTGGGAGCTCTTCGCCGGCATGCAGTCGGCCGACGTGACCGTCGAGGACATCAACCTGGTCCAGCAGGCGTTCGACATGAACGCCTTCCTGGCCGGCGACATCGACGCCGCGCAGGCGATGACCTACAACGAGTACGCCCAGGTGCTCGAGACCGTCAACCCGGAGACCGGCGAGCTCTACACGCCCGACGACCTCAACGTCATCAACTGGAACGACGTCGGCACGGCGATGCTGCAGGACGCCATCTGGGCGACGACCGAGAAGCTCTCGGACCCTGACTACGAGGAGCAGACGGTCGCGTTCATCAAGGCCTCGATCAAGGGCTGGGCGTTCGTCCGCGACAACCCGGAGGAGGCAGCCACGATCGTCGCCGACTCCGGCTCCGAGCTCGGCCAGAGCCACCAGCTGTGGATGGCCAACGAGGTCAACAAGCTGATCTGGCCGTCGACGAACGGCGTCGGGGTCATCGACGAGGACGCGTGGGCGCAGACCGTCGACATCGCGCTCAACACCGAGAACGAGACCGGCGCGACCATCATCAGCGAGGAGCCGCCGTCCTCGGCCTACACCAACGAGTACGTCGAGCAGGCGCTCGCCGAGCTCGACGACGAAGGGGTCGACACCATCGGTGCCGACTACGAGCCGATCGAAGTGACCCTGGAAGAGGGTGGCAGGTGACCGACCTCGACGCTCGCACCACCGAGCTCGACCGGCAGCACGTCTTCCACTCGTGGTCGGCGCAGGGCGGTCTCGCCCTGCTGCCGATCGCGGGTGGGGAGGGCACGCGGGTCTGGACCCACGCGGGCAAGTCCTACCTGGACTTCTCCAGCCAGCTGGTCAACGTCAACATCGGCCACCAGCACCCGTCGGTCGTCGCGGCCATCCAGGAGCAGGCGGCCACCCTGGCGACGATCGGGCCCGCCACCGCCAACCTCACCCGGGGGGTGGCGGCGCAGCGGATCGCCGCCCGCGCCCCGGAGGGCTTCGACAAGGTGTTCTTCACCAACGGCGGGGCCGACGCGATCGAGAACGCCATCCGGATGGCGCGCCTGCACACCGGTCGCGACAAGGTCGTGTCGACGTACCGCTCCTACCACGGCAACACGGGTGCGGCGATCGTCGCGACCGGCGACTGGCGGCGGATCCCCAACGAGTACGCCCGGGCTCACGTCCACGTCTTCGGCCCCTACCTCTACCGCTCGGAGTTCTGGGCGACCACGCCGGAGGAGGAGTGCGAGCGCGCGCTGCAGCACCTGCGGCGGGTGATCGAGTGCGAGGGCCCGGAGAGCGTCGCCGCGATCCTGCTCGAGACGATCCCCGGCACCGCCGGGATCCTGGTGCCGCCGCCGGGCTACCTGCCCGGCGTGCGGGCCCTGGCCGACCAGTACGGCATCGTGCTGATCCTCGACGAGGTGATGGCCGGCTTCGGCCGCACCGGCGAGTGGTTCGCGTTCGACGCGTTCGACGTGGTGCCCGACCTGATCACCTTCGCCAAGGGCGTGAACTCCGGCTACGTCCCGGTGGGCGGTGTCGTCATCAGCGACGCGATCGCCCGCACCTTCGACGACCGCGTCTTCCCGGGGGGCCTCACCTACAGCGGCCACCCCCTGGCCGCGGCCTCCATCGTGGCGTCGATCGACGCGATGGAGAGCGAGGGCATCGTCGCCCACGCGAAGCAGATCGGCGCCGACGTGCTCGCCCCCGGGCTCGCGACGCTGGCCGAGAAGCACCCGGTGCTGGGCGAGGTCCGCGGTGCCGGGGTGTTCTGGGCGATGGAGCTGGTCGCCGACCCCGTGACCCGCGAGCCCCTCTCCGCGGCCCTGATGGGCCGCGCGAAGAGCGAGCTGGTCGGCCGCGGCCTGCTGCCGTTCATCGCCGACAACCGCATCCATGTCGTGCCGCCCTGCGTGGTCACCGCCGACGAGGTGGCCGAGGCGCTCGCGGCGTACGACGAAGTCCTGTCCCTGCTCGACGACGCCGCCGGTTGAGGTGCGAGCGAAGCGAGCCTCGAAACCAAGGTTCATCACAAAGGAGTGACTCATGACTGAAGTTCTCGACCACTGGATCGCCGGCGCCACCGATGCCGGCGAGTCCGACCGCACCGGCCCGGTCTACGACCCGGCCCTCGGTGTCGTCTCCAAGCACGTCCGCTACGGCTCGGCCGGTGACGTCGACCGTGCGGTCGCCGTCGCCAAGGCGGCGTTCGCCGAGTGGGGCGAGGCCTCGATCGCGAAGCGGCAGCAGGTGCTGTTCGGCTTCCGCGAGATCCTCAACCAGCGCAAGGACGAGCTGGCCGCGATCCTCACCTCCGAGCACGGCAAGGTGCTGTCCGACGCCGCCGGCGAGGTCGCCCGCGGCCTGGAGGTCGTGGAGTTCGCCTGCGGCATGCCGCACCTCGCGAAGGGAGCGTTCTCGCAGAACGTCTCCACCGACGTCGACGTCTACTCGGTCAAGGAGCCGCTCGGTGTCGTCGGCATCATCAGCCCGTTCAACTTCCCGGCGATGGTCCCCATGTGGTTCTTCCCGATCGCGATCGCGACCGGCAACACGGTGGTGCTGAAGCCGAGCGAGAAGGACCCGAGCGTCGCCAACTGGATGGCGGCCGCCCTGAAGGAGGCCGGCCTGCCCGACGGCGTCTTCAACGTCGTGCACGGCGACAAGGAGGCGGTCGACGCGCTGCTGGTCCACCCCGACGTCGCGTCGATCTCGTTCGTCGGGTCCACGCCGATCGCGAAGTACGTCTACGAGACGGCGACCTCCCACGGCAAGCGGGTGCAGGCCCTCGGCGGCGCCAAGAACCACATGCTGGTGCTGCCCGACGCCGACCTCGACCTGGTCGCCGACTCCGCGGTCAACGCGGGCTTCGGCTCGGCCGGCGAGCGCTGCATGGCGATCTCGGTCGTCGTGGCGGTCGAGCCGGTCGCCGACGAGCTGATCGAGAAGATCCGCGACCGGATGGGCAAGCTGGTCATCGGCGACGGCCGCAAGGGCTGCGACATGGGCCCCCTGATCACCCGGGAGCACCGGGACAAGGTCGCCGGCTACCTCGACGTCGCCGCGACCGACGGAGCCACCGTCGTCGTCGACGGCCGCGACACCGACTACGACGGCGCAGCCGACGGCTTCTGGCTGGGCCCGACCCTGATCGACCAGGTGCCGACCAGCTCGTCGGTCTACCGCGACGAGATCTTCGGCCCGGTGCTGTCGGTGGTGCGGGTGGCGTCGTACGCCGAGGGCGTCGACCTCATCAACGCCGGCCCCTACGGCAACGGCACGGCGATCTTCACCAACGACGGCGGCGCCGCACGGCGCTTCCAGCGCGAGGCCGAGGTCGGCATGATCGGCATCAACGTGCCGATCCCGGTGCCCGTCGCCTACCACTCGTTCGGCGGCTACAAGGCGTCGATCTTCGGCGACGCGAAGGCCTACGGCCCGCAGGGCGTGGAGTTCTTCACCCGCGAGAAGGCGATCACGAGCCGGTGGCTCGACCCGTCGCACGGAGGGATCAACCTGGGCTTCCCCCAGAACAGTTAGATGGCGCGAGCAGGTCGCAGATCGTGCGGCACCGCGCGGGCACTCGCAAGCTCGGCCCGCGGGCACCGCACGATGCGGCTTCGCCGCCGTGCGCCATGCTGCCGCGCTGAGACTCGTCGGTCGGTCAGTCGAGAGTTTCTCCCCTAGGTCGCGTGCCGTCGGGGGCGCGGCGCCGTTGACCTGGGTACGACGCACTCGGGGCGTGGCGCCGCCTGTGGCCGATCCGAGAAAGCGTGTGCATCCATGACCCAGATCCCTCGCCCCCGCCGAGCGCCGTTGCTGGTCGCCGGACTGATCCTGACGTCGTCCACCCTCGTCGTGGTGGCTGCCGGTCCGGCAGCGGCCGCGCCGGTCGACGGCACCGTCCGCTCCGCCAGCTACAGCACGTACGGCGGTGGCTGCGACGTCGCCAACGGCGCCGACAGCGAGACGAAGACCTTCACCAACGCGACGGGCGAGCGCACGGCGTACGCCCTCGGCTCGTTCTCGGGCGAGCAGCGCGGCGGCGAGGTCGTCGGCGCCCACGGCGAGAGCGAGGTGACCTCGACCGCCAGCGGCACCGCGCGCAACCGTGCGTTCCGATCGGCCCGGTTCGACGGTTCCCACGTCGTCGTCCTCACCAACGACGCCGGAGCGGTCAACTGCGGCATGACCGTCGTCGCGCGCAGCGAGGGTGACGCGATGCTGCGGGTGCGCGAGCGCGGCCGGATCCGGATCCAGTGGACCAGCTCCGGCGGCGACATCGGGCTGATCAGCCTGATCGCGCCGTCCGGCAGAGCGGTGGTCGACCAGGACCCGGCGGACTCCGACGGGAAGGTCACGGTCCGGGTGCGGCGCGGTCTCTACTCCTTCGCCACCCAGGTCACCACGAGCGCGTCGGAGGCGGACCTCGCCGACGGCGACTCCGCGATCGTGTTCGGCAGGTTCGCCGTCGGGGTCAACTACCTGCGCCCCTCCCGGTAGCCGCTGACGGCCTATCCTCGCGGCCATGTCGGACCAGGTCGCGAACGCGCTGATCGCGACCGCTCTCGGCACGCTGGTCGCGATCGTGCTGCTGATCCCGGTCGCCGCCTACGAGTACCGCCGCGACGGCCGGCTCGGGCCGGGTGACCTGACGATCCTGCTCTCGGGTGCGGTCTACGGCCTGGCGCTGTGGACCTACACGCTGCTGCCGATCCCGGCCGACGACACCTATGCGTGCGTCGGGCGACAGACCGAGCCGCTCGCGACGATCCGCGCGATCGGGTTCCGGGACAGCGACGGCGCGATGGGCCTGGTGCGCGACCCGGCGTTCCTCCAGGTCGCCCTCAACGTGCTGCTCTTCGTGCCGCTGGGGTTCTACGTCCGCAAGCTGCTGGGGCGCGGGGTGGTGGTCGCGACCGTGCTCGGCTTCGGCATCTCGCTGCTGATCGAGGCCACCCAGACCACCGGCGTGTGGCACCTCTTCGACTGTGCCTACCGCAGGTTCGACGTCGACGACCTGATCGTCAACACGCTCGGCGCGGCCGCGGGGTCGCTCCTCGCCGCCCTGGTCGTACGACGCCGGCGCGGCGAGATCGTGCTGCCGACATCGATCAGCTACGGGCGCCGCCTGGTCGGGATGGTCTGCGACGTGCTGTTCGTGGTGCTGCTCGGCGCGGTCGTGGTGGTCGCCTACAAGGGTGCCTTCCACTACGGCCTGGCGTCGTCGTACTCCGACATCGACGACCGCGTCCGGACCTGGCTGCAGTGGGGCGTCCCGGCCGCCGTCGAGGCCGGGCTGGTCCTCTTCGCCGGCCGCACCTTCGGCGAGCTGGTCGTGTCCGTACGGGCGGTCGCGCGTCGCCGCGCGCTGACGCCGGTCTCACGCGTGGTGAAGCTGGCCGCCGGCGTCGGCCCGTTCCTCGCGCTGGGTGCGCTGATGCCGGCCTGGAGCACCTGGGCCCTGCTCGGCTACGCCGTCGTGAGCGTCCTGGCCGCGCTGCCGACCCGCGAGCACCGCGGCCTGTCGCACGTCGTGGCCGGGATGGACCTGGAGGTCGTCAGGCCGCGGCCACCAGGACGTGGGCGTACTGGTTGACGGCGCCGGCCGGAGTCGACGCCGTGTAGCCGAAGTAGCTGGACGCACACCCGATGGGCTCCAGCAGCTTGATCATCACCTTGAGCTCCGTCCTCGCTCCGGGAGCCAGGATGCCGGTGCTGTAGGCCCCGGCTTCGACGGCTGACGTGACGTTCTTCGTGCCCTGCTTGACCGTGATCGAGTAGGACGTCAGACAGCCGTAGGCGGGGTTGTACTTGAGCCCGATCGCTGTCGGCGATCCGGAGTTGTTCTGAAGCCGCAGCCGGAAGGTCGCCGTCGAGCCGGGCTTGATGGCACTGGCGGACTGGATCTGCTGGAGCGAGCCGCCCACGTACGGCTGGGTGCCGGTCTTCAGGAACAGGTCGTGGTTCGTGCTGCCGGTCTCGTAGGTCGCATGGAGGTCGGCCACGAAGGAGTCGCGGAGGGTGCTGGTCTCCGGGTCCCGCAGCTCGACGTACGTCACGTACTCGGCCTGGGGAAGGCCGCCGGCGAGCTGGACCCTGAGCTTGAGGGTCAAGCTCCCTCCCGGCGCGACCGGTGCGGTGTAGTAGGGCAGGGGCAGCGGGCTGGAGCCCTGCAGGAGCGTCCGGGTGATGCCGGGAGAGGAGGTCGGCGCCGTCACCTTGAACTGCTGGCTGGTCGGTCCGGTGTTGACGATCTTGAAGGTGAAGGTGCGCGCGTCACCGCCCGTCACCGCCCCCAGGTTGATGTAGTCGTTGGCGGTGTACAGCGAGCCCGTCCCCTTCGCCAGCAGGTAGCCGCTGGCTGCCGCGTGGGCAGGCGCAGCTCCGCCGACGACGGTGCCGACGGCGCAGACGGCCGCCGCGACCAAGCCGGCGAGCGCTCGACGAATGTTGATGTGCATCGGGACCACCCCATGAGATCCGGCGCCGCCCGGGAGCAGGCGACGGCTAGGTGACAGCGTGGACCGGCCGGCGCCGTCGGGAAACCGCCGATCGGATGAGTTGTCGCGACTATTTCGCCGGGCGGCAGTCGGGGCAGTAACAGTCAGGCTTGACTGTTTGTTTGTGGCGCGCCATGCTGATGCCGTGACCACATCGGCGACCTCGGGCGCACGCGTCCCGCAGGAGGAGCGCACCCGCGCGATGCGCGCGCGGCTGATGGAGGCGACGGTCGAGCTGCTGGTCGAGAAGGGCTTCAGCGGTACGACGACCACGCTCGTCTCGGAGCGCGCGGGCGTCAGCCGCGGCGCCCAGCTGCACCACTTCCCGACCAAGAACGACCTCGTCGTCGCGGCCGTGACCCATCTGACGGAGCGCCGCGGGGACGAGCTGGCCGCCCGCGCCGCCGAGCTGCCGGAGGGGCGCAACCGCACCCGGGCGGTGATCCAGATGCTCGGCGACCACTTCGCCGGCCCGGTCTTCACCGCGGCCCTCGAGCTGTGGGTGGCCGCGCGCACCGACGAGAGCCTGCTGGCGGCGGTCGCTCCCCTGGAGCAGGTGGTCGGCCGCGAGACCCACAAGCTGACGGTGCAGCTGCTGGGCGCCGACGAGTCGCAGCCCGGCGTCCGCGAGCTGATCCAGGCGACCCTCGACCTCGTGCGCGGCCTGGGACTGGCCAGCACGCTGGGCGACGACACCCGTCGTCGCCGCAGGATCCTCGACCAGTGGGCGGCAACTCTCGACGCCACTCCGGGTTTCGAGGCTCGCTTCGCTCGCACCTCAACCACCGAGAGGGACCACAAGTGAGTGTCTTTGACGACGTCTTCGCCGACCTCACCGCCGAGGGCGACCAGCTCCGCGCGGCCGTTGCCGGGCTCGACGACGGTGCCGACGGCGGGTGGGCGACCCCCACTCCGGCCGAGGGCTGGACGATCGCCACGACGATCGCCCACCTGCTCTGGACCGACGAGGTCGCCGTCCTCGCGGCCAACGCCCACTCGCCGGAGGGCAAGGAGGCGTGGGACGAGGTGGTGCTGCAGGCGATCGCCGACCCCACCGGCTTCGTGGACGCCGGCGCCCACGAGCTCGCGGCGCTCGCACCCGCCGACCTGCTCGTCCGCTGGGACGCCGGCCGGGCCGCGCTCGCGGTCGCACTGCGGGAGGTTCCCGAGGGCCAGAAGATGCCGTGGTTCGGTCCGCCGATGTCGCCGACGTCGATGGCGACCGCGCGCTTCATGGAGACCTGGGCGCACGCGCTCGACGTGTACGACGCCCTGGCCGCGGCCGGCTCGACGGGCGGCTCGACGGGCGGCCGGCCCGCGGTCACGGACCGGATCAAGCAGGTCGCCCATCTCGGCGTCCGCACCCGCAACTTCTCCTTCGCCCAGCACGAGCTCGAGGCGCCGACCGAGGAGTTCCTGGTCGCGCTGACTGCGCCGAGCGGCGAGCTCTGGGTCTGGGGGCCCGAGGACGCCGCGCAGAGCGTGCGCGGCTCGGCGTACGACTTCTGCCAGCTGGTCACCCAGCGGATCCACCGCGACGACACCGACCTGGTCGCCGTCGGCGCGGACGCGGAGAAGTGGCTGACCATCGCCCAGGCCTTCGCCGGCCCGGCAGGCGGCGGTCGGGTTTCCCGGCTCGCTGACGCTCGCACCTCAACCAGCGAGGAGGGGGCATGAGCGACCCGATCCGGATCGGCAACTGCTCCGGCTTCTACGGTGACCGGCTCTCGGCGTTCCGCGAGATGCTCGAGGGCGGCCGAGAAGAAGGGCAGAGCCTGGACTACCTGACCGGTGACTACCTCGCAGAGCTCACCATGCTCATCCTCGGCAAGGACACCTTCAAGGACCCGAGCCTCGGCTACGCCCGCACGTTCGCGAAGCAGGCCGAGGACGCGCTCGGCCTGGCGCTCGAGCAGGGCGTCAAGGTCGTCGTCAACGCCGGCGGGGTCAACCCGCGCGGGCTCGCCGACAAGCTGCGCGAGGTCGCGACCGGGCTCGGCCTCGACCCGAGGATCGCGCACGTCGAGGGCGACGACATCCGCGGCCAGGTCGCCGACCTCGGCCTGCTGCACGAGACCTACGGCAACCCGCTGACCGCCAACGCCTACCTCGGCGCGTTCGGCATCGCCTCCGCCCTGACCCACGGCGCCGACCTGGTCGTCACCGGCCGCGTCACCGACGCCTCGGTCGTCGTCGGGCCGGCGATCGCCCACTTCGGCTGGACGCCGGAGTCGTACGACGCCCTGGCCGGCGCAGTCGTCGCCGGCCACATCATCGAGTGCGGCACCCAGGCCACGGGCGGCAACTTCAGCGGCTTCCTCGACCTGATCGAGGCCGGCGCGATCAAGGACGGGGAGCCGCTCGGCTTCCCGATCGCGGAGCTGGCCGAGGACGGCTCGATGGTGATCACCAAGCACGCCGGGACCGGCGGCGCGGTCACTGTCGACACCGTCACCGCGCAGCTGGTCTACGAGATCCAGACCACGAAGTACCTCAACCCCGACGTCACCGTCGACCTCACGTCGTTGCGCCTCGAGCAGGACGGTGACGACCGGGTCTCCGTCACCGGGGTCACCGGCTCGGCGCCGCCCGAGCAGCTCAAGGTCTGCCTCAACTACTTCGCCGGCTTCCGCAACTCCGCGGAGTTCGTCGTCACCGGCCTCAACGCCGACGCCAAGGTTGAGTGGATCAAGGCCCAGGTCGAGGCAGCGCTCGGCCCCGAAGGCACCGACGCCGCCCGCCCGGCGAAGGTCGACTGGTCCGGTGTGCGCACCGTCCAGCCGGACGCCGACACCGAGGAGGGCGCCTCGATGCTGCTCCGGGTCACTGCGTTCGACCCCGACGCCGACAAGGTCGGCAAGGGCCTCACCGCTCCGATCATCGAGCTCGCGCTCGGGTCCTACCCCGGCTTCAGCGTCACCCGGATGCCCGGCCCCGGCACGGCGTACGGCGTCTACAGCCCCGCCTACATCCCGCGCAGCAGCGTCGCGCACACGGTGGTCCACCACGACGGGACGACCGAGGTCATCGCCGATCCGGTGACCGCCGACGCGCCGATCGACCCGACCGAGGGGCTGCGGCCCTCGCCGTTCCCCGCGCCGACCGACACCCTCACCCGCCGGATCCCGCTCGGCACGTTCGTGCACGGGCGCTCCGGCGACAAGGGCGGCGACGCCAACATCGGGCTCTGGGTCAAGAACGACGGCCACCCCAAGTACGCCGAGCGGGTGACCTGGCTGACCAAGTTCATGTCCCGCCGCCGGGTGCGCGAGCTGGTCCCCGAGGCCAAGGACCTCGACATCGAGGTCTACGTGCTGCCCAACCTGGGCGGCGTCAACGTCGTGATCTACGGCCTGCTCGACGAGGGCGTCGCCGCCACCGCGCGGTTCGACCCGCAGGCGAAGGGCCTGGCCGAGTGGGTCCGCTCCCGGCTCGTGAACATCGAAGGGAACGTTCTGTGATCACCACGTTCAACCACGGCTTCACCGACGAGCAGCTCGCGCTCAGGGAGTCGGCGCTCGAGTTCACCCGGCGCGAGGTGACGCCCTACCTCGACCAGTGGGAGAAGGACGGCGAGATCCCGCGCGACTTCCAGAAGAAGCTCGCGCACGCCGGCTTCCTCGGCGTCGGCGTCCCGGAGGAGGTCGGCGGTGACGGCGGCAGCCTGCTCGACGCCTGCGCCATGCAGCAGGGCTTCATGGAGGGCGGCTGGTCCGGCGGGCTGATGGCTTCGGCCTTCACCCACGGCATCGCGATCCCGCACATCATCCAGAACGGCTCGCAGCAGCTGATCGACACCTACGTCCGCCCGGTGCTGTCCGGCGACATGATCGGGTCGCTCGCCATCACCGAGCCCGGCGCCGGCTCCGACGTCGCCAACATCACGACCCGCGCGGTCCGGGACGGCGACGACTACGTCATCAACGGCGCCAAGACGTTCATCACGTCCTCGGTGCGCGGCGACTTCGTCACCACCGCCGTCCGCACGGGCGAGGCCGGCGCGCACGGCATCTCGCTGATCGTCGTACCCAAGGGCACGCCCGGGTTCACCGTCTCCCGCAAGCTCGACAAGATGGGCTGGCTCGCGTCCGATACCGGCGAGCTGAGCTACGTCGACGTGCGGGTCCCGGCCGCCAACCTGGTCGGCCAGGAGAACCACGGCTTCTACTACATCGCGCAGAACTTCGTCTCCGAGCGGATCTGGCTGGCGCTGATGGGCTACGGCCACGCGCTGCGCTGCCTCAACCTCGCGGCCCAGTACAGCAAGGACCGCGACGCGTTCGGCAAGCCACTGGTCGCCAACCAGGTGGTGCGCGCCAAGCTGACCGAGATGCACCGCCAGGTCGCGGTCGCCCGCAGCTACACCCTCGAGGTGGCGCGGCGGTACGACGCGGGCGAGGACTGCATCGCCGAGGCCTGCCTCGCGAAGCAGACCGCCGTCGACACGGCCGTCTGGGTCGCCGACCAGGCCGTGCAGCTGCACGGCGGGATGGGCTACATGCGCGAGTCCGAGGTCGAGCGCCACTACCGCGACGTCCGACTGCTGCCGATCGGCGGTGGCTCCACCGAGGTGCTCACCGACCTGGCGGCCCGGCTGCTGGGCTACTCGCAATGACGGGGGCGGGGATGAGCGCCCTCGGCGGGGAGGTCGACCTCTTCCTGCGCGCGGCGCCGGAGAAGGTCTGGGACCTGGTCAGCGACGTCACCCGGATCGGCGAGTTCTCCCCCGAGACGTTCGAGGCGGAGTGGACCCACGGCGCGACCGGTCCGGCGGTCGGAGCGCGCTTCAAGGGGCACGTGAAGCGCAACGGCGTCGGACCGACGTACTGGTCGCCGTGCACCGTGACGCAGTGCGTCGAGCCCGGGCCCGACGGACGGGGCCTGTTCGAGTTCGCCGTCGGGCTCGACGGCAATCACATCAACACGTGGGGCTACCGGCTGGAGCCCGAGGGCGACGGCACCCGGGTCACCGAGTACTTCCGGCTCACCCCGAGCTGGTACGTCCGCGGCTACTGGATGCTGCTCGGCCGGCTCCGCGGCCGCACGAACGAGCGCGGCATGCGCACGACCTTGGAGAGGATGAAGGCGGTGGTGGAGTCGTGACGGATCGTCGCACAGCCATGCTCGAGAAGATCGAGTCGCTGCACGAGGAGCAGACCAAGGCCGTCGAGGCCGGCGGCAAGTACATCGCCCGCCACAAGGAGCGCGGCAAGCTCACGGCGCGGGAGCGGATCGAGCTGCTCGTCGACGAGGGCTCGGCGTTCCTCGAGCTGATGCCGCTGG
Organism: Nocardioides pelophilus; assembly: GCF_014180685.1. Taxonomy (GTDB): domain Bacteria; phylum Actinomycetota; class Actinomycetes; order Propionibacteriales; family Nocardioidaceae; genus Nocardioides; species Nocardioides pelophilus. Next base: position 7,986 of record NZ_JACEHF010000054.1, on the reverse strand, counting down.
CCGGCTGGGGCAGCGACTTCGCGGTCGGCGCCAGCATGGTCACCGGCATCGGGGTGGTCGAGGGCGTGGAGTGCATGATCGTCGCGAACGACCCGACGGTGAAGGGCGGCGCCCTCAACCCGTGGTCGCTGCGCAAGTCGTTCCGGGCCGCCGAGATCGCCGAGAAGAACTTCCTCCCTTCGATCAACCTCACCGAGTCCGGTGGCGCGGACCTGCCCACCCAGAAGGACATCTTCATCCCGGGGGGCCGCGGCTTCCGCGACCTGACCCGGGCGTCGGCCCGCAAGCAGCCGACGATCTCGGTCGTCTTCGGCAACTCCACCGCCGGCGGCGCCTACGTCCCCGGCATGAGCGACTACGTGATCATGGTCAAGGAGCGCGCGAAGGTGTTCCTCGCCGGCCCGCCCCTCGTCAAGATGGCGACGGGCGAGGAGACCGACGACGAGTCGCTCGGCGGTGCCGAGATGCACTCCCGGATCTCCGGGTCGTCCGACTTCCTCGCGGTCGACGAGCTCGACGCGATCCGACAGGCCCGGCGCGTGGTCGCTCGCCTCAACTGGCGCAAGCAGGGCACCTCGCCGGACCCGACGTCGTACGCCGAACCGGACCTCGACCCGGAGGAGCTCCTCGACCTGATCCCGACCGACCTCAAGGAGCCGTTCGACCCGCGCGAGGCGATCCTGCGGATCGTCGACGGCACCGGGCCGAACAACGCGGTGGCGTTCGACGAGTTCAAGCCGCTCTACGGCTCGTCCCTCTGCGTCGGCTGGGCCAACCTGCACGGCCGCGAGATCGGCATCCTCGCCAACGCGCGCGGCGTGCTGATGTCGGAGGAGGCGCAGAAGGCGGCGCAGTTCATCCAGCTGGCCAACCAGAAGGACACGCCGCTGCTGTTCCTGCACAACACCACCGGCTACATGGTCGGCACGGAGTACGAGCAGGGCGGCATCATCAAGCACGGCGCGCTGATGATCAACGCGGTCTCGAACTCCAAGGTGCCGCACCTGACGGTGATCATGGGCGCGTCGTACGGCGCCGGCAACTACGGCATGAACGGCCGTGCCTACGACCCTCGGTTCCTCTTCACCTGGCCGTCGGCCAAGTCCGCGGTCATGGGACCGCAGCAGCTCGCCGGCGTGCTCGAGATCGTGGCGCGCGAGTCGGCGGAGAAGAAGGGCGAGGTCTTCGACGCCGAGGGGTTCAAGGGCATCAAGGAGATGGTCGAGGGGATGGTGGAGGAGCAGTCGCTGCCGTACTTCCTCTCCGGGATGGTCTACGACGACGGCGTCATCGACCCGCGTGACACCCGCACCGTCCTCGGCATCTGCCTGTCCGTCATCGACAACCAGCCCATCGAAGGGGCTATGAACTTCGGGGTGTTCCGCCTGTGATCACACGACTCCTGGTGGCCAACCGCGGCGAGATCGCCCGGCGGGTCTTCCGCACCTGTCGCGACCTCGGCATCGAGACCGTCGCCGTCCACTCCGACGCCGACGCCGGGATGCCATTCGTGGCCGAGGCCGACGCCGCCGTACGACTGCCCGGCAACACGCCGGCCGAGACCTACCTCCGTGGCGACCTGGTGATCGAGGCCGCGCTGAAGGCCGGCGCCGACGCGATCCACCCCGGCTACGGGTTCCTGTCNACGGGTTCCTGTCCGAGAACGCCGCGTTCGCCCAGCAGGTCATCGACGCCGGGCTGACCTGGGTCGGCCCGGCTCCCGACTCGATCGAGCGGATGGGCTCGAAGATCGAGTCGAAGAAGCTGATGGAGGCCGCCGGCGTCCCGGTGCTCGGCGAGTTCACTGCCGACACCGCGACCGCGGACGACCTCCCCCTCCTGGTCAAGGCCTCCGCGGGCGGCGGCGGCCGCGGCATGCGGATCGTCCGCGAGCTCGACCAGCTCGCCGGCGAGATCGAGAAGGCGCAGGCAGAGGCGGCGTCGGCGTTCGGCGACGGAACCGTCTTCGTCGAGCCGTACGTCCAGTCCGGCCGGCACGTCGAGGTCCAGGTGATCGGCACCGCGGACGGCGCGATCGTCTTCGGCGAGCGCGACTGCTCGGTCCAGCGGCGTCACCAGAAGGTGATCGAGGAGGCGCCGGCCCCGGCGCTCCCGGACGCCACCCGCAAGTCCCTGCACGAGGCGGCCAAGGCGGCTGCCGAGGCGATCGACTACCGCGGCGCCGGCACGGTCGAGTTCCTCTACGACGTCGCCCTGGACCGCTTCTACTTCCTGGAGATGAACACCCGGCTCCAGGTCGAGCACCCGGTGACCGAGGCGGTCTACGGCGTCGACCTGGTCGCGCTCCAGATCGCCGTCGCCGAGGGCCGCTCCCTCGACGAGGACTCGCCGCTGGTTGAGGTGCGAGGCCGCCCGCGGCCGAGCCTCGAGACCAAGGCGCCGACCGGCCACGCGATCGAGGTCCGCCTCTACGCCGAGGACCCGGCCGCCGGCTACCAGCCGCAGTCGGGTCGCATCACCCGCTTCGAGGTGCCGGGGGTGGTGAGCGAGTTCGCCACCACGGGCTACGGCATCCGGCTCGACTCGGGCGTCGGCTCCAGCGACGAGATCGGGACCTTCTACGACGCGATGATCGCCAAGGTCATCGTGTGGGCGCCCACGCGGGACCAAGCGCTGCGACAGCTGGCCGGGGCGTTGGCGCGGGCCGAGATCCACGGCCTGCGCACCAACCGCGACCTGCTGGTCAACCTGCTGCGCGACCCGGTCGTGGTGGACGCCCGGATGGACACCACCTGGCTCGACGGCGCCGACCTGTCCGTCCTCGGCGCTGCGCCGGGCGGCGAGCAGACCGTGCCGTTGTCGGGCTTCGCGGCCGCGATCGCGCTGGCCGAACGGGCCCGGCTGAGCGCCCGGGTGCAGAGCCGCATCCCCGCGGGCTATCGCAACGTCGTCGCCCAGCCGCAGGAGACGGTGTTCCTGCTCGGGGACGAGGAGCTGCCGGTCCGGTGGTACGGCGGACGCACCTTCTCCTCCGCCGACCTCGACGACGTCGCCGTGGTGTCGGCCGGGCCGGACCAGGTCGTGCTCGAGGCCGACGGCGTGCGCCGTACCTTCGTGGTGCGGGTGGCCGGCGACCCCGGTCAGGAGGCCGTGGACGTCGAGTCGCCCCTCGGCCATGTCGCACTGAAGCGGAAGCCTCGGTTCGTCGACCCCGCTACCCAGGTCGCCGCCGGCTCGCTGCTGGCCCCCATGCCCGGCAGCGTGGTCATGGTCCACGCCGACGTCGGCGACACGGTCGCCGAGGGCCAACCCATCCTCGTGATGGAGGCCATGAAGATGCAGCACACCATCGCCGCGCCGTACGCGGGCACGCTCACCGAGCTCGCGGCCACCATCGGCCAGCAGGTCGAGGCGGGCGCCGTGCTCGCCGTCGTCACCCCCGACAACGCCGCCGACACCGACCCCGGCACTGACCCCGGCACCACCGAGAACGAAGAGGACTGACCGCCATGACCACCGTCGACACCATGTTCACCGAGCCGGAGGAGCGCGTCGCGCTGCGCGAGGCGGTCAAGAAGCTCGCCGGCAAGTACGGCCGCGAGTACATCGAGAAGCAGGCTCGCGAGGGCGGCAAGACCACCGAGCTGTGGCTCGAGATGGGGGCCAACGGCTTCCTCGGCGTCAACATCCCCGAGGAGTACGGCGGCGGTGGCGGCGGCATGGCCGACCTCGCCGCAGTCCTCGAGGAGGCCGCCACCGCGGGTGCGCCACTGCTGATGATGGTGGTCTCGCCGGCGATCTGCGGCTCGATCATCGCCCGGTGCGGCACCGAGGAGCAGAAGCAGCGGTGGCTGCCCGGCATCGCCGACGGCACCCTGCTGATGGCCTTCGGCATCACCGAGGCCGACGCCGGCTCCAACGCCCACAACCTGACCACCACGGCGACCCGCGACGGCGACCAGTGGGTGCTCAACGGCCAGAAGACCTTCATCTCCGGTGTCGACGAGGCGCAGTCGGTGCTGATCGTGTCGCGCACCGAGGACGCCAAGACCGGCAAGCTCAAGCCGGCGCTCTTCGTCGTACCCACCGACGCCCCCGGCTTCACCAAGCAGCCGATCGAGATGGCGTGGTCGGCGCCGGAGAAGCAGTTCACCCTCTTCCTCGACGACGTGCGGCTCCCCGCCGACGCGCTGGTGGGCGACGAGGACGGCGGCCTCTGGCAGCTGTTCGCCGGGCTCAACCCGGAGCGGATCATGGGTGGCGCGCTGTCGTGCGGCATGGCGCGCTTCGCGCTCGACCTCGCTGTCGACTACGCCAAGACCCGCAGCGTCTGGAAGGACGTCCCGATCGGCGCCCACCAGGGCATCCAGCACCCGCTGGCGAAGGTCAAGATCGAGCTCGAGCAGGCCCGCCTGCTGTGGCAGAAGGCGGCAGCCCTCTACGACGCCGGCGACGACTTCACCGCGGGCGAGTACGCCAACATGGCCAAGTACGCCGGCGGCGAGGTCTCCTGCAACGCCACCGACGCCGCGGTCCACACCCACGGCGGCAACGGCCTGACCGTCGAGTACGGCCTCGCCAACCTGCTCGTCGCCTCGCGCCTCGGCCGGATCGCCCCCGTCAGCCGGGAGATGATCCTCAACTTCGTCGCCATGCACACCCTGGGGCTGCCCAAGTCGTACTGAGCCTCGTTGGTCGAGGAGGTCGCCGTCGCCGTTGGTCGAGGAGGTCGCCGTCGCCGTTGGTCGAGGAGGTCGCCCTGGCGACCGTCACGAGACCCTGGTGGTCGTTGGTCGAGGAGGTCGCTCTGGCGACCGTCACGAGACCTGTGGTCGTTGGTCGAGGAGGTCGCCGTCGCCGTTGGTCGAGGAGGTCGCTCTGGCGACCGTCACGAGACCCCGTGTCGGCGGCCGCGCGCTTCCGGCGCGCTCAGCGGGACGTCATACGGCACGGCCCCTATGACTGCCGGGACGTATGACGTTGCGCGGGACGTCATACGCCCCGGGGGTCATGGGTGCACGGACGTATGACGTCCCGCCGCGGACCTGATCCACTTCCGCGCACGCGACGTCGAGATGGGTTCATAGTTGAGGTCGAACGCCGTCGACGCCGGTCGCGGCGGCCCGACGAAAGGCGGCGTCGTGTCTGACCGATTCCTCGCCTACGCCCTCGTGGCGCTCGCCGCGTCCATCCTGCCAGCGTCCATCCTCCCAGCGCCCAGCATGGCTGCCGGCCCCGCGATCACCGCCGACAACGCCGACCGGACACCGTGCGAGGGCAGCCCGTTCACCGGTGGACCCGATGAGGACACGATCCACGGTGACCGTCATGACAACGAGATCTGCGGGTGGGGCGGCCACGACACTCTGTTCGGCCACCAGGGCGACGACGTCCTCCGCGGCTCGGGGGGCAGGGACTACCTCGGCGGCGGCCTCGGGGCTGACAGGCTCAACGGTCGCTCGAACGACGACACGATCGAGGGCGGCGACGGCAACGACGTCATCGACGCCGACACCGGGCTCGACATCATCAGCGGCGGCCGTGGAGACGACGAGATCTGGGGCGGTGGCGACGCCGACGTGGCTGGCGGCGGTCCCGGTTACGACTTCATCGAGGGCGACTACGGCGACGACCGGCTGCGTGGCGGTCCGGGCCGCGACACGATCCTCGGCAGTCGCAGCGACGACCTCGCTCGCGGCGGGCGGGGCAACGACGCGCTGTACGGCGGCTTCGGCCGCGACGTGCTCGACGGCGGGCCCGGCCACGACCTCATCGACGGGTGGCGCGGCAGAGACCTCGCCCGGGGCGGACCCGGCGATGACGTCATCCACCTCGATGACGACGTCGCGGGCAACGACGTGGCGAGCTGTGGTGACGGTGACGACCTCGTCGTCATCGACGCGGGGGACGCCGCGGACAGCGACTGCGAGACGGTGAGGACCCGGGGCTGAGGGGTCGCCGCTCAGGCCACCGGCCGCGCGGACCCACGGAGGTGACCGGGTACGACGAATCCTGACTCGTAGGCGGCGACCACGAGCTGCACCCGGTCGCGAGCCCCGAGCTTCGCGAGCAGGCTGGCGACGTGGGACTTGACGGTCGGGAGCGAGATGAAGAGCTCGCCGCCGATCTCGGCGTTGGAGAGGCCGCGGGCGATGAGTCGCAGCACCTCGGCCTCGCGCGGGGACACCCGGCTCGGGCGCTCCGGAGGAGGCATCGGCACCGACCACAGCTCCACCCGGCGGCTCGGCGACGTCGGGCGCGGGGCGCCGACAGGGCGGGGGCCGGGGATCGGCGGCTCGAGCCGGGTCTTGCGCGGGACTGCCATGGTGGTCATCGGAACTGGGTCCTCTCGGGGATCGTGGCCCTCGGGGTGGGCTTGGTCACCAGACTCCCCACCAGTGCTCAAATTCCGCTCAATTCCGTTCTTTACTGATGCAGACTCCGGGGGTGACTCTGCGCATCGCCGTCCTCGGGCCGCTCGAGGTCACGCGCGACGGAGCGGCGGTGGACCTGGGGTCCCACAAGCAGCGGGCGGTCCTGGGAGTGCTGACGGCGCTCGCGCCCGCCGCCGTACCCGTCGACCGCCTGGTCGACGAGATCTGGGGCGACGCCGGTCCGGCCAACCCGTTGCGCAGCCTGCAGGTCTACATGTCGGGGCTGCGCTCCGCGTTCGGGGAGTACGGCGACCGGCTGGTCACCGAGGGCCGCGCCTACCGCCTGCACACCGATGACGTCGAGGTCGACGCGGAGCGGTTCAGCCGGCTGGTGCGCGAGGCCGCCGCCGAACCGGACGCGACCCGCGCGGTCGCCCTGGCCGACGAGGCGCTCGCGCTCTGGCGAGGCGAGGCGTGGCAGGACCTCCGGGACCTGCCCGTGACCGGACCGGAGGCGGTGGCGCTCGAGGCCGAACGGCTCACCGCGGCGGCCGTCCGCGCCCGGGCGCTGCTGGCCCTCGGCCGGCACCGCGAGCTGGTGCCGTGGCTGGAGCCGCTGGTCGAGCAGCACCCGCTCAACGAGGAGCTGCGTGGCCACCTGATGCTCGCGCTGCACCGCAGCGACCGCCAGGCCGACGCGCTCGAGGTCTACGCCGCCGGCCGGGAGATCAAGGCCGACGAGACCGGGCTCGACCCCGGCGACGACCTGCAGCGCCTGCAGGCCGCGATCCTCGCCGACGACGCGTCGCTGCGGGTCGAGGACGTCGAGCTGCGCTCGCGCCGGCACCTGCCGGCCCAGGTCACCTCCCTGGTCGGACGCGTCGCGGAGATCGCTGCCGTCACCGACCTGCTGCGCGACCCGGCGCACCGGCTGCTGACGCTGACCGGACCGGGCGGCATCGGCAAGACCCGGCTCAGCCTCGCCGTGGCCCACGGCCTCGCGGCCGACCACCCCGACGGCGTCTGGTTCGTCGCGCTCGACGCGCTGCGCGACCACCGACTGGTCGCCGGGGCGATCGCCGACGTGCTCGGGGTCGAGGCCGCGGGCAGCGACCTCACCGCCGCCCTGGCCGCGCACCTCCGTGACCGCCGGTTGCTCCTCGTGCTCGACAACTTCGAGCAGGTGGAGGACGCCGCCCCGGTCGTCTCCGACCTGTTGGCGGCCGCTCCGGGACTGCGGGTGCTGGTGACCAGCCGGGTCCGGCTCCGGCTGTACGGCGAGCGGGTGGTGCCGCTCGACCCGCTGGCGCCCGACGACGCCGTACCCCTCTTCCTCGAGCGTGCCCGCGCCGTCGACCACCGGTTCGACGCGCCGCTGGACACCGTCGCCGAGCTCTGCGAGCAGCTCGACCGGATCCCGCTCGCGATCGAGCTGGTCGCCGCCCGGGCCGACGAGGTCCCGCTCGAGCTGCTCCGCAAGCAGCTCGAGGCGCGGCAAGCGCTCGACCTCGCGACCGACGGCCCGCGCGACCGCAGCTCTCGGCAGCGCACGCTCCGCGGCGCGATCGGCTGGAGCGTCGACCTGCTGTCGGAGGAGCTGGCGGGGCGTTTCGCCCGGCTCGCGGTCTTCGACGGCGGCTTCGACGCGGAC
>NZ_JACEHF010000053.1 GCF_014180685.1 Nocardioides pelophilus | reverse complement strand
GTCGCGATCGTGGTGGCGGCCCTGGTGCTGATCGGCGGTGGCATCACCGCCGCGGTCCTGGTGCTCGGCGGCGACGACGACAGTGACGACGCGAAGCGGAAGGTCACCCAGACGGTCACGCCGTCGACCGACATCCCGACGACGATCGACACGTCGATCCCGACGACCATCCCGACCACGATCGACACGTCGGTGCCGACCACGGTCGCCCCGCCGACCACCGACGCCGGTGGGCCGACGGAGGACCCGGCGATCACGTCGCAGGCCTACCTCGACTCGCTCGTGACAGGCAACTGCCTGGCGGTCCAGGGGCTGTCGACGCCCGAGTGGTTCGAGAGCGAGTACGGCAGCCAGCGCGGCTGCAAGCGTGCCTCGCCGCAGGCCGAGATGTCGGGCGCCGTGTACGACTTCGAGGAGCCGGTCGACAACGGCGACGGCTCGGTGACGATGATCGCCGCCGTCACCGCTCCCGACAACACCGAGTTCACCGCGACCTGGACGCTGGTCCCCTCCGACGACGGCACGACCTGGCTGGTCAGCTTCTTCGTGCTGATCTGACCTCCCCACGGTGGCGGGCCTGGTCACAGGTCCGCCACCCGGGGGCTCGGCCTCCTAGGCTGGGGTGATGGGAGTCGGCCACGGGCACGGGCACGCCGCCGGGCGCGCGGCCGACCGGGTGCGGCTGCGCTGGGTGCTCGGCGTCACCGGCAGCGTGCTGGTCGTCGAGCTGGTCGGCGCCTGGCTGAGCGGTTCGCTCGCCCTGCTCGCCGACGCCGGCCACATGGCCACCGACGCCGGTGCCGTGGTGCTCGCGCTCGGGGCGTCGTACGTCGCCGGCCTGCCGGGAGGACCGCGCTCGACCTTCGGCTACCACCGGGCGGAGGTGCTGGCGGCGCTGGTCAACGCCCTGGTGCTGCTCGGCGTGTGCGGCTACCTGGGCTACGCCGGGATCTCCCGGCTCGCCGACCCGGCCCACGTGGACGCCGACCAGCTGGTGCTGTTCGCGTCGTTCGGCCTGGTGGCCAACGCGGTCTCGATGGTGATCCTCCGGCGCTCGGACACCGGTTCGCTCAACCTGCGCGGCGCCTCCAACGAGGTGTTCGCCGACCTCCTCGGCTCGGTCCTGGCCGTTGCCGCCGGTGTCGTGATCTGGGTCTGGGACTGGCACCGCGCCGACCCGATCGCCTCCCTGGTGATCGCGGTGATGATCCTGCCCCGCGCGGTCGTGCTGATGAAGGACGCCGCCGTCGTGCTGCTCGAGATCGCCCCGGCCGGGCTCGAGCTCGAGGACGTACGGCGCCACCTGTGCGGCGTGCCCGGCGTGGTCGACGTGCACGACCTGCACGCGTGGACGATCACCAGCGGTATCCCCAGCCTCTCGGCGCACGTCACGGTCACCGACGAGGCGCTGGCCGAGCGCGGCGTCGGCCCGATCCTCGACGACCTCTGCGCGTGCGTCTCGACCCACTTCGAGGTGCGGCACGCGACGTTCCAGGTCGAGCCGCTCTCGCACGAGGCCCACGAGGACCTCGGCGAGCTGCACTAGCGGCACCGGGTCGACCCGCCGGACCGGCACCGGATGCTCGGGGGGCCGTCTATCGGGCCACCGAATATCGGACGTCCTTGCTGATTGGTCGCCCGCGATTTCCCGCCGCTAGCGTGTCCGCCGCTACGATTGTGGCCTGACTCACACGGCCGCACCACCCCCGCGGTCTGTGCTCAGGAGACCGGCCACCGGACAGCGGAGATCCCGCGGTCCGGCGACACGAAGGAGTGCTCGTGACTCATGCAGACGGCGGCTTCGGACCCGACCTCGTGGAGGTGTTCGGCCCGAGGCAGGAAGACGGCGGACCCGAGCTGATCCAGCTCCTGAGCCCTGAGGGCGAGCGGATCCACCACCCCGAGTTCGACATGGACTTCTCCGCCGACCAGCTGCGCGGCTTCTACCGCGACATGGTGCTGGTCCGCCGGATCGACGTCGAGGCGACGGCGCTGCAGCGGCACGGCGAGCTCGGGATCTGGGCCCAACTGCTCGGCCAGGAAGCCGCGCAGATCGGCGCCGGCCGCGCGGCCCGCCCGCAGGACTTCGTGTTCCCGACCTACCGCGAGCACGGCGTGGCCTGGTGCCGCGGGCTCGACCCGTTGAAGCTGCTCGGTCTGTTCCGCGGGGTCGACCACGGCGACTGGGACCCCTCCGAGTACAACTTCAGCCTCTACACGATCGTCATCGGTGCCCAGACCCTGCACGCGACCGGCTACGCCATGGGCATGCAGCGCGACGGCGTCGTCGGCACCGGCGACCCCGAGCGCGACGCCGCCGTGCTCGCCCACTTCGGCGACGGCGCCAGCAGCCAGGGCGACGTCAACGAGTCCTTCATCTTCGCCGCGTCCTACAACGCGCCGGTCGTCTTCTTCTGCCAGAACAACCAGTGGGCGATCTCGGAGCCGATCGAGCGGCAGAGCCGGATCCCGCTCTTCCAGCGGGCGCTCGGCTTCGGCTTCCCCGGCCTCCGGGTCGACGGCAACGACGTGCTCGCGACGTACGCCGTGACCCAGGCCGCCCTGCAGCGGGCCCGGGACGGGCAGGGCCCGACGCTGGTGGAGGCCTACACCTACCGGATGGGCGCGCACACCACGACCGACGACCCGACCCGCTACCGCGTCTCCGACGACGTCGAGCGCTGGAAGCTCAAGGACCCGATCGCACGGCTGGAGGTCTACCTCAAGCGCAACGGGCTCGCCGACGAGCAGTTCTTCGCCGACCTCGCCGAGGAGGCCGCCGCGCTCGGCCACACGCTGCGTGAGGGCTGCAAGGCGATGCCGGACCCGAAGCCGCTCGACATCTTCGACCGGGTCTACTCCGAGACGACGCCGGAGCTGGTCGCCCAGCGCGACGGCTTCGCGGCCTACCTCGCGACGTTCGAAGGGGCGCACTGATGACCACGAAGGTGACGCTCGCGAAGGCCCTCAACCTGGGCCTGCGCAAGGCGATGGAGGCCGACGACAAGGTCCTGCTGATGGGTGAGGACGTCGGCAAGCTCGGCGGCGTGTTCCGGATCACCGACGGGCTGCAGAAGGACTTCGGCGAGGACCGGGTGATCGACTCCCCGCTCGCCGAGTCCGGCATCGTCGGCACCGCGGTCGGCATGGCGATGCGCGGCTACCGGCCGGTGGTCGAGATCCAGTTCGACGGCTTCGTCTACCCCGCCTACGACCAGATCGTCTGCCAGGTCGCGAAGCTGCACTTCCGCAGCCAGGGCCGGGTCAAGATGCCGATGGTCATCCGGATCCCGTTCGGCGGCGGCATCGGTGCCGTCGAGCACCACTCGGAGTCGCCGGAGGCGCAGTTCGCGCACACCCCGGGGCTCAAGGTGGTCGCGGTCTCCAACCCGGTCGACGGCTACTGGATGATCCAGCAGGCGATCGCCCACGACGACCCGGTGATCTTCCTCGAGCCGAAGCGGCAGTACCACGCCGACAAGGCCGAGCTGGACGACACCGTCGAGCCCGGTCCGCTGTTCGCCTCGCGCCTGGTCCGTCCGGGGCGCGACGCGACACTGCTGGCCTACGGCCCGACCGTCAAGACCTGCCTCACCGCGGCCGAGGCCGCGGCCGGCGACGGCACCTCGCTCGAGGTCATCGACCTGCGCACGCTGTCGCCGCTCGACATGGGCCCGGTCTACGAGTCCGTACGTCGCACCGGCCGGGCCGTCGTCGTCCACGAGGCTCACGTCAACCTCGGCCTCGGAGCCGAGCTGGCGGCGCGGATCACCGAGGAGTGCTTCTACTCGCTGGAGGCTCCGGTGCTTCGCGTCGGCGGCTTCGACACGCCCTACCCGGCGTCGCGGATCGAGGAGGAGTGGCTCCCCGACCTCGACCGAGTCCTCGATGCCGTCGACCGCAGTCTGGAGATGTGACCGTGCCCGAGTACCTGCTCCCCGACGTCGGCGAGGGCCTCACCGAGGCCGAGATCGTGACCTGGAAGGTGAAGGTCGGCGACCAGGTCGCCATCAACGACGTCGTCGTCGAGATCGAGACCGCGAAGTCGCTGGTCGAGCTGCCGTCGCCGTACGCCGGCGAGGTGACCGCGATCCTCGTCGCCGAGGGCGAGACCGTGCCCGTCGGCACCCCGATCATCGCAATCGGCGCTCCCGCCGAGGCGACCGGCGAGGCTCCGGAGAGCCCGGCGTCCGACCCGAAGGCGGACATGGTCATCGACCTGTCCAACCCGGCGGCGAGCGGCGGCGGCGAGGGCGAGTCCCTGGTCGGCCGCAACAAGGCCGACCGCGGTCCCACCCGCCGGGCACGGCGGCCACTGGTCGAGGCCGCGGGGGAGCGCACCGCGCGCGCCGACGTCCACGACCTCTACAACCAGAACGCGACCGACCAGCACGCGAAGGTCGAGCACATCGTCTCCGCCGTGCTCGGTGACGCCGAGCACCAGGCCCGCGCGGCCGGGGAGCCCACGGCCGGTCCCGTGTCGCTGCCCGCCGAGACGCCGGCCGCGACCGAGGCCGCGGGTGACGTCCGGGTGCTCGCCAAGCCGCCGGTCCGCAAGCTCGCCAAGGACCTCGGTGTCGACCTGCGCTCGCTGGAGCCGACCGGTCCCGACGGCACGGTCTCGCGAGCCGACGTCGAGCAGGCGGCCGGCGCACCGGGTTCCGACACGCCCACGCCCGGCGGCCCCGGCTACGCGGCCAGCGGAGCGCCCGGCGAGCGCGAGACCCGCGAGCCGATCAAGGGCGTGCGCAAGATGATGGCGTCCGCGATGACCGACTCGGCGTTCTCCGCGCCGCACGTCACCGAGTGGATGACCATCGACGCCACCGCGACGCTCGACCTGGTCGCGCGGCTCAAGGAGCGGCGCGAGTTCAAGGGCGTGAAGGTCTCCCCGCTGCTGGTCTTCGCCCGCGCGGTGCTGCTCGCGATGCGCCGCACGCCGATGATCAACTCGACCTGGGACGAGGCCGCCGGGGAGGTCGTGGTCAAGCACTACGTCAACCTCGGGATCGCGGCGGCGACGCCCCGCGGACTCGTCGTCCCCAACGTCAAGGACGCTCACGCGCTCAGCCTGGTCGAGCTCGCGCGTGCGATCGAGGAGCTCACCGCCACCGCCCGCGAGGGCCGCACCCAGCCGGCCGACATGGCGTCCGGCACCTTCACGATCACCAACGTCGGCGTGTTCGGCGTCGACGCCGGCACCCCGATCATCAACCGGGGCGAGTCCGCGATCCTCTGCATGGGTGCCATCCAGCCCAAGCCGTGGGTCGTGGGCGACCAGGTCGTGCCGCGTCAGGTCACCACGATCGCGCTGTCCTTCGACCACCGTCACATCGACGGCGCCACCGGGTCGCAGTTCCTCGCCGACGTGGCCGGCATCATCAGCGATCCCGCCACCGCCCTGCTGTTCTGACTTCTCGCACCCCACGACGAGGGGCGGATCGGGCGGAGCCGGGGCGGCTGTGGAGAGCGGCTGGCCGGTGGGGGGACGGCGCGGTAGGAACGGTGGGTGTCCACGCCGCCTGACGGGACGTTCCCCGAGCCCGGTGAGCGGATCGGTCCCTACGAGATCGTCCGCCGGCTCGGCGCGGGTGGGATGGGCGTGGTCTTCGAGGCGGTCGACCCGGCGCTCGAGCGCCGGGTGGCGCTCAAGGTGATCGCGCCGCACCTCGCCGGCGACCCGACCTTCCGGGCGCGGTTCGTCCACGAGGCGCAGGCCCAGGCGTCGCTCGACTCACCGCACGTGGTGCCGGTGTTCGCCCACGGCGAGGCGGACGGCGCGCTCTACCTCGCGTCCCGGCTGATCCCCGACGGCGACCTCGGCGCGCTGATCGCCGGCTCCGGCCCGCCGCCCCCGCGGGTCGCGCTCGACCTGGTCGCCCAGGTCGCGGCCGGCCTCGCCGACGCCCACGCGACGGGCCTGGTCCACCGCGACATCAAGCCCGCCAACGTGCTGCTGCGGGTCCGCGGCGAGGAGGTGACGGCGTACCTCGCGGACTTCGGTATCGCCCACCGCGACGACTCCGAGCACGGGCCGACCGCGCGCGGCGTGGTCGGCACGCCGGGCTACCTGGCGCCCGAGGTGCACGCGGGCGGACCGCCCGGTACGGCGAGCGATCTGTACTCGCTCGGCTGCCTCCTGTGGGCGGCGCTGACCGGGCGCGCGCCGTACGCCGGTACGACGGACGACGCGCTGGCGTGCGCGCACGCGTCGGCCCCGATCCCGCAGCTCGCCGGCGCCGGGCCTTTCGACCGCGAGGTCAACCGGATCCTGCGCCGGGCGATGGCCAAGCACCCGGGCGAGCGCTACCCGTCGGCCGGCGCGCTGCGCGACGACCTGCGCCGGGTGCTCCGCGACCACCGAGCGCCGTCGCCCGCTCGGCGCACCCCGCGTGCGGTGGCCCCCGTGCTGCTGGCGGTCGTCGCGGCCGGCCTGGTCGGCCTGGTCGTCGCGGTCGGCGCGTGGGCGCCCGACGACGAGCAGACGGCCGTCGACAACATCGCCGCGGCGCTGGTCGAGGGGGCCGGCTTCGGTCAGGCAGAGGCCGACTGCGCGGCCCGCGCGCTGGTGCAGCGGACCGGCGCCGCCGACCTGCGGCAGCAGGGCGTCCTCGACGAGGACCTCGAGCTCGTCGTCGACCCCGACGCCGGCGTCGACCCCGGGATCCTCGCCACCATCATCGACGTCAGCGTGTCGTGCGTGTTCGAGCCGGTCCCCGCTGCCGGTCGGCCGGTCAGCCCGTCAGCGGGTCAGCCGTCCGCCAGCCGGATCAGTCCGGCGACGGTGGCGACGTACAAGGTGCCGTCCGGTCCGAGATAGATCGACGCGTAGTGGTTGTTCCACTGGATCCCCGTGCCGGTCAGCCTGCTCCACGCGACCTTGCCGGTGCGGATGTCGATCGCGGTGAGGTACCACGCATCGATCAGGTCGTTGCGGACCGGCTTCGTGTAGGCGTAGACGAGACCGTTGCCCAGCGACGCCTTCGGCACCGACGTCGGAGCGATCACGTCGTTGTTGGTCCAGGCCACCCGGCAGCCGTCGGACTGGATGAGCACCCGCGCCATCCCGGGGGTCGTCGACCGGCCGAGCATCGTCGCCTGGACGCCGTTGTAGCCGTAGTTGTTCTCGATGATCACCGAGCTGCCGGCCGCCACCAGGCTGTTCTCGGTCGCGCTCGCGCCCGCCGCGAGGACGGGCACCCGGCAGTGCAGCCGTTTGCTGATCCCGCGCCGGCGGTCGTAGACGACGACGTTGGTGCGCGGCTCGGCGTTGTCGGCGATCACGATCCACCGCTTCCCGATCAGGGTCGGCGAGGTGCCGGACCCCTGCGACAACGTCCCAGGCTTCTGCTGGGTGCCACGGTCGTAGGGGAGGCGCCAGGTGACGCGCGGCTGGCCCGAGAGCGCCGCGTCCATCCGGTACGTCGCGTGCGTCGTGACGAGGTACATGGCGCCGGTCTCGTCGCCGGACACCGAGTTGAAGATGCCCTCGCCGGCGGGGAGCCGGGCCACCTTCACCTGGCCGGTGGCGCGGTCGAGCGTGCCGACGACGCCCTGCTGGCTGAACCACCACAGCCGGCCGTTCCAGTCGACACCGGTGGCGACCAGGCAGTCGCCCTCGTCGAGGTAGGACGCCATCGGCCAGTCCTCGACCCGGGTGAGGGTCCCGTCCGCGGCCACCTCGACCTCGGCGATGCCGGAGTCCGTCGTGGTCGCGAACGCGTGGTCGTCCGGGTCGAGGAAGAAGTAGGTGCCGCCGCAGATGTCGGTGAGCGGGTTGGCGCCGCTGGTGAGGTCGCGCTGGGAGATCTGGAGCTCGTCGATCACATCGAGGGAGACGGGGTCGACCACCATCATCGTGAAGCCCTCGAGGCCGCCGCACAGCCCGACGATCCGGTCGCGGGAGTCGAAGGCGATGGTGGCGCACTCGCGGACGCCGTAGCTCCGCGACCGGAGCGTGAGGTCGTGCCCGACCGGCCCGCTGACGGCGTACGCGTCGGTGCTGTAGGCGTCGTTGTGCATGCTGCTGCGGCCGTTGGGCGCGAGGTACGGGTTCTGCGGTACGACGGGCGCGGTCATCGGTCGCGGCGTCGCCTCCGCGCCCTCGAACTGCGGGACCAGCAGGTCGGTCGGCAGCGACGGGATCGGCAGCCCGGGCACGGCCGGGATCGGCGGCAGGCCGGGGTCCTCCGCGGCAGCAGGGGCGAACGGGCCGGTCAGGATCGCAAGGCCGGCGGCGGCGGCCACGGCCTGCGCAACGGGGAGCAGGCGCATCGTTCGTCCTCCGGTCGTTGTTCGGGTGGTCTCGTGACGGTCGCTGCGCGACCTCCTCGACCAACGACCGGGGGGTGGTCTCGTGACGGTCGCTGCGCGACCTCCTCGACCGACGACCGGGGGGTGGTCTCATGACGGTCGCTGTGCGACCTCCTCGACCAACGACCGGGGGGTGGTCTCGTGACGGTCGCTGCGCGACCTCCTCGACCAACGACCGGGGGGTGGTCTCATGACGGTCGCTGCGCGACCTCCTCGACCGACGACCGGGGGGTGGTCTCGTGACGGTCGCTGCGCGACCTCCTCGACCGACGACCGGGGGGTGGTCTCGTGACGGTCGCTGCGCGACCTCCTCGACCGACGACCGGGGGGTGGTCTCGTGACGGTCGCTGTGCGACCTCCTGGACCGACGAGCGGGGGGTGGTCTCGTGACGGTCGCTGTGCGACCTCCTCGACCGACGAGCGGGGGGGTCTCGTGACGGTCGCTGCGCGACCTCCTCGACCGACGTCGCGACTCAGTCGCGCGGCGGCGTCGTGGGGCTCAGCAGCCACGCGTCGAAGAAGTCGCTCAGCTCCTCGCCGGTCTCCTGCTCGATCCAGGCGAGGTACTCCACGCGGTCGGCGGTGTCGTTCTCCTGGTCCGCCGGCCAGTCGCGGAGCAACCCGAAGAACACGTCGTCGCCGAGCCGCTGGCGAAGCTCGTGCCACATCAGCGCGGGACCGAAGTAGATGTTGCCGGACCCGAAGTTGGTCGGGTCGTAGTCACCCGGCGGGCCGGCGTAGTCGCGCTCGTCGCCCTCGAAGAGCGCCCAGTCGTCCATCTTCTGGTCGATGGTGATGCCCTCCTCCTCGGCCTCCCACATGCCCTGCAGGTACATCGCCATGCCCTCGTTCATCCACACGTCGCTCCAGTCGGCGGGGGTGACCGTGTCGCCGTACCAGTGGTGGGCCAGCTCGTGGATCACGACCGCCCTCGAGGTGGCGTACGGCGTCGCGCCCAGGGTGACCATGGTCTGGGTCTCCATGCCGCTCTCGCCGTCGTAGATGAGGATCCCGAAGGTGTCGAACGGGTAGGGCCCGAGGTACTGCTCGAGCCAGTCCATGGCCTCGCCGGCGTACTCCGTCTCGCCGATGGCCTCCGGATCGTCCGTGGGACCCCAGATCGTGATCGGGATGCCGCGCGAGGACTGCAGCTCGGTCGGCGTGTAGTCGGCGAACGCCACCGTCACGAGGTACGACGACGCGGGCTCGGCCAGGTGCCAGGTGCTGGTCCGCAGGCCGGAGTCCACGGTGGTGTCGGTGAGCTCGCCGTTCGCGACGCCGGTCCAGGGCTCGGGCACGGTGAGCGTGAAGTCGTAGAAGGCCTTGTCGGCGGGCTGGTCGTTGACGGCGTACCAGGTGAACGCGCCGTACGGCTCCTGGATCGTCCACACCTCGTGCTCCGGGGTCACGTGCCACCCGACACCGAGCCGGAAGTCCGACCGTTGGGTGGGGGCGTCGAAGGGCTGGGGAGTGCCGGAGTAGGTCATCTCCAGCAGGTACTCCTCGTTCGCCTCGACGGCGTGCCGGACCACCAGGTCCTTGTCGGCCCGGTCGTAGGCGGTGTCCACGCCGTCGACGGTGAGGGTCTCGATCGCCAGGGCGTCGTCGAAGTCCAGCTGGACGCGGTCCGCGTCGGCGGTCGCACGGAAGGTCAGCCGCTCGGTGGCGACCAGGGTGTCGGACTCCGGAGTCCACGCCAGGGCGAGGTCGTAGTGGAGAGCATCGACCAGCGGGTCGCCGACCTCCGGGTAGACCGAGTCCTCACGGGTCTCGTTGACGGCCTCCTCGGTGTCGTCGGGCACGTCGGTGCCGGGCGACTCGGGCGACGCGGAGCCCGTCGGCGGCGGCGTGGACGGGCGGCTGTCACCGCCTCCGCTGGTGTCGTCGCAACCCGCCACGGCCAGCGAGAGAAGGGCCGCAGCAGCGACAATGCGAGGGAATCGGCGGATCACTGGCACATCATGCCCGTGACACGTGTCCAAACACGTTGTCCGACGTTAGACATATGCATCACCAGCGATCTGACCAGAGGTTACGATCGCCACGCCGCTCGGCCGATTTCTCGAGGGCCGGCCGGGACACATCTGTCTTAAGGAGACTTTTCCAATGCGACGTCTTGCCCTAGGGGGTGCGCTGCTCGCCATGATCAGCAGCGCGATCCTGCTCCCGGGTGGTCCGAGCCACGCCGCGCCCGTGGTGCCCACCCAATCTGCCGCAGCAGCGCCGCGGCCCACCAACTTCGGCCTGCACGCGATGGGCTACGGCACGCTGATCAAGGGCGGGGAGATTCCGGCCTCGTCGGGTGCGACCGGCTTTGCGCACATCGCGTGCACCACTCTCGCCGGCCTCAACCGGTCCAACGGCGTCGCGGGCGTCGACCTTCCCGGTCTCGGCACCATCGACGCGCTCGAGACCCGCGTCGCGACGGTCAAGAAGGGCAAGACCGTCACGGCGGTCTCGCACCACGCCCTCGCCGGCATCACCCTGTTCGAGTCGGCTCTCGGCAGCCTCTCGCTCGGTGCCGTGACCTCGACCGCTCGCGTCTGGCACAACGCCCAGGGCTTCCACTCGGAGGTCAACTCCGAGGTCGCCGGCGTCGTGCTCACGCCTCCCGGCGGTGACCCGCAGGTGATCGCGATCCCGGCCCCCGGCACCCCGATCGAGATCCCGGGCCTGCTTCGGATCACGCTCGGCGAGAACAAGGTCGACAAGCGCGCGCACTCCATCTTCGCGCGTGCCCAGGGCCTGCTGATCGAGATCCTCCCGACCAACACCAAGGTCAAGATCGCCCTCTCGCGGGCCCGGATGACCGACGAGGTCGTCAACTCGCTGATGAGCGGCTACGCAGCCGGTCTCAAGGGCAAGGTGCTCAACGTCGGTGACGACACCATCGTCACCGTGGGTCGCCTGCCCACGAAGCCGCTCCCCTGCGAGGGCACGGGCGGTGTCGTGAAGCAGACCAAGACGGTGGGCCTCGACATCCCGTCCGCCGTCTCCGTCGGAGCTGCGCAGGCCAAGGTCTTCGGCACGCAGGCCGGCCGTCGCCGGGCCCGTGCGTGGACCGAGGGCTCGATCGCCGAGGTCAACCTCGGTGGTGGCCAGCTCATCATCGAAGGCATCGTGGCTCGCGCCAACGTGATCCGTCGCCCCGGCAAGCTGATCCGCAACAGCAACGGGACGAAGTTCATCTCGATCACTGCCAACGGTGAGCCTCAGGAGATCCCGGACACCGGCACGCTCGAGATCCCGGGTCTGGCGAAGATCGAGTTCGGCGTGGAGACGCTGATCCGCGGTGGCATCGAGGTGATCGCGCTCCGGATCACGCTGCTCGACGGTGTGGGCGCGGTGATCGACCTCGGCGTCGCGCGCACCCAGGTCAAGAAGGCGATCCTCTGACCCGGTCGCACTGAACACACGAAGGCCGCTCCCCGCGAGGGGGGCGGCCTTCGTCCTTTTCGTCGACACCGAGTGCGTCGACACGCAGGCAGACCCCGGGTGCGGTTTCAGGTCATTCGACCTAGAGGCCGTTGCCTCGGGCCGCCTGCGTCGTTGAGGAGGTGGCGGCGGTCACCTCGACCGCCGGTCGAACGGGTGGAAGCAAGGGGTCGGCGTGGAGCGGAAGCAGTCTGTGCGGGTGGGGCTCTCGGTCTTGGCAGCGGCAGCCGTCGTGGCGGCCGCGCTGTCGGTCCCGGGTGACGGCATCGGCGGCACGGTCGACCTGGTCGCCGCTTCCGAGCGCGACCAGCAGGCGCAGGGCGTGCCGCACGTCGACCCGCCCGGAGCGGACCCGCACCACCACGACGCCGACCCGGCCACCAAGAACCTGATCTCCCGCGCCGGCTTCGAGGAGGGGACGGTCGACCCGACCACCGCCGAGCAGCGGCTCGCCTCGGCGTCGTACGTCGAGCGCGAACGCGCCCTCCCGGACCCCCGACTGGTCCCGACCCCGGCCTATCCGGCGCGCACCACCGTGCCGCAGACCCGGTTCGCGATGGCCGGAGCGTGCTACACGCTGCAGGCGCCGTCGGGCGCCTACGTCGTGCGCGACGGCACGTCGGTCAGCGTGGCTGCCGTCCCGGCTGCTGGGGCCGCGCAGCTCTTCTTCAAGGCCACCCGTCTCGGCGGCTACCTCCTCCACACCGCCGACGGCGTGCTCGCCAGCACCGATGGCACCGTCGAGATCGTCGCCGAGCCGAGCCCGGACGCCGACTGGACCGTGAAGCGGGGCGCGACCGGCCGGTTCGTGTTCCGCAACGTTGCCGGCGACTCACTGGCCGCCTCCGGTGGCGGTCTGGTCGGCGGCACCCAGGCGTCCGCGTTCCGGCTGCGGCTCGCGAGCGGCGACTGCGCGGACTACCCGGAGGCCGACATCAACATCACGGGGGCTCCGTACGGCGGCGCCACGTCGTACCAGGAGGTGCGCGGATACGTCGACGCGCACACCCACGGGATGGCCTTCGAGTTCCTCGGCGGCAAGGTCCACTGCGGCCGGCCGTGGCACGAGTACGGCGCGCCGTACGCGCTCGTCGACTGTCCCGACCACTCCCTGACCCAGGGCAACGGCGCGATCCTGGAGGCGTTCCTCAGTGGTGAGGCGTCGCACGACCCGGTCGGCTGGCCGACCTTCAAGGACTGGCCCGCGCCGGAGTCGCTGACCCACGAGGGCACCTACTACCGGTGGCTCGAGCGCGCGTGGCGCGGCGGACAGCGGCTGTTCGTCAACCTGCTGGTCGAGAACAACAAGCTCTGCCAGCTCTACCCGCTCAAGCGGAACTCCTGCGACGACATGGACTCGATCCGGCTGCAGGCGCAGGACATGTACGAGTTCCAGGACTACGTCGACGCGCAGTTCGGCGGGCCCGGCAAGGGCTTCTACCGGATCGTGCGCACGCCGTACGAGGCGCGTCAGGTCATCAACGCCGGGAAGATGGCGGTGGTGATGGGCATCGAGACCAGCATCCCGTTCGGCTGCACGGT
Organism: Nocardioides pelophilus; assembly: GCF_014180685.1. GTDB lineage: Bacteria > Actinomycetota > Actinomycetes > Propionibacteriales > Nocardioidaceae > Nocardioides > Nocardioides pelophilus. The sequence goes on along the minus strand of NZ_JACEHF010000053.1, from coordinate 8,877 downwards.
CAAGATCGTGCTCGGCAAGGACCGGCCCGCGTGCGACGCGGCCGAGATCGACGCCAACCTGGACGAGATGCACGCGCTCGGCGTTCGTCAGATGGAGCTGGTCAACAAGTTCGACAACGCGCTGGCGGGCGTCGCCGGCGACTCCGGCGAGGTCGGGGTGCTGGTCAACTCGGCGAACTTCCTCGAGACGCTGTCCTTCTGGCAGATGGAGCACTGCGAGCCGGCCGACGGCGTGAGCCACGACAACAACCAGACCCAGCTGCCGGCCCTGCCCGAGCAGGACGCGATCTTCGGCGCGATCTTCGAGCTGTTCGGCGGCGCGGTCGAGGTGCCGGCGCTGCCGGTCTACCCGCCGCCCGCGCACTGCAACAAGCGCGGACTGACCAAGCTGGGTGAGCACCTCATCCGCGCGCTGGCGCAGCGGCACATGATCTTCGACCCCGACCACATGAGCGTGAAGGCGCGACAGGCGTCGATGGACCTGATCGAGGAGCTCGGCTACCCGGGCGTCCTCTCGAGCCACTCCTGGTCGACCCCTGACACCTACCCGCGGATCTACCAGGCCGGCGGCTTCATCACGCCGTACGCCGGCGACTCGACCGGCTTCGTCGACAAGTGGCGGCAGCACGTCGAGTGGGCCGACCCCCGCTACTACTGGGGCATCGGCTTCGGCGCCGACATCAACGGCTTCGGCGCGCAGGGCGACCCGCGTGGTGCGGACGTGCCGAACCCGGTCAGCTATCCGTTCACCGGCCTCGGCGGAGTCCAGATCGACAAGCAGCGGGCAGGGGAGCGGGTCTGGGACATCAACGTCGACGGCGTCGCGCAGTACGGCCTCTACCCCGACTGGGTCCAGGACCTCGGCATGGTCGCCGACGCTCAGGACGCCGGCGACGGCGACGCGATCCGAGACGACATGGCGCGCGGCACGGAGGCCTACCTCCAGATGTGGGAGCGGGCGCTCGGCATCGCGCCCGACTCGTGCCGCAACCCGGGCCTCCGCAAGACCGTCAGCAGGGTGAAGGACCTGGTGGAGCCGGGCCTGACGACGACGCAGGTGATGCGTCGGGTCGGTCAGCCCTTCCGGCGCCTCGGGAACACGTTCGGCGTGTGCGCGAAGACGGCCTCCGACCCGCGGGTCATGGTCAAGATCGAGTTCGACAAGACCGGCAAGGTGGTCCGCATCGGGTGAGGCGATCCTCACTCTGAAGCAGAGGTTACTTGCGGGTAAGATCCAGCACTTGGGCCGCCAGCCCCGGTTCTGACCAACGGACGCGAGATTCCGTAGTCTGACCCCGATTCCCCGGAGCTTTGGAGTGTTGACGTTGGACGGAATGACCGTGACCCTCGTCGTTGGGCTGCTGCTGAACGCCATCATCTTGCCGCTCGCGGCCAAGCGGGTGTTCTTCCTGTACCGCCTGATCTCCCACGGTCAGCCGGCTCCGGACCGCATGGAGAACATCACCAAGCGCACCGCGGCCGCCGTCGGCGGCCAGCTGCGTGAGGTGCTCGGCCAGCGTCGGCTGCTGAAGTGGACGATCCCGGGCATCGCGCACTCGTTCGTCATGTACGCGTTCCTGATCCTCGGCACGGTCTACGTCGAGGCGTACGGCGTACTCCTGTCCCGCAACCCGGAGTGGGCCATCCCGGTGGTCGGTCGTTGGGACGTGCTCGGCTTCGCCCAGGACCTGATCGGCGTCCTGTGCCTGGTGGGCCTCGTGCTCTTCTACCTCATCCGGATGCGCAACCAGCCGGCGAAGCTCGGCCGCAAGTCCCGGTTCTCCGGCTCCCACCTCGGTGGGGCCTACCTCGTCCTCTTCATGATCTTCAACGTCATCTGGACGATGTTCCTCTTCCGCGGCGCCGCGGCTGCTGCCGGCAACCTGCCCTACGGCGACGGTGCCTTCGCCTCGCAGGCGGTCGGCCGCCTGCTCGACGGGATCAACCACGACACCCTCGAGGTCGTCGAGCACGTCGGCCTGCTGCTGCACATCGGCATCATGCTGGTGTTCCTCATCGACGTGCTCCACTCCAAGCACCTGCACATCTTCGTCGCGCCGCTCAACGTCATGTTCAAGCGTCCCGACGCGGCGTCCATCGGCGACGGCGGCAACAAGACGTCGGTGGCGCTCGGTGCCGTCAAGCCGATGATGAACGACGGCAAGCCGGTCACCCTCGACGATGTCGACGACCTCGACGAGGACGCCACGCTCGGCATCGGCAACATCAACGACTTCTCGTGGAAGGGCGTGCTCGACTTCGCGTCCTGCACCGAGTGCGGCCGCTGCCAGTCGCAGTGCCCGGCGTGGAACACCGAGAAGCCGCTGTCTCCCAAGATGCTGATCATGAACCTCCGCGACCACGCGTTCGCGGCGGCGCCGTACAACCTGGCGTCCGAGGACAAGCGCGGCTCGCTCGACCCGGCGATCGTCGCCGAGGCGGAGCGCCCGCTCGTCGGTGAGACCGAGGGCCTCGCCTGGCACCCGGACGGCGGCGCGGTCATCGACACCGACGTGCTGTGGTCCTGCACCAACTGCGGTGCCTGCGTCAACCAGTGCCCGGTCGACATCGAGCACGTCGACCACATCACCGACATGCGGCGCTACCAGGTGCTGGTCGAGTCCAACTTCCCCTCCGAGCTCAACGGTCTCTTCCGTGGCCTCGAGAACAACGGCAACCCGTGGAACATGTCGCCGCGCGGTCGGATGGACTGGGCCAAGGACCTCCCGTTCGACGTCAAGGTGGTCGGCGAGACGATCGAGTCGCTCGACGAGGTCGACTGGCTGTTCTGGGTCGGCTGCGCCGGTGCCTACGAGGATCGGGCGAAGAAGACCACGCGCGCCGTGGCCGAGCTGCTCGACCTGGCCGACGTCTCCTTCGGGGTGCTCGGCAACGGCGAGACCTGCACCGGTGACTCGGCGCGCCGCGCGGGCAACGAGTTCGTGTTCCAGGGCCTGGCCCAGCAGAACATCGAGACGCTCAAGGACGCGAAGGCCAAGCAGGTCGTGTCCACGTGCCCGCACTGCATGAACACGCTCAAGAACGAGTACCGCGACCTCGGTATCGAGCTCGACGTCATCCACCACACCCAGCTGCTCAACCGGCTGGTCCGCGAGGGCAAGCTGACTCCCGTCGCGTCCGGCGAGGGTGCCCACCAGCGCAAGATCACCTACCACGACCCGTGCTTCCTCGGTCGCCACAACCAGGTCTACACGCCCCCGCGCGAGCTGCTGCAGATCATGCCGGGGGCAGAGGTCACCGAGATGGAGCGCAGCGGCGAGCGGTCGTTCTGCTGCGGCGCCGGCGGTGCCCGGATGTGGATGGAAGAGACCATCGGCGAGCGGATCAACGTCAACCGCACCAACGAGGCGGTCGCCACCGGCGCCGACCAGATCGCGGTCGGCTGCCCGTTCTGCCGGGTGATGCTGGCCGACGGTCTCACCGAGGCCCAGGACAACGGCTCCGCCCGCGCGGAGGTCGAGGTCCTCGACGTCGCGCAGATGCTCCTCGCGTCGGTCAAGGGCGAGGTCGCCACCAAGCTCAAGCCGGGCGAGGGCGCCAAGCCCGGCGCGGCCAAGGCCAAGAAGGCCGCCGAGGAGGAGCTGGACGACCCGGCCGCCGTCGGCGCCGCCGCGAAGGCCTCGTCCGGTTCGGGCGGGTCGCTGTTCGACGAGGCGCCGGCCGAGGCCGAGAAGCCGGTCGCCAAGAAGGAGTCGTCGGGCGGGTCGCTCTTCGACGAGGCCCCGGCCGAGGCCGAGAAGCCGGCTGCCAAGAAGGAGTCGTCCGGCGGGTCGCTCTTCGATGCGGCGCCGGCCGCGGAGGCCAAGCCCGAGGCGAAGTCTGAGGCGGAGTCTGAGGCGAAGCCGGACGCGCCGGCCAAGCCCGCTGCCAGCGGTTCCCTGTTCGACGAGGGGGGCTCGCTCTTCGACGTGGCGGATTCCGCTCCTCCGGCGGAGGAGAAGAAGCCGGCCGAGACGAAGCCCGCTGCCGAGACGAAGCCGACTCCCGCGGCGAAGCCGGCTCCGGCCGCTCCCGCCCCGGCCGAGGCCGACCTGAGCGGCTCGCTCTTCGACGTGGTCGAGGCCGCCCCCGAGCCGACTGCTGCGCCGGAGCCTGCTGCCGAGGAGCCTGCCGCGGAGGAGGAGCCTGCTGCGGAGGAGGAGCCTGCGGAGGAGGAGCCTGCCGCCGAGGACAAGCCGGCGGCGAAGTCCCCCGCGCCCTCATCGGGCGAGAAGAACGAGCCCCGCACCGACACCAACATCAGCGAGGCGAGCTCTCTCTTCGACCTCTGACGGTCGAGTCGTGTGCCTGAGAACCCCGCAATAGGCGGTCTCAGGCACACGACCCATCGGGGGCATCGGTCGGCGGCGGAGTCGTGTGCCTGACAACGGCATATGACGCGGTCTCAGGCACACGACCGCTTGGTCGCGGGAACCGCCGGGCTGAACCAGCCCACGGGCAGGCAAGATGGGCCCGTGACTGACATCGCGAGCCTCGCCGACGAGTACCAGCAGTTCCGCTACCGCCAGAACCCGATGTGGGCGCACATGACGGGGGAGTACTCCGTCGCCGGCACCTACACCGACGTCAGCGCCGCTGCCGAGGCGGCGGGCGCCGCGGAGGCGCGGGGGTTCGCCGCGCGAGCCGAGGCGATCGCCGACGACGGCCTCGACGAGCAGGAGCGGCTGTCGCGGGCGGTGCTGGTCTGGGACGCCACGTCGACGGCCGAGCTCGGCGAGCTCCGCTCGGCCGAGTACGGCGCCAACCCGATCTTCGGCGCCCAGGCCTCGCTCGGGATGTACATCCCGAAGCTGTCGATCCCCACCCCCGAGGTGGCCGATGCGATGGTCGACAAGCTGCGCGGCGTGGCGACGTACTTCACCGACCTGGCGGACCGGCACCGTGATGGCGTCGCTGCCGGCCGCACCCCGGCGGCGTTCGCCGTCGCCGACACCATCGCGCAGCTCGACGAGTGGCTCACCTCTCCGGTTGCGGACGACCGGCTGCTCAAGATCGCCGCGACTCCCGACGGCGTCGACCGCGACGCGCTGATCGCCGGCCTGCGGCAGGTGGTCGAGGACGACGTGCGCCCCGCCCTCGCGACGTACCGCGCCGTGCTCTACGACGACGTGATGCCCGTCGCCCGGGAGGACGAGCAGGTCGGGCTGCGGCACGTGCCCGGCGGCGAGGAGGCCTACGCGACGCTCACCCGCTACTACACGACCACCGACCTGACGCCGCAGGAGATCCACGAGATCGGGCTGGCGCAGGTGGCCGAGCTCGAGCGGCAGTACGCCGAGCTCGGGCCGGCCGTCGTCGGCACCGATCACGTGCCGTCGATCCTCGCGGCGCTGCGCGACGATCCTGCTCTGCACCACACCAGCGCCGACGAGATCGTCGAGGCGTCGAAGGCCGCGATGGCCAAGGCGCGCGGGGTGATGGGCGACTGGTTCGGCCGGCTGCCGCAGTCCGACTGCGAGGTCGAGCCGACGACGAGCGGCGCGATCGCCTACTACTTCCGGCCGGCGATGGACGGCAGTCGCGGCGGCGTCTTCTTCATGAACGTGTCCGAGCCCGAGGGGTGGGGGCGCTACGAGATCGAGTCGACGTCGTACCACGAGGGCATCCCCGGGCATCACCTCCAGATCGCGATCGCCCAGGAGCTCGAGGGCATCCCCGACTTCCGCAAGACCGCGTTCGTCACGGCGTACAGCGAGGGTTGGGGTCTCTACTCCGAGCGGCTGGCCGACGAGATGGGTCTCTACGGCTCTCCGCTCGACCGGATGGGGATGCTCGCCGCCGACTCGATGCGCGCCTGTCGCCTGGTCGTCGACACCGGCATGCACGCGCTGGGCTGGACCCGGCAGCAGGCGATCGACTACCTCCTCGCCAACTCGGAGAAGTCCGTCGGCCACGCCACCGCCGAGATCGACCGCTATGCCGTGACGCCCGGTCAGGCGCTGTCCTACATGATCGGCAGGCTCGAGATGCTGCGCATCCGCGACGCGGCGAAGCAGCGCCAGCGCGACCGGTTCGACATCAAGGCCTTCCACGACGCGGTGCTCGAGTCGGGGGCGCTGCCGCTCTCGGTGCTCGCGGACCATGTCGCGCGGCGGCTGACCTGACGGGCCTTGCCTGAAAAACGAGAGTGGAAAGGAGTCCCGCTCCTTTCCACTCTCAAGGTATAGCGCTCAGGGGGGCTTGCCGCAAGACCCCCGTCAGGGCCCACAATCACCGGCCGTAGCCCCCTTGATCGAACGCCGCGATCGGAGCCGATGACGTGAACCCGCTGGCCACCAGCGCTTTCGACCTGCCCACCAGCCTTGCCGCCAAGGCCGACCCTGCCCTGATCGCGGACGACGAGCGGCACTTCGCCGCCATCGCGAGGAGCCTGGAGCAGTCGGTCGCGGACCTCTCCGACCGTCTCGACGCCGCCCGCAGGGAGTCGGGCGGCGCCGGCCAGGAGGCGATGGACCGCGACCTCGAGGTGCACCGGCTGACCGCGCGCCTGCGGACGCTGCGCCGGTACGGCCTCGACCTGTGCCTGGGACACATGGTCGGCTCCGACGGCAGCGAGCCGGTGTACGTCGGCCGCGCCGGCCTCACCGACCGCGACGGTCGGCGACTCCTCGTCGACTGGCGCTCGCCCGCGGCGGAGCCGTTCTTCGGTGCGACCCACGCCAACCCGATGGGCCTGGCGAGCCGGCGCCGCTACCGCTGGACCCTGGGCCGGATCAGCGACTACTGGGACGAGGTCTTCACCCCCGAGGGGTACGACGGACACGCCGCCGCGCTCGACGACCAGTCCGCCTTCATCGCCAGTCTCGGCAGCAGCCGGTCGCCGCGGATGCAGGACGTGCTCGGCACCATCCAGGCCGACCAGGACGCCATCATCCGGGCCGGGTCGCGCGGCGCCCTCGTCGTCGATGGCGGGCCGGGCACGGGCAAGACGGTCGTGGCCCTGCACCGCACGGCGTACCTCCTCTACGCCGACCCGCGACTGGGCCACCGCCGGGGCGGCGTCCTCTTCGTCGGCCCGCACCAGCCCTACCTGGCCTACGTCGCCGACGTGCTGCCGAGCCTCGGCGAGGAGGGCGTGCGGACCTGCACCCTGCGCGACCTGGTGCCCGAGGGGGCCGCGGCGGCGACCGAGACCGACCCGGAGGTGGCGCGGCTGAAGGCGTCCGCGGAGATGGTGGGGGCGATCGAGCCGGCCGTCCGGCTCTACGAGGAGCCGCCGACCGAGGGCATGGAGGTCGAGACCCCGTGGGTGGACCTGTGGCTCAGCGCCGACGACTGGGCGGAGGCGTTCGATGCGCCGGCTCCCGGAACCCCGCACAACGAGGCGCGCGACGAGGTCTGGGAAGCGCTGGTCACGATCCTGGCCGACAAGGTGGACCAGGAGGAGATCCCGACCGACCAGCTGCACCGGGCGCTGCGGCAGAACAGGGAGCTGACCACGGCACTGGCCCGGGCCTGGCCGATGATCGAGCCGACCGACCTGGTCGGCGACCTGTGGGAGGTGCCGGCGTACCTGCGCCGCTGCGCGCCGTGGCTCGAGCCCGACCAGGTGCGCGCGCTGCAGCGCGCCGATCCGCAGGCGTGGACGACCTCCGACCTGCCGCTCCTGGACGCCGCGCGGCACCGGCTCGGTGACCCCGAGGCCTCCCGCCGCCGGCGTCGCCACGATGCGGTGGTCGCAGCCGAGCGCGCCCAGATGGACCGCGTGGTCGACGAGCTGCTCCAGCTCGACGACGAGGACGGCATGCTGGCGCAGCTGCGGCAGGACGGCATCCGCGACGCCCTCGTCGACGACGCCGCCCTGCCCCAGGCCGACCCCGACCTGCTGGCCGGGCCGTTCGCGCACGTCGTGGTCGACGAGGCGCAGGAGCTGACCGACGCCGAGTGGCAGATGCTGCTGATCCGCTGCCCGTCCGGGAGCCTCACCATCGTCGGCGACCGCGCCCAGGCCCGCCACGGGTTCACCGAGTCGTGGGAGGAACGACTGGCGCGGATCGGGCTCGACCGGGTCGAGCTGGCCTCGCTGAGCATCAACTACCGGACGCCGGAAGAGGTGATGACCGAGGCCGAGCCGGTCATCCGGGCCGCCCTCCCGGACGCCAACGTGCCGACCTCGGTCCGCAGCACCGGCGTACCCGTGGCGTACGGCGACGTGGCGGACCTGCGGACGGTGCTCGACTCCTGGCTCGCGGAGCATGCCGAGGGCGTCGCTTGCGTCATCGGCGTCGGCGACATCCCGGCCGGTGCGTTGCCGGCGACGTCGCGCGTCCGGTCGCTCACTCCGGAGCTGTCGAAGGGCCTGGAGTTCGACCTCGTCGTGCTCGTCGATCCCGACTCGTTCGGCGGTGCGGGCCGCGGGGGCATCGAAGGAGCGGTCGACCGCTACGTCGCGATGACCCGGGCGACGCAGCGGCTGGTGGTCCTTCGCTAGATGTTGGTCGGGATGTGCATGACGGTGCCGCCGTCGACGACGAACTCCGCGCCGGTGGTGAAGGACGACTCGTCGCTGGCCAGGAAGACCACGAAAGCCGCGACCTCCTCGGGCCGGCCGGGGCGGCCGAGCGGGATCGGGATCAGGTTCTCGGGCATCTGGTCGGTGGCCGGGGTGCTGATCCGGCCCGGATGGATCGAGTTGCACCGGATCCCGTGCGGCGCGAGCTCCATCGCGACCGACTTGGTGAGCCCGGTCAGGCCCCACTTCGACGCGACGTAGCCGTGCGCCCAGGGGGTGCCGCGCAGCCCCTCGATCGAGGAGGTGTTGATGATCGAGCCGCCACCGGCGGCGATCAGCGCGTCGGCGGCGGCGCGGATGCCGAGGAACGCGCCGGTCAGGTTGACGTCGAGCATCTGCTGCCA
>NZ_JACEHF010000052.1 GCF_014180685.1 Nocardioides pelophilus | reverse complement strand
CAGGTGGCGTCACCGCGACCGCGCGGCAGCAGCCCGGCGATCGCGGCGTACGGCGAGCGCCGGGCGATGCCGGCGCGGACCAGACCGAGCGCGGGCATCGCGAGCGCGGGAACCGGCGGCATGCTCCCCGGGTGGACGGCCACGTGTGCGGCGAGGAGCGGGTCGGCGTGGTCCCTCCCGTCGAGCGCGTCGAGCAGGTCCTGGGGCGTTCGGCCGGACCCGAGCGCCACGACGATCTCGGCACCGGCCGAGGTGCCGACGAGCACCTCGGCGGTGCGGGCGTCCCAGCCAAGCTGCTCCTCGAGGGCCCGCAGGGCGACCGCGGTCCAGGCGAACCCGAGGGTGCCGCCGCAGCCGATTGCGAGGGCGCGTCGTGTCGTCATCTTTCGGATACTAACGGTATTCGGATTCCAGCGGTAGCCCAACGGGCTAGAGTTCTGCCGTGGGCAGGATCACGCGCAAGGAGTCGCACGCGCAGACGCGGCAGCGGCTGGTCGAGACCGCCCATCGCCTGTTCCTGGCCGACGGCTACAACGCGACCTCGCTCGACAAGGTTGCCGCCGAGGCGGGGTTCTCCAAGGGCGCGGTCTACTCCAACTTCGCCACCAAGCACGAGCTCGGCCTCGCCGTGCTCGACCTGCTCCACCTCGAGCGCGCGCTGTCGCTGGCCGATGCGGTGGCAGACGCCGCCACCGTCGAGGACCGGCTGAACGCCTTCTCCCGCTGGGCCGAGGCCAACATCGGCGACGTCGGCTGGACCGCCCTCGAGGTCGAGTTCGCGACCAGCACCCGGCACGTTCCCGGCGTCAGCGGTGCTCTCGCGGCCCGCCGCCGTGAGCTGACCGCGGCCATCGCGGACCTGATCGAGCAGCAGGCCGCTGACCTCAGGCTGGCGTTGCCGCTCCCGGCCGAGGAAGCCGCCGTCCAGGTGCTGGCGCTCGGCATCGGCCTGGGCGTCCAACGCGCGTTCGACCCGGAGCTGCCGGTCAGCAGCCTCATCGATCTGGTCAGGTCGCTCCTCGACCGTGCGACGCCCCTATCGTCGTGACATGACCGACATCGACCCGACCAAGCCCGTCCTGGTCACCGGCGGCACCGGCTACATCGCGAGCTGGATCGTGCGCTACCTGCTGGAGGACGGCTACACCGTGCGCGCGACGGTGCGCGACCCGCAGAAGCCCAGCGGCCTGGAGCACCTGCACGCCCTGGCGAAGGCGCACCCCGGCCGGCTGACGCTGCACGCCGCCGACCTTCTCGCCGAGGGCAGCTACACCGAGGCCATGGCCGGGTGCGAGCTCGTCATCCACACCGCGTCGCCGTTCCTCGTCGGCCGGATCAAGGACGCGCAGAGGCAGCTGATCCGCCCGGCCCTCGAGGGCACCCGCAACGTGCTGGCGAGCGTCGACGCGACGCCGTCGGTGAAGCGGGTGGTCCTCACCAGCAGCGTCGTCGCCATCCACGGCGACAACGCGGACATGAAGGGCAAGTCGGCGTTCACCGAGGCCGACTGGAACACCACCAGCACCGAGCAGCACCAGCCGTACGCCTACTCGAAGACGGTGGCCGAGAAGGAGGCCTGGGCGATCCAGGCGAAGCAGGAGCGCTGGGACCTGGTCACCATCCACCCAGGCCTGGTCCTCGGCCCGTCGCTGACGACCTCCAGCAAGTCCGGGTCGATAGCCACGATGCGGTTCTTCACCGACATGTCGTTCGCCGCCGGCGCGCCGGCGCTCGAGCTCAGCGTCGTCGACGTCCGTGACGTGGCGCGAGCGCACATCACGGCAGGCTTCACCCCCGAGGCGCACGGCCGCTACATCACCACCGCCGAGACGACGAGCATGCTCGAGATCGGCCGGACCCTGAGCGGCGCGTTCGGGCGGCGGCTGTCGTTCCCTCGCAACGAGCTGCCGAAGTTCATGATCAAGCTGGCCGCCCCGGTCGCCGGCATGACCCGCAAGTTCGTCGAGCTGAACGTCGGCTGGCCGCTGGCCTTCGACAACAGCCGGACCCGCAAGGAGCTGGGCCTGGAGTTCCGCCCGGCCGAGGAGACCATCGTCGAGCACTTCCAGCAGATGATCGACGACGGGCTCGCCTAGTGGCCCGTCCCTGCACCTGTCCGTAGGTCCGGGGGGAGCTGCGGCGCGGCCGCCGCCACGTCGACGACCCCGAACGACCGGAGCTGCTGCTCGCACCTGTCGACCTCGGCCTCGTCGCCGGTCAGCTTCGCCCGGACGAGAGCAACCAACGCCTGGTCGTAGACAGCGTCGGCCAAGGCCGCCTCGTCACACGCGCGGGCCGCGTCGGCGCGCGCGTCATCCAGGTTGCCCGATGCCGCCTGGGCGAGGGCCCGGGCGCGCCACGCAAGCGCTCGGTGCCGCGCAACCGCAGGAGTGGAGCGGTCGAGGATCTCGGACGCGGCCGCGATCGCCTGCTCGTGCGCGCCCCGCGCCTGCAGCAGCTCGCACTTCCTGACCAGCAGCTCGTCGACGCCGAGCCGGTCCGTCTCGCCGCCCTCGGCGAACAGCTGCTCGGCCTGGTCGAACCAGGCTGCCGCGGCTGTCCAGTCGCCGGCCCGCGTCTCGGTCACGCCGAGGAAGCAGGAGCCGTAGGCGGCCGGGTGCGGTGTCCCCAGCGCCAGGAACGTCTGGACGCTGGAGCTCAGGAGCTCCCTGCTCTCGACCAGCCGACCTTGATAGCCGTAGAGCTCGCCGATGTTCATCTCCCCCGCCGCGACCCGGAAGACGTCTCCGATCCGCCGCGCCAGATCCACCGTCAGCCGGTAGTAGCGGACCGCCTCTGCCCAGTCGCCGGCGTAGTAGCGGATGGCCCCGAGGTTCGACGCAGTCCTGACCCGGCCGCGCTGGTCACCGAGCTCCTCGAACATCCGCAACGGGGCATCGCCGAACAGTGGGACGGCGTCGTCGATCTCGCTCGCGAGGGTGTCGTGCAGCATGTAGCACCCGGCGAGCAGTCGCGTCCGTTGCGGGCCCTCGCCGAGCCGCTTCGCATCGGCCGCCGCCTCGAGCGTCAGGTCCAGGGCCTCCCGGTCGCGCCCGATCCGCAGGTAGATCCCGGCCTCGCGGAGGGCGATCTCCGTGGAGCGGATCAGCTTCTCCTCGCCGCTGAGGGTCGCTGCCAGGGACCGCGCCCGCCGTACGGCGGCGAGCGCCAGGTCGTAGCGACCCTCCTCGTTCCGAACACCGGCGAGGGCACAGGTCAGGTCGGCGGCCACGGACGGGTCGGTCGCGCCGCGTCGGGCGACGGCGTACGCCGACGCGGCCTCGGAGTAGCGACCGATGACCGACAGCGTCTCGGCCCAGCGAACGTAGAGCGGCCGGAGGCTGTCGCCGCTCGCGGGTGCGCGGCGCCCGGCGGAGATCGCCCGGCCGTACAGGACGGCCGCTTCCTCGTGGGCGGACTGGGCAAGCGCAGCCTCCGCCGCCAGCTCCGAGGCCTCACGCGCAGCCCTCCAGTCTCCCGCCATGTAGTGGTGGAGCGAGAGCATCGGCAGCGCCGCAGCCCCGGCCAGGTCGGGCTGCTCGGTGATCACGGCCGCCACCTGCCGGTGCAGCTCACGGCGGCGGCGGTAGGTGAGCTGCTCGTAGGCGACCTCTCGGTAGAGATCGCGCCTGAACAGGACGTCTCCCCCGGGAGTGTCCTCGACGAACCGCGCCAGCGGCCGGAGCTCGTCGTCCTCGCGCGCGAGCGCTGCGAAGAGCCGCCGCGGTATCCGGGTGCCCCAGACGGCCATCCGCCGCAGCAGGTCGCGATCCCGCACCGACAGCGCGTCGACCCCGGAGGCCACCACCTCCTCGACCTTCGTGGGCAACGACGCCCAGTCCTCGGCGCCCGAACCCACCAGCTCCAGCAGGAACAACGGGTTCCCGGCGGCTCTGTCGACGAACATCTCGATCGCGCGGGGCAGGAGCGGCCGGGCGCTGCCGGTCCGGGCGAGCGCGGCCAGCACCTCGGCCTCCATCGGACCCATCGTGATCGGCGTGCCGGGCAGGTTCTCGCCGCACCGCAGGCCGCCCTGGACGGCGCGGCGCGTCAGCACCACCACCCAGGGCCGATCTCCGACGTCCCTGAACATCGACGTGAACAGGTCGACCGACGCCGGGTCGACCCAGTGCGCGTCGTCGATCAGCAGCACCCGAGGGTCGGGGAGCGCCCGACGCAGCAGCTCGGCCAGGACCGTCCCGGTGCGAGCCGGCCGGAACTCGACGTCGAGGTCCTGCACTTCCGGGGTGTCGCGGACCGTCGCTCCGACCACCACTGCGATCAGCGGCAGCCACGGCAGCAGGTCGGGCGCGATCGCCCTCACCCGCTCGCCGAGCTCGCGCCCTGCGGACTCCCGGTCGAGAGCGCCGCTCAGTCCGAGCACCTTCCGGACCAGCACGCCTGCGGCGCGGAACGCCACCGTCACGCCGTACGGGTCGAGGAGCACGTCGGTCACCGGCAGCCCGGAGATCGCCACGGCCTCCGCCACCAGCCGGGACTTGCCGAGCCCAGGCTCACCCACGACCTCGATCACGGTCCCGGTCCCGGATCGCGCCCGGACGGCCGCTTCGGTGAGCACGGCGAGCTCGCGCTCCCGGCCCGCGAAGGGGACAGCGCCGAGATCCTGCACCCGGCGTCCGGCCACCCCGGTCACGGCCGACACCGGCACCGGCTCGGCCTTCCCCTTCAGGGTCAGTGCCGGCATCTCGCGGGCCGTGAAGACCGTGGCGGAGCGGTCCAGCATCGGGCGGTGCGCCAGCAGCGTGCCGGGCTCCGCCCGGGCCGCGAGCCGCGCTGCGAGGTTGACCACGTCCCCCATCACTGTGTACGTCCTGCGAAACGGCGCCCCCACGGCGCCGGCGAAGATCTGNCTGCGAAACGGCGCCCCCACGGCGCCGGCGAAGATCTGGCCGGCCGCGACGCCGGCCCGCACTCCGAGGCCCACGTCGGCAGCGACGACCGCGGCCGCCGCTCTGATCACCCGGCCCTCGGCGTCCTCCATGGCCCGCGGCGCGCCGGCGGTCAGGAAGTAGCGGAAGCCGTCGCCGGCGATGTCCGTGTAGAGCAGCGTGACGCCGGTCGCGGAGCAGGCGGTCTCCACGACCCGGGTCAGCTCCTCGGTGCGGGATGCGCGCTCGTCCGGCGCCAGGCCGCCGAACCCCGAGACCTGGACGAAGCCCATCGCGGCGCGTCGGTGATCGGACTCGCTGGCGAGGAGGTCCGGCCGTTCCGCCAGGATCCGGGGCAGCAGTCGCCGCTGGCCCGGGCCGGCGAGGTCCGGCACCGGCTCCGGCGGGCTCGGAGGAACCGGGTCCAGGGCGTCCAACACCCGGCCCCCGTTGCGCTCCGCGCCGACCGCGCGGTCCGGCAGCGCCGCGGCTGTCGCATCACTGATCAGGACCTCGCCGGTCGAGGCGCTGTCCTGCAACGCCAGGAGCCGGTCCAGAGCCGGACCGTGGACCACGAGGTTGACGTGGTCGGTGCCGGTCAACAGGAGGTCATAGGCCCCGGTGTGGACGCCGACCGACATCCGCAGCGTGACCTTCGCCCCGGCCAACCGCGCCGAACCGACCCGGTACAGCTCTCGCTGCATCGCCTGCGCGGCGTGGCACGCGCGCAGCTGGTGCTCGGCACCGCGATAGCTCAGCAGGAGCGCGTCTCCCACGAACTTGAGGACGTCGCCGCCGTCCTGCGACGCAGTCAGGAGCGCGGTGAAGGTCTCGTTCAGCGTGGCGATCAGGTCCTCGGTGCCGACCCGACCACGCGCCGCCAGCTGCTCGGAGAGCGCGGTGAAGCCGGAGATGTCGATCAGGACCATCGTCGCCTCGGACCGCCACGAGCGCGGCGCGTCCGGCGGCCGGGTGAGCAGCGCCGAAGGCATGAAGTACCGCGCCTCGGACCACGCCTCCGCAGACCGCTCCGAGGCCGCGGTCGGCGGCGACCCGTGTGCTGACGCCATTCGGTCACCTCTGCGACGAGAGGCTATCGCCGCAGCCACGCCTCGCGTAGGCGCAGCGCGGCACACCGCGGCACACCGCGGCACTGCGGTCGGTAGCCTCCGAGGGATGAAGATCGACACCAGGAGAGCCGGTCGCCTGGCGGCGACGTTCCTGGCGTACGGCGCGGTGGCGGCGCTGGTCTCCGCGCCCCTGGCCGCCGAGCGCGCCGTGGAGGCCGCGCGGTTCGACGACCGGATCGGGACCGTCCCGGTCGAGGTGTCGCTGACCCACAACGGCGTCTCGACGCTCGACACCGGCGTGCTGGGGAGCCTGTACTGGGAGCAGACCGGCGCGGCGGGGTTCGGCGCCGAGATCCGGGTCACCGGCGCCCCGGAAGCGGGCGGCACCCTGTCGTCGTACGTGAGTCCGCGGTTCGTGCAGGCGAACGCAGCGTTCGTCAACGATCCCGGCGAGGTCGCGCGCGCCTACGGCGAGGAGCTGGAGCAGCAGTTCTGGCGCCGGTTCCTGTGGTGGGAGCTGGCGGCCCTGCTCGTCGGCGGCGGCGTCCTCACCGGCGTGTTCCGAGGGCGCCCCCGCTTCCCTGCGGGAGTACGGCGTCCCGCGGCGATCGCGCTCGGAACGGGCGCCGTGGCGTTGGCGACCGCGGCCTCCGTCACGGCCGCCGCGGTCCTGTTCGACCGGTGGGAGGGCAACGTCGAGGTCGCGGAGACCTACCCGATGCCGGGCGTCGACGGGCTGTCCTTCAGCAGCCCCGAGGCGCTCGAGGTCGCGCGTCAGGTCCAGCCGTTCCTCGAGAAGAACTCCTCACGCATCCGGGCGCGGACCGCGGAGTACGAGCGGGCGGCCGAGGCGTCGTTGCGGATCGCGTTCGCCGACCGGGCCGACGATCTCGCCCCGCAGGAGGGCGAGCGCATCATCATCGCCGAGGCCGACCCCCAGGGCAGCCTGGTCGGCACCGCGGTCCGGACCACCTTGTACCGGCTGCTGGTCGAGACGCTGGGCGCCGAGTCCTTCGTCATGCGGACGATCTCCGGCGACATCACCTCCAACGGGACCGTCGCCGAGGCCGGCTTCGTGGAGGACGAGGCAGCCGCGAGCGGCCCGATCCCGACCGTGGCCGTCAAGGGCGACCACGACACCGACATCACCGTCGACCAGCTGATCGACAACGACGTCGCCAACCCCGACTTCGACCCGACGGACGTCGACGGCATCGAGGTCGTCGCAGCCAACGACCCGGCGTTCAAGACCTTGTTCGGCGGCCTGGTGATCAACGAGTCGGGGGTCTCGGAGACCGAGCTGGGCGCAGCCCTCCGGGACGAGATCGACCGCTCCGGCGCGGGGCCGGTGGTGGTGCTGCTGCACCAGCCCGCCTCCGTCGCCGGCTACCTGGGCGTCGAGGACCTCGACGTCCTGGACGACGCGGCCGGCCGCGAGACCTCGCCGTACGACGACGGCATCCCCGACCTGCCGCCGGGCATCATCAACATCGGCCACCTGCACGACCCGGCAGCACCCCAGGTCATCTGGAACACCGACGGCGACGAGGTGACCTGGACGGTCGTCAACCAGCTCGGCACCTCGGGTGGCGTGGAGGAGAGCCCGACCTACAACCGGTTCTCCACGCCGTTCTCCGTTCCGCTGAAGCCCGTCAGCGTCCAGCTCCAGTACGTCGACGTCGGGTCCGGGCTCCAGACCGGCTACGCGACGATCGAGCTCGACACCGACGGCGACGTGACCGTCAGCGAGCGGCGCGACCTCGGCCTCTGAGCGGCGCGGGTCGGCTCACCGCTACGGTGCGGGCATGCGAGCCGTAGCCACCGCCGTCGTCCCAGCCCCCGTCGACAAGGTCTGGGCCGCGCTCGCGGACCACGAGGCCATGGCGACGTGGGGCCCCGGCATGTCGGTCTCCGTCACCACCGAAGGCTCCGGCGACCGCAACGGCGTCGGAGCGGTCCGCAAGATCAAGGCCCCCGGCCCGGCGCCCGCGATCGTCGAGGAGATCACCCGGTTCGAGCCGGGGCGGGCACTGGGCTACAAGGCGCTCGGTGGGGTGCCGTTCAAGAACTACCGCGGCGAGGTCTCGCTGACGGCGGAGGGCGCCGGCACCCGCATCGACTGGGCCATCAGCGCCGACCAGCGGCTGCCGCTGGTGGAGAAGGTGGCGATCAAGACGGTCGCCACCGTGCTCCTCCGGTTGCTCGTGCGCGCCGTCTCGAAGTAGCCCGATATTCCACGTCGGCGGGCTGCCGGGTGGAGAATGGCCCTCGCGCCGAGAATGCCCGTGGGGACTGGGTTTTCGCGCACCCTTTGGCGACTTCACGACGAGGACGAGGAACCGAGATGCCCTCCGACGACCGGAGCCGGGCAGCACAGCTGACGGGTCGGATCCCGGGACTCGACTCGCTGCGCGCCGTCGCCGTGGCGGCCGTCGTCGGCTACCACCTCGGAGTGCCGTTCCTCGGCGGCGGCTTCCTCGGCGTGACGCTCTTCTTCGTGCTGTCGGGCTACCTGATCACCCGGCTCCTCCTCGCCGAGATCGACGCCCGCGGCACGGCCGACCTCGCCGCCTTCTGGGTGCGGCGGCTGCGGCGGCTGCTGCCTGCGGCGTACACGGTGGTGATCCTGAGCCTGGCCTGGTCGATGCTCTTCGCACCGGACCTGCTGACGAAGGTGCGGGGCGACGGCGTCGCGGCCTTCGCCTACGCGAGCAACTGGTGGATGGCGTTCCACGACGTGTCGTACTTCGACTCCTTCGGGCTGCCGTCGCCGCTCGCGCACCTGTGGACCCTGGCCATCGAGGAGCAGTTCTACCTCGTCTGGCCGCTGGCGCTGCTCGCGCTGCTGGCGCTGGTCCGCAAGCGGGACGCGATCCTGGCCACGGTCGGCGTCGCGATCATCGGGTCGGCCACGCTGATGGCGGTCCTCTACGACGCCGCCGACCCCAACCGCAGCTACCTCGGCACCGACACCCGGATGGGCGAGCTGCTCATCGGGGCGTTCCTGGCGTTGGCTCTCCACCTGGGGGGCGCCGAGGAGAGGACCCCCGGGCGGGTGGACGTCGTGCTCGACAGCCGGCGGGCCTGGCTCGCCCTGGCGACGTCGACGGGAGCCTTCCTCCTGCTGGCCTCGTCGTTGCCGGAGACCTCGGCGTTCGCCTACCGCGGGGGCATCCTGCTCGCCGCGGTCGCCGCCGCCGGCATGATCTTGTCGCTCCAGGCCCGCTCGGTGTCGCGGCTCGCGGTCCGCGTCGACGCCGGACCGGTCGGCGCGCTCGGGCGTCGTTCGTACTCGGTCTACCTGTGGCACTACCCGGTGCTCGTGGCCCTCTCGACCGCCCAGGACTTCGGTCGCTACTCACCCGGCCGCAGCGCCGCGGTCGTCGCCATCACCCTGCTGTGCGCCGAGCTCTCCTACCGGTTCGTCGAAGGCCCGGTACGGCGCCGGGGCCTGCGTCCCACGCTCCGCACTGTCGGGGCGGCGATCCGCGGCCTGCCGCGACGGTGGCGCAGGCCGGCGTTCGTCTTCGCCCTGTCGCCCGCCCTGCTCGCCTGCCTGGCCCTGGCGGGCGTCAACACGCCTCCCCCGGTCGACCACGGCCCGAGCACCCTTGTGACCGGCCCCGCCCCGGTCGGCAGCCACACCGGCCGACCGGCTCCCGCCGGCGGCGACCCCTGGGACCGGGTGCCGCGAACCCGGCGCGACCGACCCGACCCGCAGGCACCGCTCGTGGGCCGGCGGACGGTGGCGATCGGCGACTCGATCATGATCGACATCGCGCAGCTCCTCAGCTCCGAGGTGCCCCGGATCACCATCAACGCGGAGGTCGGCCGCCAGCCCTGGACCGGTCTGGACATCGCCCGGTCCTACAGCCAGTTCAACCGGCCGACCGGCAACTACGTCCTCGGGATCGGGACCAACGGCGCGATCGACGCCGAGTCGCTCGCGCGGTTCTGCGAGGAGCACGAAGCAGCGCGGATCTTCCTCATCACGCCTCGCGTCAACCGGAGCTGGGAGAGCACCAGCGTCGATGCCATCGCCACGGTGGCGCGCAACCACTCCAACGTCCGGGTGGTCGACTTCCACCGGGCGGCGGCGGGACACCCCGAGTACTTCGCCTCCGACGGCGTCCACCTGACCAGCGACGGCAACCGCGCGATGGTCGACCTCATCCTCGAGGCCGCGACCGGACCTGCCTGAGCGGGCAGCTCGAGATGTCGGCCTGGTCGGCGTAGAGCGGCAGCTCCTCGACCGTCTTCATCAGCTCGTCCGGCGTACCGAAGAGGCGGGACGGGTCGAGGTAGACGTCCTCGGCGAAGAACTCGCTCACGATCGCGCGGACCGGCGCGGACCCCGGCGTGAGGGTCCGGGCGACCGCGTCCCGGACGTAGCCCTGCCGCAGCGGGTGCAGGCCGGCCGACGACGGCGTGTGGATGGTGTGCCAGCCGTGGAAGAACTCCTCCTCCGACAGCCGGTCCGGTTTGGGGAACCAGGTGAAGTGGGTCAGCCACTCGCCCGGCTCGACCGGCTGCGGCACCGACTCGGTCACCAGGTAGGCGTCGCCGGGGACCTGATCGACGATCGCCGGCCACACGTCGACCGAGTCGACCCAGACCTCCGCGAAGCCGCGGAGCGCCGACCCGTTGCCCATCAGCAGCGGCGCGCCCGGCAGGTCGGCGGCGGTCGACACCTGGACGGACCGGAGCCCCGGCACCTGCAGGCTCGGTGCGGCGGCTGCCGCCGCGTCGGTCCAGATCAGCAGATCGATCTTCTCCACCGCGCCATACTAGAACCTGTTCTATTCTGTGGCCATGACTGATGCTGAGCGTGCCCAGAGATTCCCCGACCGACGGGTGGTGGTGACGGGGGCTGCCGGCGGCCTCGGCCAGGTCGTCGCCGACCTGTTCCGGTCCGAGGGCGCCCGGGTGGTCGCCACCGACGTGGCCGAGGGAGACGGGGTCGTCGCTTGCGACCTCTCCGACGACGCGGCGCGCGATGCGTTCGTCGCCGACGCGCTCGAGGAGCTGGGCGGCCTCGACGTGCTCTGCAACGTCGCCGGCGTCCAGCAGTTCGCGGAGCTCGGCACCCTCACCGCCGCCGGACTGCGGCGGCACTTCGACGTCAACGCGCTCGCGCCGCTGCTGCTCGCCCAGGGGTTCTCCGAGGCCCTGATCGAGAGCAAGGGCAACATCGTCTCGGTCGCGTCGATCTCGGCGGTGATGGGACAGCCCTACAACGCGCAGTACTGCGCGTCGAAGGCCGCCCTGCTGCTCGGGATGCGCTCGCTCGCGGTCGAGCTCGGCACCCAGGGCGTCCGGGTCAACTGCGTGTCACCCGGCGGCATCGACACCCCGATGATCCACGCCGCCGCGCACGGCCTGCCGGCCACGGCCGACTGGAACCTGGTCGCCAAGAGCCAGTCGGTGATGCCGGGCTTCATGCCCCCGATCGAGGTGGCCGAGAACCTGCTCTACCTCGCCTCCGACGCCGCGGCATCGGTCACGGGCGCGAACCTGGTGGTCGACCGCGGCGTCGTGTGGTGATCACGCCCGCCCCCGCGAGACGCCAGAAATTTACCAGAACTGCCTTGTAATGAATATGGGTCGGTTCTAGCCTTTCCCCAGGAGCAACGGGAAGGGCTCGCCATGACGAAGCCGACGGATCCAGCGGACACCCGGATGATGGGGATCGTGCACGGCGCGCTGCAGCGTGACCTGCTGCGGGCCCGGGAGACGGCGGCGGCGGTGCCTCCTCCCGTCGGCGGCCAGCGGCGCGCGCTGGGCCGGCACGTCACCTGGCTGATGGACTTCCTCCACCGGCACCACACGAGCGAGGACGAGGGCTTGTGGCCGGCGGTGCGCGCGAAGAACCCGGCGGCCACCGCTCTGCTGGACTCCCTCGAGGCCGACCACCAGCGGATCGAGCCGGCGGCCTCCCGGCTGCGCAGCGCGGCGGAGCGGTACGCCGCCACCGACGACGACCGGACCCGGGCCGAGCTGGTGGCGGCGCTCGACGACCTCGCCGCGGTGTTGTTCCCGCACCTCGAGCGCGAGGTCGCCGAGGCGATGCCCGTCGTGTCGGCGACCATCACCGACGGCGAATGGCGGGCGATCGACCGAGAGCACAACATCAAGTCGAAGTCCTTCGCCGAGCTCGGGTTCGAGGGTCATTGGCTCCTCGACGGGATCGACCCGGACGGCTACCGGGTGGTGACCGGCGTCGTGCCGCCCGTGCCTCGCTTCCTCCTGCTGCACGGGTTCGCCCGGGCCTACCGACGTCGTACGGCAGCGGTCTGGCAGCCGGACCCTGCGGCACGTGACGCCGTCCGTCGATGAGCACCTCCCAGCAGAAGCCCCGCCGCGAGTACCGCTCCCCGCGTCGCCAGCAGCAGGCCGCCGAGACGCGCGCGGCCGTCGTCGCCGCCGCCGGCCGTCTCTTCGGCGAGCGGGGCTGGGCCGCCACCGGAATGCGCGACGTGGCCAAGGAGGCCGGGGTCTCCGTCGACACCGTCTACGCCAGCTTCGGCTCGAAGAGCGACCTGCTGATGGCAGCGATCGACGTGGCCGTCGTGGGCGACGACCAGCCGGTCCCGCTCGACCGGCGCGCGATGTTCACGGCGCTCGGCACCGGCAGCCGCGCGGAGCGGCTCCGAGCCGGTGGTCGCCTGCTCACGGAGATCCATGGCCGCACCGCCGGCGTGAACTTCGCGCTGCGCGAGGCGGCGGCGTCGGACCCCGACCTCGCTCGCCTGATGAGCCGGCGTGAGGTCGGGCGCCACGCCGACATCACCGAGGGCATGTCGCTCATCGCGGGGCGCCCGGTCACCGCGCGGGAGGCGGACGGGCTGTGGGCGGTGACCGACATCGGGATCTACCGGATGCTCACCGGGCTGCGCGGCTGGAGTGCGCAGCAGTACGAGGACTGGATCGTCGACACCATCGACCGGCTGGTCGGCGACGACCCGGGGTCGGAGTAGGAGGAGCAGGTGGGCGCGACGAAGGAGATCCCCCGCAGCAGCCGGGTCGAGGTGGAGGTGCCTGCGCCGGTCGCCGCCGTGTGGCAGGTGGTCGTCGACGTGACCCGCACCGGGGAGTGGAGCCACGAGTGCCGGCGGGTCGCCTGGCTGGACGGTGCCACGTCGGCGTCGTACGGCGCCCGCTTCCGCGGCGGCAACAGGTGGTCGGTGTTCCGTTGGAGCCGGACCAGCGAGATCACCGAGCTCGAGCCCGAGCACGTCATCGCCTGGCGCACCATCGCGAGCCGGCGGTTCCCCGACAGCACCGCGTGGCGGTTCGTGCTCACGCCCACTCCCGGCGGGACCCGGATCACGCAGACCTACGAGCTGGTCAGCTCTCCGGCGTGGTGGGAGTGGCTGATGGCGCGGATGGTGCCGCCGCACCGCGACCGCAGAGCCGCGCTCGAGGCCGACCTCCGCCGGATCGGAGAGGTCGCCGCGCGCTCGGCGTGACGAGCCGGCGTACGGACGCCGAACCGTTCACGGCCGGACGTGGTCGACGACCGCGGAGGTCATGACGACCCGGCCGTCGGTGCGGGTCTCGATCCGGACGGGCATGCCGGGCAGGCCGGTGGCGAACCAGAAGACGTGCTCGCTCCCAGCCCTCCGCACGGTGTAGCGCAGGCAGTCCAGGGTCCCGATCGCCGTGTCGATCCGCTCCGGCTCGATCGTCGTGTCCTGAGCGGGGAACGAGGCGTGGGACTGGAGGTCGAGCCAGAGGACCCGGTCGACCTCCCGCTCGTCGAGGGGGGCGCCGTCGACGGAGAGCCGGGACTGCTCGAAGGTGGCGCCGGTGTCGTCGCACTCGACGAAACGGGTGACCCGGTGGAACGGCGTCTCACCGTCCGCGTCGATCCGGACGGTGATCGTCCGCCCCGGCCGGCAGGCGTCCCGGATCTCGGCCGCGGTGAACGGGGTCGGCGCGTGCCCGTCCTCGAGGACGTGGGGGTCGTGGTTCTCGGCTGCCATCGCTCCTCCTTTCGCAAGGAGCAGGATGCCAGGTCGGCCGGCCCCGGGCGGCGGAACCAACCGCGCGCGATCCCCGCGGCATCTGAAGGGACGTGGCCAACCCTCCCACCCACGACGACAGCCGGATCGAGCAACGGCTGCGCCAGGACCTGCACGACACGGGTGACCTCATCCCCGAGCCCGCGGTGACGTCCGGCCTGGTCGCGGAGACCCGGAGGCTGGGGCTGTCGTTGCGCACCCACCGGATCGCCGCGACGGTCCTGGTCGTCGCCGCGGTGGTGCTGGCCGTGGTCGCGATCCTGGTCAGTCCGGCGCTCGGCCGCGCGGTGCCGTCC
The DNA here is from genome assembly GCF_014180685.1 of Nocardioides pelophilus. GTDB lineage: Bacteria > Actinomycetota > Actinomycetes > Propionibacteriales > Nocardioidaceae > Nocardioides > Nocardioides pelophilus. The sequence continues at coordinate 8,147 of NZ_JACEHF010000052.1, read as the reverse complement.
GGCGACTACCGCCCACCTCTGCCCCCGGACACGATCGAGCTCGGCTGCTACCCGCTCCACCGCGGCCTCACTTTCGACTTCCCGTACCAGGTCCGTTCGGACGGCGATGTCGACGGGCAGCGGGTGCTGACCCTCCACTACGACGAGCTCGGGGCCGCCGAGGTACGACGCCGGCTCGGGGCGGCGCTCGACCGCGCCGGGCTGCCGCGGCGGGCAGCCACGGTGACCCCGTTCCCGGACCTGCCGTCGGACGCGATCGTGCGGGGCACCGTCGTACTGAGGCTGCCGGCCGTGCCGCTGGCCGGCGACGACCCGGCGTGCACCGACCCCCGCACCACCAAGCGCTTCCCGGACGACTGGGCGCCCTCGACGGAGTACGGGTGACGACGCTGCTGCCGCGGGGCGTCCGGGCCGACCCGCTGCTGAGCGCGTGCGTGCTGGTGGCGCTGGTCGCCAAGGTCGTGCTGTTCTGGCGCGTCGCCGATCTCCCGCTCCGCGGCGACGAGGTGGCCTACCGGGACGCCGGCTGTGCGCTCGCCAACCTGGTGCGGGACGTGGTGGCACTGCGTGGCCCGGACGGAGCCGAGCTCTCCCGCAACGTCGTCGGCAGCGGCTGGTTCATGCCGGGCATGGGCCTGGTGCTGGCACCGCTCTACCTGGTCGCGCCCGACGCCGACGACACGGCCGCCCGCGTCTGGCTGGGGCTGGTGTCCGGCGGGGTGTTCGTGCTCGCGGTCCTGGCCGCACGACGCGCACTGGGACGCTGGTTCGCGATCGCGCTCTGCGCGTTCCCCGCCCTGGTGCCGGTGTGGGTGCTCCTCTCCCTCACGGCGTACGGCGACCTGCTGGCGGGCCTGGTGCTGGTCGTGCTCCTGGCTCGACTGGTCGACGTGCTCCGGGCCGCGCGCGAGGGCGAGCCGCCGACGGTGCGCGACGGATGGTGGCTGGGCTTCCTGGGTATCGCTGTGGTGTATCTGCGGTCGAGCGCANTACGGCGGCCCCGAGCGGCCGCCGTCCTTCCCTCCGGTACAGCGACCACAGCAGCACCGCGATCGCGGTGCTGCTGTGGTCGCTGTACCGGAGGGAAGGACGGCGGCCGCTCGGGGCCGCCGTACTCCCCTTGGCCGCGGCCGCCGGGTCGTTCGCCGGCCTGCTGCTGCCCTGGTCGGTCAGCGCCTCGATCGCGCTCGACGACCGGGTGGTCACCACGACCTCCGTCCCGACCGCGATGGCGAACACCTTCGGCGAGCGGGACCAGGTGTGCTTCGGCCCCTGCGACCCCGGGAGCACGGTGTGGTTCGCGCCCGTGCGCTACGCCCGCGAGGTGGACCGGGCCACCGGCGAGGGCGAGGTGTCGGTGCTCGACCAGATGTCGGCGCACGCCCGGGATGACGTGACACCGCGCAGCTATGCGCGAGACGTGGTCGACAACTTCGAGCGCTACCGGGGCATCGACGGTTTCGGCTCGCTGCTGAAACCGCCGGACGCCCCGCACGACCGGGGTTTCTGGCAGTGGGTCGCGCGGGACCTCAGCCTCCGGGTCTTCGGACCGGTCTCGTGGCTCGTCGCTGCGGCGTTGCTGGTCGTCAGCGGTCGCCGCTACAGCGACCAGCTGGTCGCGGTGCTGCTGAAGGTCGGGCTCCTCGCGCTGCTCACCCAGCCGTTCGTGCACCTCGCCGGCTCCCGGTACTGGACCACCGCCGGCGCGCTCGGCGGGCTCGCGGTCGTCGTACTGGCGCGAACCGTGTCGGGCGTCGTCGGAGGAGACGCTGCCGAGCCCGGCGACGAGCCGTCCCGGCTGCTCACCGCTCTGCAGTGGCTGCTCACCGCAGCGACCGTGACGGTGGCTGCGACGGTGGCGGTTGTGGCTACCTGAGCATCATCCCAAAGGCCTATTGTCGCGCCACCGGCGCGCGCCCTAGCTCATTCGAGTCGGCCGCTCCCGGCCGACCGCCCGCCAAGGGATGGGGATTCCTCATGATCAGGAACCATCGAATTCTGGCACTCGGGGCAGTTCTCGCGATCGTCTTGCCGGTGGTGCTCACGTCGGCCCGGTCGGCTCAGGCCGCCGGCCCGTCCGGCGTCACGATCAGCCAGGTCGCGCCGGCGTACGGCAACGTCGGTCTGTACATCGAGCGCGTCGCACCCACGACGGCCAACGCGTCGCCGACGTGGCGGGTGAACGTCGACATGAAGGTGACGGCGCCGGACGCCCACGGCGTCACGCTCAAGTCGATCACCACGTCGTACCCGGGCTCGTCGCTGAGCCCCTACAGCTATGGAATGTTCAGGAGCATCGGTGCCGGCGACACCCTGTTCCTCATCGTGCCGGAGTACCGGCGATTCACGTTCCCGATCGCGCCGAGCATCCGGTTCACCCTCTACTTCGAGGGCTACGACCCGGTCGTCGTCAACCGGACCCTCACGGAGTACAAGAACAAGACGCCATCCGGCGGCTACCGCTTCCCCGCGAGTGCCGTCAGCGGCGGCTACTGGGTCAACATCATCGGCCACGAGAACGGCCCCGGACACGACACCCACCACCGCGGTGCGCAGAACCAGCGCTTCGCCTACGACCTCGTGGTCAGCAAGTGGAACTCCTCGCTCTCGAAGTGGACCGACGTCAAGCCCGGCACCGACGGCAGCAGCAACGACGAGTACTGGACGTTCGGCACGCCGCTCTACGCGATGGCCGACGGCTACATCCGCAAGTGTCGTCGGGACCAGGTCGACAACGTCCCCGGCACTCCGGACGCGACTCCGGAGGTGGAGGGCAACCACCTCTACATCGAGCACGCAACGGGCGAGGTGGCGCTGTACGCCCACTTCAAGTCGGGCAGCCCGAGCACGTCGTTGTGCCCGGCGTCAGCAGCGGACAACTTGAACATCTTCGTCAAGCAGGGCCAGTTCCTGGGCTACTCGGGCAACACCGGCAACTCCTACGGTCCGCACCTGCACCTGCACCTCGCCACCAAGAAGGGCTTCGGAACGTCGGATGCGCCTGCCCAGGGCGTCCCGCTGTTGTTCAACCACGCCACCACCCGGACCTACACCAACAACTACGGACCGGGCGGGGCGCCGGGGTTCGCCAGCCTGACCAACAGCAGTGAGGGCGCCCTTTCGGACTGGAGCCTGATCCAGCCCAACGGATGCGGCTGGAACCGGGTGGTGCCCGGCGGCGCCGAATTCGCGCGGCACGGCGTGAAGCTCGGCTGCTACCAGGAGGAGTTCGACGACATCGCCCTGGCGGGCTACCGGCAGGTGTGGCGCCAGCAGGTCGACTACAACTCGCAGGCCTACGTTGCCAGCGTCTGGCGCCCGAAGTCCGGCCTGGCGTGGGCAGCGCGTCACAACCTCACCGGGTCCGAGTACCAGACGGCGTTCAACACCTTCACCGGCGCCGGCTATCGCCTGACGCACGTCGACAGCTATCTCCAAAGCGGTGCGGTGCGGTACTCCGCGGTCTTCACCAACACCACCGGTCCGGCGTGGAGGGCCTACCACGGCGTGTCAGCGGCCACCCACCAGTCCAACTTCAACACCTGGACCGGCCAGGGCTACGTGCCGACCAACGTGTCGGTGGTCGTGGTGAACGGCTCGCGCTACTACACCGCGCTCTACGAGCGGGTCTCGGTCGGTTCGTTCACGTTGTCCTCGACCGTCCTGGAATCGAACTACCAGACCTACTTCAACCAGCAGACGGCGGCAGGGCGCAAGCTGACCTACGTGGACGTCTACAGGGACGGTTCGGTGAATCGGTTCTCGGTCGTCTTCGCGCAGAGCGTCGGCAGCAACTGGTCGGCGATCCACAACGCGACGAGCTTGGGGTACCAGTCGGCGTACAACACGAACACCGCCGCCGGGCGGCTGACCCGGGCGGTATCGGCGTACGTCTCGAACGGCTTGAAGTACGCCGGGCTCTGGCGGCAGTAGGAGCCCTAGCTCCACCGCCCGTAGACGTGCACCCACAGGGTCCTGGTCGAGGTCAGTGCCCAGAGCTGCCGCGCGTCCTCGGTCCAGAAGTTCACGCAGCCGTGGCTGTGCCCGACGTACGGGTCCATCATCAGCCGCGACCCGTGCAGGGCCTGGCCGCCGGAGAAGAACTGCGAGTACGGCATCGGGGCGTCGAAGAGACTGCTGACGTGGTCGATGTCGCGGTAGTACACGCGGAACTTCCCGGTGCGGGTCGGCGTCGAGGCCGCACCGCCGCGTACCAACCAGGAGTTGAGCAGGCGACCGTCGTGGTAGAGGTTCACCTGGTGCCACCACCGGCTGTAGCAGGCGTGCCAGCCCGCGTCCTTGCAGCCACTCGGTACGCCGCTCCTGCCGCGCACGGTCTGCTTGATCAGCAGCCGCCACGTCGGCGCGTTGACGACCCCGGTCGGCTCGAGGCCGTTCCGCGTCTGGAACTCCTTCACCCCGGCCTCGGTGACCGGGCCGAACCGGCCGTTCGGTGTCACGTCGAAGAGGCCCGCGCGCTTGAGGCGACGCTGCACCTCGTAGACGTGCTCGATGTGGTACGGATCGGCGTCCACGTCGCCGGGTCGGACGATCTCGCGACTGAACGGATCCCGGAGCCGCGCGCTCGCGGGAGCCGCGCTCACCGCGGAGAAGAGTGCGAGCAGGGCAAGCGCCAGCACCGCGACCGTCGCCAGGCGCCTCGGCAGGCTCATCCTCATCAGTACGTCCACGCTCTCGCCGCCCAGCTCAGGGTGGAGCTCTACTCCGTGCCGTAGCCGGGGATCGGTGCCGAGGCGATGGAGCGGCTCTCGCCGCCACCGGTCGGGAGCTCGTCGGGCGCCAGGACGTCGTCCGGGCTGTGGTGCGCGGACAGGTCGTCCACGCGGACGTACACGTTCCCGACGTCGGACCACTGATCCGCCACGGCCCGCGCCTCCTCCTCGCTCTCACAGAGCTCTCGGACCAGAAGTCGGCTGTCTCGGTAGATGCGCACCTCGATGGTCGGTGCGCCGGAGTCGTAGTCAGTGCCTGCGGACATCACGGTGCCTCCTCGGTCGTGACTCTGAGATCAGCCTCGTCCCGTCGCGGTCACGGGGTGAGAGCCCAAAGTCCCAAGAGCCGGGGACGACGGTCCCGGCCGCCCGCCCGTCGTCCAAGGACCCCGGTGCCTGACGCCGCGTCTGGCGCACCACGCAGAGAGCCCCGGGCCGATGGCCCGGGGCTCTCTCGATGACACATGTCGCGACTCAGGTGAGACCTATGTCGCGACTCATCACATTGTGGAGCTGAGGGGATTCGAACCCCTGACCTTCTCATTGCGAACGAGACGCGCTACCAACTGCGCCACAGCCCCAAACGAGGGGAAACGGTAGCACCCGTGGGTGGGCCGTTCCGAATCCAGGTGGCCCCTCCGCGACGACCCGGAGATCAGGCTCCGGTCGCCCGGCGGCGCTCCGGCTCGGTCGGCTCGGCGCGCTGCTGGTCGGCCTCGCGGGCGAGCTCGGAGTCGGCCTCGTTGCGGCCGGAGCTCCACACGCCGGTGGAGTCGAGGTCGATGGTGCGGACGGTGCGTCCGGCGGCGGCCTTCGCCACGTAGGTGGGCAGGGTGACCGGCACCGGGTCCCAGCCGCCGGGCACGGGCTCGTCGACGACGTCGGCCAGGACCGCGGGGATCTCGTCGGTGTTGTCGTCGGCCTCCTCCGCCATCGCCTCGTCGGCGAGGGTGGTACGCCGCTTCCGGACCGGTGCCGTGTGGACCGCGCGCTCCTTGCGCACCATCAGCCGGCAGGCGACGAGCCAGGCGACGAGCAGGGTGGCCGGCGCGGACTCCCAGGCCCAGCCGACGACGCCCGCGACGGCGAGCCCGACTACGACGAGGTTGGCGAGCAGGATCGTGCCGAGCACCCGGCGCCGACGCTGGGCGGCCCGCGCCGCGGCCCGCTTGCGGGCCCGGAGCTGTGCCGGGGTCAGCGGAGCGGGCGCGACGCTCTCGACAGGGGGCGCGGACTCGATCGGGTCGGTCTCGGCGGTCGCCCCGCGCGTCGTACCGGACCTCCGGACGACCAGCTCGGCCCGGTTCGCCGACACCGGCTCGCGGCGGGCGAGCACGCGGACCCGGTCGGAGAAGCTGTCGACCGACCGGCTCACCCGATCGATCTCGTGGTGCTTGAGCGCCTTGGGGACGAGGTAGACGGCCCAGGCAACTGCCAGGGCGACGAAGATCAACGCGCTCAGGTCCACAAGCGAGAGGCTAGGCCGGGTAGCGCAGTTCGGGACGTATGTCTATCGGTGTGTCACAGAATGACGCGTGTGACTGGTGTGATTTCTGGGGACTGCCGGGCCGGCGGTCGGGCGCGGCTGTAACACGCTGTTCGCCGATCTGGCAGGACGACCGCGTCTCTTCGGCCCCGATGCAAGGGTCTCCCAGCGCCGTCATCGGCCCGCCAGACCGCCGAACGACGTGTTACAGCTGCGATGGGCCCGCCAGATCGGCGAACAGCGTGTTACATCCGCGACCGGCCCGCCAGACCGCCGAACAACGTGTGACATCCGCGACCGGCTACCGCGCGGCCGACGCGTCCCCGCCCGACTCCTCGAGGCGGGCGAGCAGACCGCGTGGGGCTTCCTCGCGGGTGATGGCGAAGATCCGGTGGTCACGCCACTCGCCGTCGATGTGCAGGAACCGGGGCGCGTAGCCGATCTCGCGGATGCCGAGCTTCTCGACGACCCGCAGCGAGTTGGTGTTCTCCGGCCGGATGCACACCTCGAGGCGGTGCAGCTTGGCGGTGAAGAAGCAGTGGTCGACCGCCATCGCGACGGCGCGCGGCATCACCCCGCGCCCGGCGTACTCCTGGTCGATCCAGTAGCCCACCGACGCGAACTGCGCCGACCCGCGCACGATGTTGTTGATGCTCACCTGGCCCGCGAAGCGGCCGTCGACCTCGATGACGAAGGGGTACGTCGTGCCGCGTCGCGCGGCCTTGGCCAGCCTGCGGACCAGGGTGCCGAACGTGGTCGGTCGCGCATCGGCCCCCGGCGGCACCGTCGCGTCCCACGGGGAGAGCCACACCTGGTTGCGGCGCCGGACGGCCCGCCACACCCTCGCATCGGAGCGTCGGATGGGGCGCAGGGTGACGACCGGGTCGGTGCCGGACATCAGCCGGTTGGGCCACGCCTGCCCGGGGGTCGAGGTGATCATCCGCTCGCGCGCGAGTCTGCGGAGCTGCTCGTCGGGCTTCAATGGTCGCTCCCGGTGATCTGCTCGACGGCATGCCCGAGCACCGGCCGCAGCACGTCGAGCGCATCCTTCACGCCACCGCGCGAGCCGGGGAGGTTGACGACCAGGCAGCTGCCGGCGACGCCGGCCAGCCCGCGGGAGAGCGCGGCGGTCGGGACCCCCTTGGCGACGCCGCCCGCGCGGATCGTCTCGGCCAGGCCCGGCACCTCGCGGTCGAGCAGGGGCCGGGTGACCTCGGGCGTCCGGTCGGTCGGGGTCAGCCCGGTGCCGCCGGTGGTGAGCACGACCCGAGCACCGCCTCGGACCGCAAGGGCGATGGCGGCGCCGACCGGGTCGCCGTCGGGTCGCACCACCGGGTCGCCGACCTCGAAGCCCAGCTCGCGGAGCGCGTCGGCGATGAGCGGACCGGTCGTGTCCTCGTAGACACCGGCCGCGGCGCGGTTCGACGCCACGATGACCACCGCGGACAGGCCCGGGCTCATCGCGACCAGTCCCCCGACTTCCCGCCGGTCTTGGTCTCCACGCGCACGTCGCTGATCACGGCGCCCTTGTCGACGGCCTTCACCATGTCGACCACGGTGAGCGCGGCGACGGAGACCGCGGTGAGCGCCTCCATCTCGACGCCGGTGCGGTCGCTGGTCCTCACGGTCGCGACGATCTCGACCGCGTCGTCCACGACGGTCAGCTCGACGGTGACGCCGGAGATCGCCAACGGGTGGCAGAGCGGGATCAGGTCGGGCGTGCGCTTCGCACCCATGATCCCGGCGATGCGTGCGACGGCGAGCGCGTCACCCTTCGGCACGCCCTCGCCCCGCAGCAGCGCGACCACCTCGGCCGAGACCAGCACCCGTCCGGACGCGCTCGCGGTCCGGACGGTCACCGCCTTCGCGGACACGTCGACCATCCGGGCGGCGCCGGTCTCGTCGACATGGGTCAGCCCGGTCGCTGG
>NZ_JACEHF010000051.1 GCF_014180685.1 Nocardioides pelophilus | reverse complement strand
CGCCTCCCACGGGGTGGTCGGCGCGGCCGCCGGGCCGCGGTCGACCTGGACCGTCGACGTCGCCACCACCGACATCGCGTCGTGCGGGTCGAGCACCTCGAACGCGATCACGTGGCTGCCGAAGTAGTCGCGGTACTCCGAGGTCCACGGCTTGGGGTGCACGTCGAGCCGGGAGTGGACGACGATCTGGCCCGGCGAGGTCACCGGCGTCATCCGTGCCTGGTTGTACGACGCGGCGGCGAGCCCGTCGTACTCGAACTCGGTCGTGTGCACGACCCGCAGCTGCATGCTCACTGGCGGACCCCCTTCCACGCCACGGCCTCCGCGCCGGCGAAGTACTTGCGGCTGATCGCGACGGTCGCCGCCGCGCAGGTGCGCTGCAGCTGCTCCATCTCCTCGGGCAGGTCGGCCACGACATCGGCGAGCGAGCGGTACTCCAGCTCGGTCCGGGTGCGGCCGAGGAGCCGGTGCGCCTCGTCGCGGAAGCCCGCGCGGGTGCTGCCGGGCTCCATCTCGTCGAGGCACTGCTCGGCCCGGTTGAGCGCGAACACCACTGATCGGGGGAAGAGCCGGTCGAGGAGCAGGAACTCCGCCGCGGCGCGCTCCGTCTCGCGGCCGCGGTACGTGCGCAGGAACGCCTCGTAGGCGCCGCACGCCCGCAGGGTGCCGGCCCACTGGGAGACGCTCCCGCTCGCGAGCGACGTCGCGGCGATCAGCCGCGAGGTCATGTCGGCCCGTTCGATGCACCGACCCAGCATCAGGAACTGCCAGCCCTCGTCGCGGGTCATCGTCGCGTCGGCGGTGCCGTTGATCAGCGCCGCCCGTTCGCGCACCCACTGGAAGACGTACGGCGGACGCATCCCGTCGAAGCGCCCCGAGGGGATCGAGAGGTAGGTGGTGTTGATGACCTCCCACAGCGGTACCGAGAGGATCTCCCGCGCCCGCCGCGCGCTCTCCCGCGCGGCGCCGATCGCGGCGGCGATCGAGACCGGGGAGAGCGTGTCGTAGGCCAGGAGCCGCAGCACCTGGTCCATGTCGACCGCGGCCGTGACGTCGATGCCGAGGTCCGTGGCGCCGTCGTCGGGTTCGATCCCCATGATCAGGAGCAGGTCGCGACAGGTCTGGGCCTCGTCGACGTTGGCGTCCTCGAGGATCACCTGGGTCTGGACGTCGAGGAGCCGCGCGGTGTCCTCGGCCCGCTCGACGTAGCGGCCGATCCAGAACATCGACTCGGCGATCCGGCTCAACATCAGGCGGTGCCTCCCTGGAGCTGGCTGCTGGCCTGGGTGCTGGCCTGCCCGCTGACATGCCCGCTGACCTGCCCGACCGGGCCGGCCAGCACCCAGGTGTCCTTGGTGCCGCCGCCGCGGGAGGAGTTCACGATCAGCTCGCCCTTGCCGAGAGCGACCCGGGTCAACCCGCCGGGCAGCACCCACACCCGCTCACCGTCGTTGACGGCGAACGGCCGCAGGTCGACGTGACGGGGTCCGAGCTCGCCGTCGACGAACGTCGGCACGGTGGACAGCTGGACGACCGGCTGCGCGATCCACGACCGGGGGTCCTCGAGCACCTTGGCGCGCAGGTCGTCGAGCTCGGCGGGCGTCGCCTGCGGCCCGATCACGATGCCCTTGCCGCCCGAGCCGTCGACCGGCTTGAGCACCAGCTCGTCGAGACGGTCGAGCACCTCCTCCCGCGCCTCGGGCTCGCCCAGCCGCCAGGTGTCGACGTTGCGGAGCAGGGGCTCCTCGGCGAGGTAGTAGCGGATGATGTCGGGCAGGTAGGTGTAGACCAGCTTGTCGTCGGCGACCCCGTTGCCGACCGCGTTGGCGAGGGTGACGTTTCCTGCACGCGCAGCGTCGATCATCCCGGGACAGCCGAGCATCGAGTCGGCCCGGAAGTGCACCGGGTCGAGGTACTCGTCGTCGATCCGGCGGTAGATGACGTGCACCGGCGCCAGCCCCTTCGTGGTGCGCATCATCACCTCGCCGCGGCGGCACACGAGGTCGCGACCCTCGACCAGCTCGACGCCCATCGTCCGCGCGAGCAGGGCGTGCTCGAAGTAGGCGCCGTTGTAGACACCCGGCGTGAGCACGACGACCGTCGGGTCGGTCACGCCCGCCGGCGCGGCCGCGCGCAGGGCGGCCAGCAGCCGCTGCGGATAGCCAGCGACCGGACGGATCCGGTGCTGGGCGGTGGTCTCGGGGAGCGCCGTGGAGATCGCGCGCCGGTTGGTCATCACGTAGGAGACCCCGGACGGCACCCGCACGTTGTCCTCGAGCACCCGGAACTCGCCGCTGTCGTCGCGGATCAGGTCGATGCCCGAGACGTGGACCCGCACCCCGTTCGGCGGGCGCACGTTGGCGGCCTCACGGTGGAAGTGGGACGACGTGGTGATCACCCGGCGCGGGACGACCCCGTCGTCGAAGACGTGGCCGGCGTCGTACACGTCGGCGAGGAACCGCTCGAGTGCCCGCACCCGCTGCTGCACGCCCCGCTCGATCACCGACCAGGTGTCCATCTCGATGACCCGCGGCAGGATGTCGAGCGGCATCGCCCGCTCCTCGCCGCCGATGTCGAAGGTGACGCCCTGGTTGAGGTAGCCGGCCTGAAGCGACTCCACCCGGGCGACCAGCTCGGGAGTGGTCATGGTGTCGAGCGAGTCGCGCAGCCGGAGGTACGGCGAACGCAGCTGGTCGCCGTCGAACATCTCGTCGTAGGCCGTGCTGTCGCCGCCGGTCGAGCCGTAGCCCTCGAACATCGTGGTCACATCGGCCCGCTTCCTGCGCCCATGGGCGGACCCTACCCACGTCACGTAACACGCATGTTGCACGCGGCGGGCGGTAGGTTCGGGGCATGGCCTACTGGTTCTGCCTCGCGCACCACGTCGTGGAGACCGAGGAGGGTTGTCCGAACAAGGACCGGCTCGGTCCGTACGAGTCCGAGGCCGAGGCCGCGCGCGCGCTCGAGAAGGCAGCCGAGCGCACCGAGGCGTGGGACGAGGACCCCGTCTGGAACGACGACGTCGAGGACAAGTAGGCGTTGGCCGCGATGCAGCGTCGGCGCCGGATCAAGCCGGTCGCCGACGGCCCCCGGGGCGAGGTCTCCTTCACGCCGTGGCTCGGGATGATCCTGATCGTCTCGTCGTTCTTCCTGTACGCCGCCAGCGGCCTGGTCGCGCCCTGGTGGGGCGTGGTCGTCATGCTCCTGATCTGGCTGGCGATGTTCGTGCTGTGCTGCGCGTGGTGGACGCCGCACCCGAAGCGCCTGGTCTGGATCGGCGGGCTGTCCTACCCGCTGTGGTTCTGCCTGATCGTCGGCGGCGCGGTCGCGTTCGGCTGGCAGGCCTCGGACGCGGGCTTCTAGGACGCGGGCTTCTAGGACGCGGGCTTCCAGGACGCGGGCTCTAGGACGCGGGCTCCAGGAACCGGCCGCTCAGGGCGGTGCCCACGTCGGCGAGGTGGTCGACGATCTGGTCGGTGGTGGCCTCGACGAGCCCGGACCGCCACGCCAGCATCAGCTCGACGAAGCCGCCGATGCCGAGCAGCACGTTGATGCGCAGCGCCCGCTCGTCGGCACCCTCGCGCAGGAACGGGCGCGCCATCCCCATCATCAGCTCGGTGGCCATCTGCACCGTGTCGCGCCGGCGCTGCTCGAGCACCGCGCTGCCGGAGTGGTCGCCGAAGATGATCTGGGCGCGGGCGGGCTCGTCGGCGATGTGGTGCACGACGGCGTCCAAGGCGGCGCGCAGCTGTTCCAGTGCGCCCCGGTCGGCCACCGCGTCGATCGCGTCGATGAGCATGGCGAGCGTCTGGTCGCGCATCTGGTCCCAGACCGTGCCCAGCAGGGCGTCCCGGTCGGCGAAGCTCTCGTAGAAGTAGCGGTCGGTGAGGCCGGCTTGCGCACAGACGCCGCGCATCGTGACGGCGGCCCAGCCCTGCTCCTGCCAGATCTCGAGGGCGGACTCGACCAGCACGGCACGCCGCTCGGCGCGGCGCTGCTCGGCGCTCTTGCCGCCGTACCTCCTGGGGGTGACCCGCGACGGTTCCACGGCTACATCTTGACGGCAGGTGCCATCAGATGCAATCTGAGGGCATGCGCCAGCAGAAAACACCGCCGGCCCGCGCCTCCCTGCGGAGCCACGCGGCCGCCGGGGTCACCTCCCTGACCTTCCGGCCCCTCACCAGCGTCATCCCGGCCAACCGGGCGGGGGTGCTCGTGACCAGGCGGATCGCCGCGACCAGCATGGCCCTCCTCGGCCCGGGCCTGTCCGGGAGCCGGATCGTCCCCGTGGACCGCACCACCCGCCGGGGCCCGTCGGTGCGCGGCGAGTGGGTCCGCGGTCCGCGGGCACACCGCGACGACGCCGTGATCCTCTACGTCCACGGCAGCGGCTACGCGATCTGCTCGGCGCGCACCCACCGCGGCATCACCACCCGGCTCTCGCACGCGACCGGGCTGCCGGTGTTCTCCTGTGACTACCGGCTGGCTCCCCGGCACCGGTTCCCGTCGGCGGCCGACGACGTGCGCGCCGCCTACGAGTGGCTGATCGCCGAGGGCCACGACCCGGGCCGGATCGTCCTCGCCGGCGACTCGGCCGGTGGCCACCTGTCGGTCGACCTGACCCTCCAGCTGATCCAGGAGGGGGCGCCGCCGCCGGCCGCCCTGGCGCTCTTCTCGCCGCTGTTCGACCCGACCTTCGAGCTCGCGGCCGGCCGGGAACGAGTACGCCGGGACCCGATGACGTCGGCGGCGCGGGCCCAACGGCTGCTCGACCTCTACTTCGTCGACGAGGACCGGGCAGCGCCCCGGATGACGTTCTCCTTCGAGGGTGCCGGATCCTTTCCGGCCACCCTGGTCCAGGCCGGCGGCCGCGAGATGATGGCCGCCGACGCCGAGGAGCTGGCCCGGTCACTCGGTGAGTCCGGCGGCCGGTGCGAGCTGGAGATCTGGCCGGGTCAGATGCACGTCTTCCAGGCGTTTCCCCGGTTGGTGCCGGAGGCGGGGGCTGCGCTCGCTCGGGCCGCGGACTTCGTGGTCGCCGAGCTCGAGGCCGCCGAGCGGCGCGGCTCCTTCCAGCTCCTGAAGGAAGCATGAGCCGGCGTACCGCTCGGGCCGACGCGGTCGTCACCGGGGCGGGCAGCGGCATCGGGCGGGCGTTCGCCCTGGAGCTGGCGAGGCGCGGCGGCAGGGTGGTCTGCGCCGACCTCGACGAGGCCACGGCGAAGGAGACCGTGGTTCTGATCGAGCAGGCCGGCGGCGAGGCGCTCGCGGTCGCCTGCGACGTCGCCGTCGAGGGGCAGGTGCGTCAGCTGTCCCACACCGCGGAGGCGTGGCTCGGGCGGACCCCGAGCCTGGTCGTCAACAACGCCGGCATCGGCGCAGGCGGCCTGCCCGTCGGCGACGCTCCGCTCGGCGACTGGCAGCGCACGCTCGGGGTCAACCTCTGGGGCGTGATCCACGGCTGTCACGTGTTCGTGCCCCAGCTCCGGGCGCGCGGTCGCGGCGGGATCATCAACGTGGCCTCGGCCGCCGGGTTCACCGCGGCACCACGGATGGCGGCCTACAACGTGAGCAAGGCCGGCGTGGTCAGCCTGTCCGAGACGCTGGCTGCCGAGCTGGCCGGCTCGGGCGTGGCCGTGACCGTGCTCTGCCCGACGTTCGTCCGCACCAACATCTTCGGCGGCGAGCTCATCGACCCGGCCTCGGCCCAGGTGGCGCGGCGGATCGCGGGGTTCGCCGGCTTCTCGCCCGAGCGGGTGGCCCGGCAGACCCTTGACGCCCACGACCGCGGCCGCCTCTACGTGATGCCGCAGCTGGACGCCAAGGCGCTGTGGCGGCTCAAGCGGCTGGCGCCCGCGCCGTACGCCCGGGCTGCCGGCCTCGTCGGCCGGTTCGCGCCCGAACCCGACCCTGTCGACTGATGCCCGACCGCACCGAGGAGGACGCCATGACCTACGACTTCGACGGCATGCTGCAGACGATCAAGGACAGGCAGTGGTCGCTCGCCGACATCGACTGGGACGCCCCCGGCGCCGAGACGATGACCGACGAGCTGCGCGCGAAGCTGCAACCGTTCATGGCCGACCTGATGTGGATCGAGCACGTCGGTGCCCGCGGCTTCGCCTCCCTCGCGACGATGGCGCCGACCCCGGTGATCAAGGAGATCTACGAGTACTTCCACGCCGAGGAGCAGAAGCACGCCAACGCCGAGCTCGCGCTGATGAAGCGCTGGGGGATGCTCGACGAGGACGGCGCGGTCCCCGAGCCCAACATCAACGTGAAGCTGGCGATCAAGACCCTCGACACGTTCGGCGACTCGCTCCCGCTCACCGGGCTCGCGACGCTGATCCCGCTGCTGGAGTGCGCGCTCGACGGCGCGCTGGTGAAGTTCCTCCTCGACGAGGTCGAGGACCCGGTCTGCCACCAGGTCTTCCGGCACATCAACTCCGACGAGGCCCGCCACATCACCGTGGACTTCCAGGTGCTCGAGCTCATCGGGGCCGGGCCGCTGCACAAGCTGCTCATCGAGTCGGCCAGCAACCTCAAGCCGCAGGTGGTGCTCGGGCTGATCGTGGTCTTCGTGCCGCTGATCAACAAGATGCGCGACAACATCGTGGCGATGGGGCTGCCGGAGCAGAAGCTCTACAACGCGGTGAAACGCTTCAACACGATCGGCTCGCGCGGCGACCACACCCGTCGGATCCCCGCCTATCACGTGCTGCGCTCGCAGGCCGCCATGGTCGTGAACCGGGCGCACCCCTACCACCGGCTGCTGGCCGACCCGCTGGTGAGGATCACCGGCCTCGTGCCGGCCCGGCTCCTCGGTCGGCCGCAGGCCTGGGTCGACGAGGTCACCCACGAGCCGGTCGCCTCCTGATGACGAGCGGCTTCCGCGGGGACCTGCTCCGCGACGACGCCTGGCGGTCGCGCGGCTTCGCCGGTCAGCGGGTCGCGGTCGTCGCCTCCGCCGAGGAGGCGGCCCGGATCGTGCCCCATGTCGTCAGGACGGCGACCAGTGTGAAGGTCTTCCAACGCTCCCCGGCCTGGGTGCTCCCCACGCGGGTCCCGCTGCCGGCGGGACCGATCCGGCGGCGCGCGGCTCGCCTCCACCTCCGGCTGTCCGTCCGCGACCAGTGGCTGCGCCGGCAGCTCACGCCGTTCGGCGACCAGCCCGGCGTCGTCGTACGCCCGGGGTTCTACGCCGCGCTCCAGCAGCCGGGCTGCAAGCTGTACACCTGGCCCGTCTACGCGATCGTGGAGCACGGCGTCCGGAGCGCCGAGGGCGTCGAGCACCGCGTCGACGTCGTCATCCTGGGAGCCGACGTCGAGGTCGACTGCCGAGTCCTTCGAGAGGAACGCACCGCATGACCATCACCCCCGACCACCAGGTCGCGATCATCGGCGGCGGGTTCTCCGGCATCGGTGCCGCGATCATGCTCGACAAGGCCGGCTTCGACGACTACCTCGTGATCGAGGAGGGCGACGGCGTCGGTGGGGCGTGGCACTGGAACACCTACCCGGGTGTCGCCGTCGACATCCCGTCGTTCAGCTACCAGTTCTCCTTCGAGCAGATGGCCGACTGGACGCGGGTCTACGCCCCGGGTCGCGAGCTGAAGGCCTACGCCGAGCACTGCGTCGACAAGTACGACGTGCGCCGGCGGACCCGGCTCAGCACGCGGATCGTGTCCGCGGCGTTCGACGAGGACGGCGACCTCTGGCGGCTCGGCACCGCGGACGGGGACACGATCACCGCGCGCTACGTCGTCGGCGCGACGGGCGTGCTGACCCAGCCGAAGCCGCCGGCGATCCCCGGTGTCGACGAGTTCGACGGCACCGTCATGCACACCGCCCGGTGGGACCACACGGTCGATCTCGCCGGGAAGCGGGTGGCGATCATCGGCACCGGAGCCTCGGCGGTGCAGGTGATCCCGTCGATCGCGCGCCACGTCGCCCACCTGACCGTCTTCCAGCGCACGCCGATCTGGTGCCTCCCGAAGCTCGACACCCGGCTGCGCCTGCCCGCCCGGGCCGCGCTGCGGCTGCCGGGGGCCAGGGCGGCGACCCGGCTGGCCAGCCAGACCTTCGTCGAGCTGACCTTCCCCCTGGCCGCCCACTTCCACAACCTGCTGCCGGTCGCCGGTGTCGGTGAGCGGCTCGGCCACGCCCACCTGCGGCGGGCGGTCCGGGATCCCGAGGTCCGCGAGAAGCTGACGCCGAGGTACGCGCTCGGCTGCAAGCGGCCGAGCTTCTCGAACACCTACCTCCAGGCCTTCAACCGCACGAACGTGCGGCTCGAGACCGCGTCGATCGAACGGATCACGCCGACCGGCGTGCGCACGGCCGACGGGACCGACCACGACGTCGACGTACTCGTCCTGGCGACCGGCTTCAAGGTGTTCGAGAAGGGCAACATGCCGGCGTTCACGGTCACCGGCGCCGGGGGAGTGGACCTCGAGTCGTGGTGGGAGGAGCACCGGTTCCAGGCCTACCAGGGAGTCAGCGTCCCGGGCTTCCCGAACTTCTTCGCGATCCTGGGGCCCTACGGCTACAACGGGTCGTCGTACTTCAACCTCATCGAGACCCAGATGGCCCACATCGTCCGCTGCCTGCGCCGCGCCCGCCGTACCGGCGCGACCCGGGTCGAGGTCACGCCCGAGGCCAACGCCCGCTACTTCGAGCAGGTGCTCGGACGGCGGCGGCACCAGGTGTTCTTCCAGCCGTCGTGCACCACCGCCAACAGCTACTACTTCGACGCCAACGGCGACGTGCCGTTCCGGCCGTCACCCACGCTCGAGACGATGTGGACGAGCAGCCGGTTCGACCTCGACGACTACCGCTTCGAGGGCGCCGCCGTCTCCTGACTCGTCGCCTCGGCGGTTGCCGGCCCCAGGCTCGGGCGGCTCATCCGTCGCGACGACGGCGCAGTCCGGCCTCGGCCGCGCCGCGGTCCGCGAGCTCGGCGCCGACCCCGTCGTAGAGCTGGAACCCGGTGTGCGCTCCGAGCTCGCGAGCCTCCTGCAGGTCCTCGTCGTACTGCGCGACAAGCGCGACCGTGCCGCCGAACTCGCTCTCCTCGAGCTTCCGGAGCGCGATGATGTTGCTGTTGTGGAACGGCATCGCGAGCACGGCCAGCTCGACGTGGTGCGGGTGCATGCGGGCCCAGAACTCGGGATCGGTCGCGTCCCCCAGGACGACGTTGAGACCGTCGTCCTCGAGCTTGGCCTGGCGCGAGGGCAGTGACTCGACTCCGACGACGCGAAGGCCGTACTCGCTGCTGAGCCGCTCGTAGGCCGCCCGGCCGACCCGTCCCATCCCGAGCACGACGGCTTGGGCGTCGCCCACGTCGATCGGGCGGTCGTCGGCGTGCATGCGTTCGGGCGGGCGGTCCGGCAGCAGTCGCCGGGCGAGCTCGACGAAGGCGTCCGGGTTGCGGCCGACGACGGCCGACACCAAGAAGCTGGCCGCCACGGTGGTCGCCAGGACGGCGAGCCAGTCGTCGCCGAGCCGAGACCCCGCTGCGACGGCGACGATCAGTCCGAACTCGGAGTAGTTGCCGAGGATCGTCGCGGTGCGCAGGGACGTCCGCCGCCGCAGGCCGTGGGCCCACATCAGGACCGCGAATCCGAACAGCTTGAGGGGGAGCAGGAGCAGGAGCAGTGCGGCGATCACGAGGTGCTCGACGTCCGGCAGCCCGGTGAACCCGATCGAGAGGAAGAACCCGACCAGGAGCAGCTCCTTCACGGAGAACAGGCTCTTGCTCAGGTCCGCGGAGCCCGGGTGGGGCGCCAGGAGCACGCCGATCAGCAGCGCTCCGAGGTCGCCCTTGAGCCCGACCGCCTCGAAGAGCGCGTACCCGGGCACCAGGGCGGCGACCAGCCCGAACAACGGGCGCAGCTCCGCGTGGCCCAGGCGGGCGAGCAACGGGCGGACCATGAACGCCGCCGGCACCAGCAGCACGAGGCCGGCCGCCCACGGGCTCGGCGGGTCGTCGTGGGTGACCGCGAGGAACACCACGGCCGCGAGGTCCTGGACGACCAGGACCCCGATCGCGGAGCGCCCGCTGAGTGACGTCGTGGTGCCGCGGTCGTCGAGCATCTTGACGACGAAGACCGTGCTGGAGAAGGAGAGAGCGAAGCCGACGAGCAGCAGCGTCCGCCATTCCTGGTCGGCCAGGAGCCCGACGCCCAGGACCCCGATGACACCGAGGTATCCGGCCGCGACGACCGACGTCACGCCCATGTGGCTGATCGCCGTGAGCCACACCTCCCGCCGGACGAGCACGCGGACGTCGAGCTTGAGCCCGATCCCGAACAGCAGCAAGGTGACGCCGAGGTCGGCGACGACGTCGAGCAGCTGTGGAGCCTCGACGCCGGCCGCATTCAGCGCGAAGCCGGCGGTGAGGAACCCGACGAGCGGCGGGAGCCTCAGCACGCTCGCCACCATTCCTGCCCCGAGCGCCGCGGCCAGGAGCACTGAGACGTCGCCCATGCCGGCCGACGCTATCGCGGGCAGCGGGAGAGCTGGGGCGAGTCCGGGCCGTCCTGCGGGCGGGCGCTTCCTCGGTGTTGGGTCCGCTTCCTCAGTGCTGTTACAGGTCACAGCGCCTGGGGAGCGGTCGGAACCCCCGCGGAGCGCACCTAACACCGAGTTACAGCGGTCACAGCGCCCAGCGAGCGGGGTGCGGCTCCTGCGGCAGCGGGGGCGCCCCCGCGGTCGGGCAAGATTGCCCCATGGCCATCCACATCACCGACGACCCCGCCGCGGACCAGCTGCTGACCGACAACCCGTTCGCGCTCCTGGTCGGGATGATGCTCGACCAGCAGTACCCCATGGAGCACGCCTTCCTCGGTCCCCAGAAGGTCGTCAGCCGGTTCGGCTCGTTCGACCCGGCGGCGATCGCGGCGGCGGACCCGCAGGAGTTCGCCGCGATGGCGTCGACGACTCCGGCGATCCACCGCTACCCGGGGGCGATGGCGACCCGGCTGCAGGAGCTGGCCCGCATCGTCGTCGAGGAGTACGACGGCGACGCGTCCCGGATCTGGACCGAAGCCACCGACGGCAAGGACCTGGCGAAGCGGGTCAAGGCGCTGCCGGGGTTCGGGGCCCAGAAGGTCAAGATCTTCGTCGCGCTGGTGGCCAAGCAGCTCGACGTACGCCCGGACGGGTGGGAGGCGGTCGCGGGGGACTACGCGCTCGACGGCTACCGGTCGGTCGCCGACGTGGTCGACCCGGTTTCGCTGCAGAAGGTCCGGGACCACAAGAAGGAGATGAAGGCCGCGGCTCGAGCGGCCGCCGGGTAAAAACCAGGAATCAGGTGCTTCCGGGAATCGCATGATTCCCGTATGGTGGTCCTATGACCACCGTCACGACGGCCGCTGCCGACGGCTCGACCACCTCGGGTCGCCTCTGGCACGGCCAGACGCCCGACGCGCGTGAGGCCGACCGACGGCAGCGCCTGGTCGAGGCGGGCATCGAGCTGGTCGGCACCCAGGGCGTCGCGGCGCTGACCATGCGGGCCGCGTGCCGGGAGGCATCGGTCGGGCCGCGCTACTTCTACGACGTCTTCGCCACCCGCGACGAGCTGCTCGAGGCGGTCTACGACGAGACCGTGCTGCGGATCCGCCAGCCGATCCTCTCAGCCGTCGCGGCGGCCGCGGAGGGCAAGGACGTGTCCGCGGCGATGCTCGCCGGGTTCGAGACCGCCGTGGCGGTCGTCGAGGACGACCCGCGGATCGGTCGGATCCTGTTCCGCGAGTCGGCTGCCGACGACACCCTGCGACCCCGGTCGCAGGCGGCGATGCCCGACTTCCTGCTGACCGTCCTGGACGAGATCGCCCCCGCGCGCGCCGAGGAGCTGCGCGACCCGGCGAACGCATGGACGATGCTCGGCATCTCGGCCGCGATCTTCGCGCTCTTCCTCGCGTGGAGCGAAGGAGTGCGTCACACGTCGCGCGAGGAGTTCGTGCGCCACTGCTCGTCCCTCGCCGTCGACCAGCTGGCACTCGACATCGAGCTGCCTCCGGTCGACCATCGATCAGGAGGTCAGCGTTGATCAGCATGGACCGCCGCGGTGCCGGCACCCCGATCGTGCTGGTGCACGGCATCGGCAGCCGCTGGCAGTGCTTCGAGCCGATCCTCGACCGGCTCGCCGAGGAGCACGAGACGATCGCGATCGACCTGCCCGGCTTCGGCGCGACGCCGCTCCAGGGCGGCGTCCGACCCGGGCCACGCGGGTACGCCGAGTGGCTGGCCGGCTGGCTCGCCGACAACGGCATCGAGCGTCCGCACCTCGTCGGCAGCTCGATGGGCGGCGGCGTCGGGCTCGAGCTCGGACGCCGGGGCGTGGCGTCGGCCGTGACCGCGTTCTCGCCGGTCGGCTTCTGGCAGGCGCCGGGCCTCCGGTGGACGCAGGCCCTGCTCACCGCGCTCCGGGTCGGGGCGCGGACGAGCGGACCGGTGCTGGGCCGGATGCTCGACCACCCCGCCGGCCGGGCCGCGCTGCTGAGCAACATGTTCGGCCACCCGACCCGGGTCGCTCCCGAGTCGGCTCGGGCCGACCTGGCCGCCCTCGCTGCCGCGCAGGCGTTCGAGTCGGCGCGCCACGACTTCGGCCGCTACTTCCTCACCCCCGACGACGACCCGGGCGCACTGACCGACATCCCGGTGACGATCGCGTGGGGCACCCGCGACGTCGTCCTCACCCATCGCACCCAGAGCGCCCGCGCCCGCGAGGTGCTGCCGTTCGCCCGCCACGTCGACCTGGCCGGCTGCGGCCACCTCCCCTTCAACGACGACCCCGAGGCGTGCGCCCGACTCGTGCTCACGGACGCAGCAACCCGCAAGGAGACCCGATGACCGCACAGCTGGTCAGCACCGACCCGGCCACCGACGAGGTCGTCGCCACCTTCGACGTGCACAGCGCCGCCGACGTCCAGGCGATCGTCGCCCGGGCGCGCAACGCCGCGCCGTGGTGGCGCGACCAGGGGTACGACGGCCGCCGCGCCGCCCTGCTGAGCTGGAAGCGCTACCTCGCGAAGCACAGCGAGGACCTGGTCCAGCTCATGCACCGCGAGAACGGCAAGCCGCTCACCGACGCCCGGCTCGAGCTGATGCTCGCGCTCGAGCACATCGACTGGAACGCCAAGCAGGCCGGCCGCGTCCTGCGACCGGAGAAGCGGCGCCCGGGCCTGCTGCTCTCCAACTTCTCCGCCCGGATCGAGCACGTGCCGTTCGGCGTCGTCGGCGTGATCGGCCCCTGGAACTACCCGGTCTTCACCCCGAACGGCTCGATCGCCACCGCGCTGGCCGCGGGCAACACGGTGGTCTTCAAGCCCAGCGAGTTCACCCCGGCCATCGCCCGCTGGTACGTCGACGCGTTCGCCACCGCCAACCCGGAAGCGCCCGAGGGAGTGCTCTCGCTCGTCACCGGGTACGGCGACACCGGCGCCGCGCTGTGCCGGTCCGGCGTCGACAAGCTGGCCTTCACCGGGTCGGCCGGCACCGGCCGCAAGGTGATGGCTGCGTGTGCCGAGTCGCTGGTCCCCGTGGTGATGGAGCTCGGCGGCAAGGACGCGGCGATCGTCGCAGCCGACGCCGACCTGGCTCGCGCGGCCGACGCGATCGCGTTCGGTGCGATGGGCAACAGCGGCCAGACCTGCGTCGGGATCGAGCGGGTCTACGTCGAGCGCCCGGTGCGCGACGCGTTCCTCGAGGAGCTCACCGCGCGGGTGTCGGAGATCCGTCCGGGCTCGGACAAGGCGGCGTCGTACGGGCCGATGACGATGCCCAGCCAGATCGAGATCGTCCGGCGCCACGTCGACGACGCGCTGGCCG
The DNA here is from genome assembly GCF_014180685.1 of Nocardioides pelophilus. Lineage (GTDB taxonomy): Bacteria > Actinomycetota > Actinomycetes > Propionibacteriales > Nocardioidaceae > Nocardioides > Nocardioides pelophilus. Next base: position 8,699 of record NZ_JACEHF010000051.1, on the reverse strand, counting down.
GCGGCGGCACGGCGGTCGTCGGCGGCCGTGAGAGCGTCGGCGACCGCTACATCGAGCCGGTGGTCATCCTCGACCCGCCGCACACGTCGTCCGCGGTCCAGGAGGAGACGTTCGGACCGACGCTCACGGTCACGACGGTCGAGTCGCTCGACGAGGCGGTGAAGCTCGCCAACGACACGCCGTTCGGCCTGGCCGGCGCGGTCTTCTCCCGCGACCACGCCGACGAGGTCGTGGCCCGCCTCGACACCAGCCAGATCTCGGTCAACTCGGTGCTCGGCTTCGCCGGCATGGCCGCGATGCCGCTGGGCGGCCGCGGTGAGAGCGGGTTCGGCCGGATCCACGGACCGGAGGGCCTCCGCGAGTTCACCCGCACCCGCGCCGTGGCCACGCAGCGGTTCCCCGCCCCCATCAACCTGCTGACCTTCGGCCGCAAGGCCTGGGTCGTCCGTCTTCTGCCCCGGCTGATCCGCTGGGTCCACGCCCGGTGAAAGGCAACCGATGAAACCGTCCATCGCCGTGATCGGCACCGGGTTCGGCGGCCTCGCCGCCGTGATCGAGCTGAAGAAGCAGGGCTTCGACGACATCGTCGTGTTCGAGAAGGCCGACGACATCGGCGGGACCTGGCGCGACAACACCTATCCGGGCGCGGCCTGTGACGTCCCGTCGCCCTTCTACTCCTACTCCTTCGAGCCCTACACCGTGTGGCCCCACCGCTTCTCGCGCCAACCGGTGATCCTCGAGTACATCAAGCACGTCGCCGAGAAGTACGACGTCATGCGGCACATCCGGTTCGGCACCGAGGTCCTCGGTGCGTCGTTCGACGCCGACGAGGGCAAGTGGACCGTCGAGCTGAGCGACCAGGAGCCGGTCGTCGTCGACGTGCTGGTCTCCGCGGTCGGGCAGCTGTCGCGGCCGTCCTACCCGGCCATCGAGGGAGCGGAGACGTTCGCCGGCGCCAGCTTCCACTCCGCGGAGTGGGACCACGGCGTCGACCTGGCCGGCAAGCGGGTCGCCGTGATCGGCACCGGTGCGAGCGCGATCCAGTTCGTGCCGGCCATCCAGCCCGAGGTCGGGCAGATGACGGTCTTCCAGCGGACTCCGCCGTACCTCATCCCACGGTTCGACCGGGAGTTCTCGCGCCACCACCACACGGTCTTCGAGAAGGTGCCGGCGACGCTGCTCGTCGAGCGCGGCGCCTGGTACGGCGTCACCGAGGGGCTCAGCGTGGCGTGGGTCTACTCCAAGGCGCTGACCCGGGTGATCAAGGCGGTCTCCCGGCGTCACATGCGCAAGCAGGCCGGGGCGAAGCCCGGGCTCTTCGAGAAGATCTGGCCGAACTACCAGATCGGCTGCAAGCGGATCCTGTTCTCCAGCGACTACGTGCCGGCGCTCACGCAGCCGAACGTCGACCTCGTCACCGACGCGATCAGCTCGATCACGCCCACCGGCGTGCTCACCGCCGACGGCAAGGAGCACGAGGCCGACGTCATCATCTGGGGCACCGGGTTCAAGGCGACGGAGTTCCTGGCCCCGATGTCGATCAAGGGCGGAGACGGCCGGGACCTGCAGGACGACTGGCGCGGCGGCGCGCGGGCCTACTACGGGATGACCGTGCCGCACTTCCCGAACCTGTTCATCATGTACGGCCCCAACACCAACACCGGTGGTGGCTCGATCATCTACTTCCTCGAGGCGCAGGCGAAGTACCTCGGGGAGTACGTCGCGCACCTGGCGGCCACGGGCCGCCAGCTGGCCGTCCGCCCGGAGGTCGAGCAGGACTACGACGACCGCATCCAGGCCCACCTCTCTGAGAGCGTGTGGAGCCTCTGCTCGTCCTGGTACCGCAACGCCGAAGGCCGGATCACGACGAACTGGCCCCTGCTCGGGGCCCAGTACAAGGCGCAGGCGAAGTTCGACCCTGCTGACTACGAGGTGGTTTCGCGATGACCTACGACTACGACGTGATCGTCGTCGGCTCCGGCTTCGGCGGGAGCGTGACCGCGCTCCGGCTCACCGAGAAGGGCTACCGGGTCGGGGTGCTCGAGGCCGGCCGCCGGTGGGACGCCGAGGACTTCCCGAAGACCAACTGGAACGTCCGCAAGTCCATCTGGGCGCCGCGGCTCGGGCTCACCGGGCCGCAGCGGATCAGCGCGCTCGGCAAGTGCCTCGTGTTCAGCGGTGCCGGTGTCGGCGGTGGGTCGCTGATCTACGGCAACACCCTGTACGAGCCGCTGCCGGCCTTCTACACCGACCGCGCGTGGGCCCACATCACCGACTGGCAGGACGAGCTGGCGCCGTACTACGACCAGGCGAAGCGGATGCTCGGCGTCGTCGAGAACCCGCGCACGGGCCCCAAGGACGACCTGCTGCTACAGGTGGCGCAGGACCGCGGCGTCGCCGACACGTTCCACAAGACGCAGGTCGGCGTGTTCTTCAACGAGGGCAACGAGGGCGAGGAGGTCGCCGATCCGTACTTCGGCGGCGCCGGTCCCCGCAGGGCCGGCTGCATCCACTGCTCGGAGTGCTTCACCGGCTGCAAGCACAACGCCAAGAACACGACGACGACCAACTACCTCTACCTCGCCGAGCAGAACGGCGCCGAGGTGCACCCGCTGACCACCGTGACCTCGGTCGAGCCGAACCACGCCGCCGGCAAGGGCTATGTGATCGAGACCGAGCGCTCCAACGGCAAGCTGCGGAAGGGGCGTCGTACCTTCACCGCCGAGCAGGTCGTCTTCGCGGCCGCCGCGCTCGGCACCCAGAAGCTGCTGCACCGGCTGCGCGACGAGGGCACCCTGCCCCAGCTCTCGCCCCGCCTGGGTGAGCTGACCCGCAGCAACTCCGAGGCGATCATCGGGGTGACGAGCGACAGCCGTTCGGACTTCGCGCAGGGCGTCGCGATCACCTCGTCGATCCACCCCGAGCCCCAGACGCACGTCGAGGTCTGCACCTACGGCAAGGGGCAGAACTCCCTCTTCCTGCAGACCGTGCCGATGGTCGACGGCGGCGCGTTCCGCTTCCTCCGGCTGCTCCTCACCTTCCTGCTCCACCCCGTGGCCTCGTTGAAGACCATGAACGTGCGCGGTGCCTCCGAGCGGTCGGTGATCCTGCTGGTGATGCAGTCGCTCGACAACTCGCTGACGTCGTTCCGCAAGGGCGGCCGGCTGGTGACCAAGCAGGGCACCGGCGAGCCCAACCCCGACTGGATCCCGCTGGCCCACGACATCGCCCGGGAGTACGCCGGCAAGACCGACGGGGTGACCGGCAACATCGGGACCGACATCTTCAACATCCCGGCGACGGCGCACTACATCGGCGGCTGCACCATCGGCGACTCGCGCGACACCGGCGTGATCGACCCCTACCAGCGCGTCTACGGCCACCCCGGCCTGCACGTCGCCGACGGGAGCGCGATCACCGCCAACCTCGGCGTCAACCCGTCGCTCACCATCACCGCCCAGGCGGAGCGGGCGATGGCGTTCTGGCCCAACAAGGGGGAGCAGGACGCCCGTCCGCCGCTCGGCGCCTCGTACGAGCGGATCGCGGCGGTCGCGCCCAAGCAGCCCGTCGTCCCCGCCACCGCACCCGGCGCGCTGCGCCTTCCCGCCTGACCACGACGAGAAAGAAGATGATGGCCAAGAACACCAAGACCCCCCAGAGGAACGCTGCCGCCGAGCTGGCGCTGCTCGAGCGCGGGACCGACCCCGCGACCGCGCTGGCGTTCTTCGACTCGCTGCCCGCGGTCGGCTGCGACGAGATCCGCGGCCGCTACCGGGGCCGCGAGCTCCTGACGGGTCATTCGATGGACGGGCTGCTCGAGGCCTCCGGCTGGTACGGCAAGCAGTTCGACGACGCCGACCACGTGCACCCGCTGCTCTTCCGCAGCCGCGGTGGCGACATCTTCGCGGTCGAGCCGCGGAAGGTCCCGCTCGGCATCGTGCCGCGGGTCCCGTCGGCCGTCGTCTCCCGCGCGCACGCCGCCGTGGGCGTCCTGAAGCCTGCGATCCGTACGTCGAAGCACCGTGCCCGGCTGCGCGCCGTCGAGTACCGGGGTGTCGTGAGCGCCGCGATGGTCTACGACCACCTGCCGATCATCGACGTGTTCCGGCGGGTCGACGCCGACACGCTGCTCGGCGTGATGGACCTGCGCGGGTCCTCGCCGTACGTCTTCGTGCTGACGCGAGACACGGCGACGGACACCGCACGGGACAATGGGGCATGACACCTGAGGACCTGGAGCACGCCGACCTGCTGCTCGACCTGGACGGCGCCGTCGCGACGATCACCCTGAACCGGCCCGGGGCACGCAACGCGCAACGCCCGCGGATGTGGGCGGGCATCGCGCGGATCCTCGAGGAGCTCGGACCCGAGGTCCGGGTGGTCGTGCTGCGTGGCGCCGGAGGCACGTTCTCCGCCGGGCTCGACCTCGGGCTGCTCGACCCGGCGCGACCCGACGAGGACGGCAACTTCATCGCCGTCCTCGAGCTGGACGACCAGGCGATCATCGACCGGATCGGGATCTACCAGCGTCCGTTCGCGCTGCTCGCGGACCCGCGGTTCATCACCGTCGCGGTGGTCGAGGGCCACGCGATCGGCGCCGGGTTCCAGCTCGCGCTGTGCTGCGACCTGCGGATCGCGGCCGAGGACGCCCGGTTCTGCATGAAGGAGCCCGCCCTCGGGCTGGTGCCCGACCTGGTCGGCACCAAGCCCCTGGTTGAGGCGGTCGGCTACTCCCGGGCGCTCGAGATCTGCGCCTCCGCGCGAGTGGTCTCAGGCGCAGAGGCGGGGGAGATCGGCCTGGCCCAGGTCGTCGTACCCCCGAGCGAGCTCGACGCCGCGCTCGCCGCGACGGTCACCGCGCTCACGGCCCACCCGCACGGCGCGGTCACCGCGACGAAGGCGCTGCTCCGGGAGGCACCGGCGCGGAGCCTCGACGACCAGCGCCTCGCCGAACGGACCGCCCAGGTCGCGCGGTTCCGCGCGCTCGCCAGCGGCTAGGCCGCCCGGGGTGCGGGCGTCGCCCACCACCGTGGCAGAATGGCCACTGCGGTCTTGACGCCTCCGGGATGGGCCGCGCCCTACTGCCAGGTTCACTGCCGTATCGAGAGGTGTTCGTGTCGTCGAACGCACGCAAGGTCCCCGCTGCGGTGCTCGCGCACCCTTCCATCGTCGCCCTCGTTGAACGGGCCACACCGCTGGGCAGCGTGAGTCCCGAGGAAGTCCGGCAGGCGTGCGCCGATGCCGACGTCGCCGCGCCCCACCTGAAGTCGTTCCTGGGCCACCTGTCCGGTCTCGGCATCACGGTCGCGATGCCCGTGACCGATCGCGCCGTGGCGGCGACGAGCACCCGCAAGGCCTCAGCCACCGCCAGCACGACGAAGAAGGCCGAGCCGGCGAAGAAGGCCGCTCCGGCGAAGAAGGCTCCCGCCAAGGCGGAGGAGCCTGCCAAGAAGGCCGCTCCGGCCAAGAAGGCCGCCCCGGCCGCCAAGACGGCAGCGGCTCCGGCCAAGAAGGCGGCCGCCAAGAAGGCCGCTCCGGCCGGGAAGGCCGAGGCCGACACCGAGGTCGATGTCGTGGTGCCGGTCGTCGGGCCCGACGGCAAGAAGATCCTGCCCGACCTGCCCGACGAGCAGTTCGAGAAGGACGTCAAGACCGACCCGACGATCGAGGAGGACGAGAAGGACGCGTCCTTCATCGTCTCCTCGGCCGACGAGACCGACGAGCCGGCCCAGCAGGTCATGGTCGCCGGTGCCACCGCCGACCCGGTCAAGGACTACCTCAAGCAGATCGGCAAGGTCCCGCTGCTCAACGCGGAGATGGAGGTCGAGCTCGCCAAGCGGATCGAGGCCGGCCTCTTCGCCGACGAGAAGCTCGCCAAGGGCGGCAAGATCTCCGCGAAGCTGCTCGACGAGCTCGAGTGGATCGCCGAGGACGGCCGCCGCGCCAAGAACCACCTGCTCGAGGCCAACCTGCGGCTCGTGGTGTCGCTGGCCAAGCGCTACACCGGCCGCGGCATGCTGTTCCTGGACCTGATCCAGGAGGGCAACCTCGGTCTCATCCGTGCGGTCGAGAAGTTCGACTACACCAAGGGCTACAAGTTCTCGACCTACGCGACCTGGTGGATCCGGCAGGCGATCACCCGCGCTATGGCCGACCAGGCCCGCACCATCCGGATCCCGGTCCACATGGTCGAGGTCATCAACAAGCTCGCGCGGGTCCAGCGGCAGATGCTGCAGGACCTGGGTCGCGAGCCCACGCCCGAGGAGCTCGCCAAGGAGCTCGACATGACGCCCGAGAAGGTCGTCGAGGTCCAGAAGTACGGCCGCGAGCCGATCTCGCTCCACACCCCTCTGGGTGAGGACGGCGACTCCGAGTTCGGCGACCTGATCGAGGACTCCGAGGCGATCGTCCCGGCCGACGCGGTCAGCTTCACGCTCCTCCAGGAGCAGCTGCACGCCGTGCTCGACACGCTCTCCGAGCGCGAGGCCGGCGTGGTCTCGATGCGCTTCGGGCTGACCGACGGCCAGCCGAAGACGCTCGACGAGATCGGCAAGGTCTACGGCGTGACCCGCGAGCGGATTCGCCAGATCGAGTCGAAGACGATGTCGAAGCTGCGGCACCCGAGCCGCTCCCAGGTCCTGCGCGACTACCTGGACTGAGCTCCGGCGCCCCGGCGAGGAGCGCGCCTGGTCGCTTGGAGCGACCAGGACAAATGTCGGCGAACCTGCCGCCGGGGGCGACGTCGCGGTTCATAGTGGACGGCACCGCTCCAGCAGCGTGCTGGTCCTCGGGGCGTGCCGACGAAAGGCTCCCGCTCATGCCCCAGCTCACGCCGCAGCAGTCCCCGCACCGCTTCCTCGGCCACCTGCGCCGTCACGTCGTCGCGTACGGCGCGCTCCTCGGCGTCCTCGCGCTCTCACCTGTGCCGAGCATGGCTGCCGAGCTGGTGACCACCGGCGACATCGCCAACGGCGCCGTGACCCAGCCCAAGCTCGCCGCCGACAGCGTCGTCGGGGGCAAGATCGTCAACGAGTCCGTCACCGGCGTCGACATCAAGAACGGCACCATCGCGGCGGCGGACGTCGCCCCGTTGCAGTGGCACAACTTCACCCTGATCAACGGCTGGACGAACGCCAACGGCGCCCTGCGACCGCCGGCCTGGGCGATCGACGGGCACGGCATCATCCACCTCCGCGGCGCCGTGAAGGACGGATCCACCACGTCCTTCGCCCGGCTGCCGGCGGCGGTCCGGCCCTCGACGTACGTCTACGTGGCCACCAGCCTGGCGGCGGCGAAACCCGGCCGGATCGTCATCGACCCCACCGGCTACCTCCAGGCCGACTACGACGACGTGTTCCAGGACGCCATCGACTTCACCACCCTCGACGGCGTCGCCTGGGCGAAGTGAGCTGATCGCGCCCCGGCGGCAGTGGGGGAGTATGAACCAGCCCGGTTCGGGCACCTCTGAGACATGTACATCGGACTAGGCATCGTTCTGCTCGTGCTCGGGCTCGTTCTCGCGCTCGACGTCATCACCGTCGACCTGAACTTCGTCGACGACGGGGCGTTGGGACTGATCCTGATCCTCGCGGGCGTGCTGGCCATCGCGATCTCCCTGCTCTACGCGCCGCCGTGGCGTCGGCGGGACGAGGTCGTGCACCACACCGACGACCGACCGGTGCGGTGACCGTACCCCGCCTGGCGGGGGCGCTGGTAGCGCCGTCCCGCGAGGCGCACGTGCACGCCTGGCAGCTGGTCAACATCGAGACCGACTGCGGCGTCGAGGTCCGCGAGATCCTCTGTACCACCTGCTCGGCCGTGCAGATCCAAGGCTGAGCAGCCAGCCGGCTGAGCGTGTCTCGCGGCGCGCTCGGCCGGTCAGCCGGCGGCAACGAAGGCGACCGCCACCCCGCACAGGGCGAGCCCGGCAGCCTGGGCGCGATAGATCCGCTCGTGCAGCACCGCTGCGGCGAGCAGGATCGTGAACGCGGGGTAGAGCGAGGTCAGCACCGCAGCGACCGTGAGCAGGTCGGTCTGGCTGGCCAGCAGGAACAGGAGCACCGCTCCGGTGGCGACCAGACCGGCCACGGCGCCCCACCACTCCGTCGCCGCGGTGGGCAGCCAGGCGGCCCGGAGCACGGTCGCGATCAGGCAGATCGTCACCAGGGCGGCCGCCTGTCCGGCCGCGAGCGGCCAGAACCCGGCGCCGTCCGGCACCTGGCCCAGCGCCACGAACAGCAGGCCGAAGCCGAGACCGGCCAGGGCGCCGTCGACCAACCCGCTCGCCGCCGCACCCGGAGCGGGCTCAGGGGCCGTCGGGTCGAGGCTGGCCTCGGGACCGCGGGCGACGAACCAGATGCCGGGCAGGGCGAGCGCGATGCCGATCATGATCAGCGCCGAGGGCCGTTCTCCGGTCGCGACGCCGACGATGACGGGTACGACGGCCGCGCCGACCGCCGACACCGGCGCCACCACACCCATCCGGCCGGTCGCCAGACCGCGGTAGAGGAAGACGCTCCCGGCGCCGCTGCCGAGGCCCGACAGGGCGCCCCAGGCGAGGTCGGCCGTCGTCGGGTCGCCGCTGACGACGAGCGCGAGGGCGGAGGCACCGACCAGGCCGCCGAGGCCGGCGAGGAGCGCGACCGGCCACGGCGTCGTACGACGCGATGCGAGGCCGCCGATGAAGTCCGACACGCCGT
>NZ_JACEHF010000050.1 GCF_014180685.1 Nocardioides pelophilus | reverse complement strand
CCGCCTCGTCGAAGGGGCGGCCCGGGTCGCCCATCGCCAGGCAGGAGTTGGCGCGGCGGCGGGGGCGGCCGACGGGTGCGGGGTCGGTCCGGAGCACCCACTGCCCGAGCGTCGTCGTCTGCACCGACGACCACAGGGATGCCGTGTGCAGCTCGGCGTCGCGGGGGGACACCCGCATCCGGACCGAGGGGCGGGGCGGGACCGGCTTGCCCGAGACGATGTCCTTGATCGCGATCTCGACCGGCTCGCCGCTCTCCGGCTGGACGACGCAACGGCCCTCGCCCCAGGAAAGGCACACGCCCAGGAGGTCGGTCATCGCCGGTCCGCCGCTCGGTCCGGTCTCGCCGCGGAGCAGCCGTCGGACCACCACTCGGTGGCCGATCACGTGCGGCCCGAGCAGATGGTGTCCCGAATCACGTGGGTCGTGCGCCGTTGTCACTCCCGGGATACTAGGCTGACCGCGGACACGAACATGTTTCGTGTTCGCGTCCGTTCCGCAGTCATCAGGAGGAACCCGGTGACCTACGTCATCTCCCAGCCGTGCGTCGATCTCAAGGACCGCGCGTGCGTCGACGAATGTCCCGTCGACTGCATCTACGAGGGCAAGCGGATGCTCTACATCCACCCCGACGAGTGCGTCGACTGCGGTGCGTGCGAGCCGGTCTGCCCCGTCGAGGCGATCTTCTACGAGGACGACGTCCCGGAGGAGTGGAAGGACTACTACGACGCGAACGTCGGGTTCTTCGACGACCTCGGTTCGCCGGGCGGCGCCGCCAAGATGGGTGAGATCGACAAGGACCACCCGTTCATCGCCGCGCTCGAACCGCAGAACACTGAGCACTGATCGACCACGGGTCTCCGCGCAGCTTCCGGACTTCCCCTGGGACAAGCTGACGGCGTACGCCGCTCAGGCGCGCGCCCACCCCGACGGCATCGTCGACCTCTCGGTCGGGACGCCGGTCGACGCGACGCCTGAGGTCGCCCAAGCGGCGCTGCGCGCCGCCGCCGACTCGCCGGGCTACCCGATGACGGTGGGCCTGCCGGAGAGCCGGCAGGCGGTCGTCGACTGGTTCGCGCGCTCTCACGGGGCGACCGGGCTCGACATCGACCAGGTGCTGCCGGTGATCGGTTCCAAGGAGCTGATCGCCTCGCTGCCGCTCCACCTCGGGATCGGCCCCCGCGACCTGGTCGTCTATCCCGAGCTGGCCTACCCGACCTACGAGGTCGGTGCCGCCCTGGTCGGGGCCCGGACCCGCGCCACGGACTCGCTGACCTCGCTCGGCCCGGAGACGCCGCGACTGCTCTGGATCAACTCGCCGTCGAACCCGACCGGGCGGGTGCTGCCCCCCGAGCACCTCAAGAAGGTCGTCGACTGGTGTCGGGAGCGCGGCGTGCTCCTGGTCTCCGACGAGTGCTACATCGAGTGCACCTGGGAGGGCCGCGCCTACTCGGTGCTCCACCCCGACATCTGCGGCGGCAGCCACGACGGCATCCTCGCGGTGCACTCGCTCTCGAAGCGGTCGAACCTCGCCGGCTACCGGTGTGCCTTCGTCGCCGGTGACCGCTCGGTGATCGCCGAGCTGCTCGCCGTACGCAAGAATCTCGGCCTCCAGATGCCCGGACCGCAGCAGCGGGTGCTCGCCGCGGTGCTCGCCGACGACCAGCACAGCCGGGAGCAGCACGAGCGTTACGCCGACCGCCGGGCCACGCTCGGGGCGGCGCTCGAGGCCGCGGGCTTCACCATCGACCACTCCGAGGCCTCGCTCTACCTGTGGGCCACCCGCGGTCCCGACGGCCCGGACTGCTGGGAGACCGTCGCCGAGCTGGCCGAGCTGGGGATCCTGGTCGCGCCCGGGTCGTTCTACGGTGCCGCCGGATCCCGCCACGTGCGGGTCGCGTTCACCGCCACCGACGAGCGGGTCGCGGCCGCGGCATCCCGGCTGGCGGCGTCGGCCTAGCGGGATACCGTCGGCTGCATGCGCCGGCTGCCACTCCTCGGGGTCCTGCTGCTCCTGCTGAGCGCCTGCTCGTCGGGCGAAGACCCGGGTGAGGGAGCCGACGTGGCCTCGAGGACACCCGCGATCCTGCTCGAGACCGACAGCCCTTACCCGGACCCGACCGCGCCGGTCGCGGGTGACCACCGGCTCACCCTCCGGCTGCCCGGCACCGACGGCGAGTACCTCCTGCATGCTCCTGCTGCGGTCGACCGCGGCCGGCCGCTTCCGCTGGTGTTGGTGTTCCACGGCAGTCCCGGCAGCCCGGAGGACATGGTGCGGGTCACCGACTTCGACACGCTCGCGGACGACGAGGACTTCCTGGTCGTCTACCCGGACTCCTTCGCCGCGCCCGACGAGATCGACGCCTTGCTCGACCACGTCGCCGGGCTCTGGCCGGTCGACCCGCGCCGCATCTTCGCCGCCGGGTTCTCCCGCGGCGCGGCTGTCACCTACGAGCTTGCCGAGGTGCTGTCGCGACGGATCGCCGCGTTCGCCCCGGTCAGCGGCGTCCAGTACGGCGCGTTCGCGCCCCGTCGTTCGCCGTCCCTGATCACGTTCCAGGGTGGCCGGGACCGGTTCGCCGCGGCCTTCCCCGAGGTGAACCGGGAATGGGCGCGGGCCGCTCGCTGCAGCCCGCCGACCACCGCTGCGATGTCGGTCGCGGGCCGTGCCGCTCGCCGGTTCGTCGCCGACTGCGCAGCCGGGACCGAGCACGTCGTCTACCACCTCCCGCGGATGGGCCATGTGTGGCCGCGCGGCGCCAGCAGGCTGATCTGGCAGTTCTTCCAGGACCACCCCCTGAACGACTGACCCGTTGCCCGATGTCCCTCGGGTGGTCGAGGAGGTCGCGCAGCTCGTCACCGTCGGTGGTCGAGGAGGTCGCGCAGCGACCGTCACGAGACCCTGTCTCGGTGGTCGAGGAGGTAGCGCAGCGCCGTCCTTCCGGTGGTCGAGGAGGTCGCGCAGCGACCGTCACGAGACCCCTGTCCCGGTGGTCGAGGAGGTCGCGCAGCGACCGTCACGAGACCCCCGGGCGCGCCCGTGATCCCGCCGGGGCGGCTTCCGGAGGGACATGCGGGTGCCTTCGTTTCGAGGCTCGCTGCGCTCGCACCTCAACCAGCGGCGGGCCAGCGCTGTCTCGGTGGTCGAGGAGGTCGCGCAGCGACCGTCACGAGACCCCTGCCGTCGTTGGTCGAGGAGGTCGCGCAGCGACCGTCACGAGACCCCTGCCGTCGTTGGTCGAGGAGGTCGCGCAGCGACCGTCACGAGACCTCTGGGCATGCCTGTGGCCCCGTCGGGGCGGGTACAAGGGTCGTGATGGTCAGGGGTCGACCCAGTCGGGTGGTTCGGGGTCGGGGTCGACGGTTCGGGGTGGGTCGAGCATGGTGGTGCCGGTGTGGTCGACCAGCCAGTGCTGAGCGTGCGGGCTGGACCATAGGTAGGTCCCGGGTTGGACGATGGTGTAGCGCCAGTAGCCGAAGGTCTTGGCCCGATGGTGGCGGCGACACAGCGGGACCAGGTTGCACGGGCAGGTAGGACCACCCTGCGCGTGGGGATGGTTGTGGTCGAGGTCGCAGTGTTCGGCACGCCGTTGGCAGTGGGGTGCGCGACAGGTGTGGTCGCGCAGCAGCACTCGGGTGCGGAGGCGGTCGGGGATCTCATAGGAGTCGACCGGGACGTGGTCCTTGAGGTCGATCACGGGTCGCACGATGACCGTGGACCCCGACAGGCCGCACCACTGGCGGATCTGTTCCGCACTGACCGGGGTCTGGGTGTTGCCCAACCGGCCCACATTCCCCATACCGGTGAGGGCAGCATCGGTGAGGGTGGTGTCGGTGAGGTGGACGAAGAGCTCGACCTTCCGGCCGGGCACCGTGCGGACGATCTCGCCGGTTTCGGGGTCGGGGATCTGGAGGTCGAGGGCGAGGTCGTGGCGGGCGAGGTCGCCCAGGGCGATCGCTCGTCGCACCGCCAGCGGCAGGTCGCAGACCCTGCCCAGCTCCTTGGCCCGACGGGTCAGGGCGTGGTCGAGGTCCGTCCCGTCGGCGGTGTCCACGGTGCCGCAGATGTCCACGACACCGTCGGTGCCCAACCGGGCCTCGATGTGGACGTGCCGATGATCGTGCGCGTCGCGACGTCGTTCCTCCGCGGTGTCGGGGTCGAACCGGTCGATGGCCTCGGCGACCAGGCGTTCGACCTGGACCCAGGTGCAGGTCGGCAACGCGAAGGCCAGGTTGCGATCCACAAACGATGCGGCCTCGGCCGACAACGTGCGGGTGAGGTCGGCGACCCGCAGCGCCCTCCACACCGCCACCCTCCCGGCGAGCACGGCGTCGCGGATCCGGGGCAGCCGCCAGCCGCACTCGACGACCTTCCCCACATGCTCGCGCCCACCGTCCAACGAGCGGCCCAGGGTCGCGACCAGCTCGGTCAACCCGAACTCGCTCACCAACGGTGCACCCGGTCCGGCGATCGGGATCCCGGTATCGACATAGGAATCCCTGACCGTGGCCGCGCCCTCGAGGTCGGCGACGACGTTGGCATCGGCCCACGCGATCACGTTGCGGAACTCCTCGACCTCCACCCGACGGCGAGCCTGCACGCCGTCAGCGAGGTCGCGCAGCAGCTCGGCGGTGGACCGGCCGTCCGATCCACTCGCCCACACACCCCACGCCTGTTCCATGAAGAACATTCAACAGCAGGGCACCGACACAACCACCACGACCGCCAGCCGCCTGTGGACAAGACCAGACAACCCGTTACCGGGGTCTCGTGACGGTCGCTGCGCGACCTCCTCGACCAACGAACGCGTACGCAGACAGGGGCCTCGTGACGGTCGCTGCGCGACCTCCTCGACCAACGACGCCGTACACAGACGGTCTCGTGACGGTCGCTGCGCGACCTCCTCGACCAACCACCACGGGTCTCGTGACGGTCGCTGCGCGACCTCCTAGACCAACGCCCTGCCAACAGACTGGGGTCTCGTGACGGTCGCTGCGCGACCTCCTCGACCAACCACGCCCTACACAGACAGGGGTCTCGTGACGGTCGCTGCGCGACCTCCTCGACCAGCGTTTGGGTCTCGTGACGGTCGCTGCGCGACCTCCTCGACCAACGAAGCCGCGACCTCCTCGACCAACGACACCGCGACCTTCTCGAGCAGACACGCCTGTCGGGTGGCGTCTCGGGGGAGGCGCCACCCGACAGGGTGGGAGGGGTGAGTCAGCGCGTGGCGCGGATGGTGGGGCTGAAGTCCGCCTTGCAGAGATCGGTGCGCTTGACCTTGGCGTAGAACTTGCCGGCGGTGCCGGTGTTGCCGGTGTTCCAGTCGCCGTCGTCGTCGGTGGTGTCGGAGGCGAAGCGGATGTCGTCGCCGCCGCCGCGGGTGCCGACCTGCTTGAAGACGATGACCTTGCGGTCGGCCTCGCAGACCGGGTTCGCACTGCTGACGTTGCCGAAGAGGTCGGTGCCCTGGGCCTGGATGGTGACCGTGGACGCCACCGTGGGAGCTGCCGTCGCGGTGGCGGCAGTGCCGATCGCGAGGCCGGCGGCGGAGGCGAGGCCGAGGAGCGAGATGGCGGCGGTGCGGGTGAACGTGATCATGGGACTTCTCCTTGGGTGGGAATGGCGGGCGATCTGTTGATCGCGCCTTCTGTGGTGTGGATGCACCCCGGGGCGGTCCCAGTTCCCGGAATCTGAAGATTTCTTTTCCGGCTACCCGAAGACGTCGACATGCACGTGGTCGCGGTGCTCCAGCACCTCCTGCGATCCCTCTCTGTCCGGCGGGTCGTAGTCACGCCAGCCGTCCCGTCCGGCGGTCCAGATCCGGTCGTCGAAGATGACGGTGCGGATGTCGAGCCGGGCCGCGTTGCCGACAAGGTAGTGGGCGACCGCCCATCCGCTGGTCCGGTTGACCTCGTTGACCGGCCGGAAGAAGACGTCGATCGCGCGGCCCTCGTAGTGGGCGGACCCCTCCATGTGGCCCGTCGAGACCCCGCCGGGCGCGAAACCGCCGAGGTCGAGGTCGCCGAACCGGGTGAGCAGGTCCTCGCGCACGTTGTCGGCGCGGGCGGTGAGGCCGGTGCCGACGAGGTCCTCGTCGGCGGACGGCGCGCCGCCGTCGAGGTCGCAGCTGAAGGTCGCGGGGGAGTGGCCGGTCAGCGCGGACGCGAGGGCGCGGGCGTCGGCCTCGTGATCGGCGTACGCGTCAGGAAAGGCGGAGCGCTGGACGCGCTGGGCGGCGACGGTGATCTCCAGGTTCTCGTAGCCGTCGACCTCGACCAGCGCGTCGTAGAACGCGTTCGTGGCATAGACCGGGTCGAGGATCTGCTCCTCCGTGCCCCACCCCTGGGACGGCCGCTGCTGGAACAGCCCGAGCGAGTCGCGGTCGCCGTAGTCGATGTTGTCGAGCTTCGACTCCTGGTACGCCGTGGCGAGGGCGATCGACACCGCGCGAGCGGGCAGGCCGCGCTCGACGGCGATCGCAGCGATCAGGGTGGCGTACTTCGCCTGGTCGCCGGTGATCTCGACCTCGTGGTCATCGACGGTGACGCTGCAGTCGCCGTCAGGACCCAGGATGATGTCGTCGACCGCTCTGAAGATCGCGATCCCGACCGCGGCGACGATCGCCAGCGCGGTCACGCCGACCACGACCGCAACTACTCGCCCCTTCATGCCACGAGTGTCCGTGATCGGTGGTGAGGCAGGCCCGAGAGGCTGCCCACCTCAGTTGGCGTGCAGCGCTTCGTTGAGGGCGATGCCCTCGCCGTGCCACGGCACCGCCTCGACCGCGCCGGTCTGGCTGTTGCGGCGGAAGAGCACGTTGCTCGCCCCCGACAGGTCGCGGGCCTTCATCACCCGGGTGGAGGCGCCGGGCAGGTGGACCAGCACCTTGGTGCCGGCGGTGATGTAGCAGCCGGCCTCGATGACGCAGTCGTCGCCGAGCGAGATCCCCACACCGGCGTTGGCCCCGATCAGGCAGCGCTGGCCGACCGAGATGACCTCCTTGCCGCCGCCGGACAGGGTACCCATGATCGACGCGCCGCCACCGACGTCGGAGCCGTCGCCGACGACGACGCCGGCCGAGATCCGGCCCTCCACCATGGAGGCGCCGAGGGTGCCGGCGTTGAAGTTCACGAAGCCCTCGTGCATCACGGTGGTGCCCGCCGCCAGGTGGGCGCCGAGCCGCACCCGGTCGGCATCGGCGATCCGCACCCCGGACGGCAGCACGTAGTCGACCATCCGCGGGAACTTGTCGACGCCGTACACAGCCACCATCTGGCCGGCCGCCCGCAGCCGTAGGCGGGTGAGCTCGAAGCCGTCGACCGCGCAGGGACCCGCGCTGGTCCACACCACGTTCGTGAGCAGCCCGAAGACACCGTCGAGGTTGACCTGATGGGGGAGCACGAAGCGGTGGGAGAGCAGGTGGAGCCGCAGCCAGGCGTCGGTCGTGGAGGCGGGCGCGGCGGCCAGGTCGGCGATCTCGACGAGCGTGACCCGCTTCTCGACCGCGCGGACCTTGTCGCTGCCCTGCAGCGTGACGAGCTCGTCGGGGGCGGCCGCGTCGTCGGGCTTCGCGCCGAGCGCGGGCGCCGGGAACCAGGTGTCGAGCACCGAGTCGTCGGAGGCGTAGGTGGTCAGGCCGAAGCCCCAAGCAGCAGTCACGTGAGGTGATTCTATGGGTACGACGTCGGCGGGCCGGTCGGGCGGCAATCCGATTGGCCGCCCGACCCGCCCGCGCCGTACTCTTGGACCACAGGCGTCTGAGCCGTCATCAGCGGTGAGCCCCGGGAAGAAAGCCTCAGCCGACAAGGGGAGGCAAGTAGAACCCGGCGGGTAGGCCCGTCACAGCCAAGATCGAGTGGCCCGCAAGGGCAAACGAGGTGGTACCGCGGCTGAAGAGTCGTCCTCGTGCCAGGACGACCTACCACCGCAGGAGACCGAAGCCATGACCTATCCCAAGGTCAGTCCCCACCGCCCCGCCGGCGCCGATGAGAAGTCTGGCGTTCCCTCGTCGCTCGCCCGAAATCCAGACTTCCCCGAGATCGAGGAGCGGGTGCTGGCCTACTGGGCCGAGGACGAGACGTTCCGGGCCAGCGTTGAGCAGCGCGACGCCGGCGCCGACGGCTCGAACGAGTTCGTCTTCTACGACGGGCCGCCGTTCGCCAACGGCCTGCCGCACTACGGTCACCTGCTCACCGGCTACGTCAAGGACATCGTGCCGCGCTACCAGACGATGCGCGGCCGGAAGGTCGAGCGGCGCTTCGGCTGGGACACCCACGGCCTCCCGGCCGAGCTCGAGGCGATGCGGCTCAACGGCATCAAGACGACCGACGAGATCGTCGAGATGGGCATCGACAAGTTCAACGACGCCTGCCGCGCCTCCGTGCTCAAGTACACCGGGGAGTGGCGCGACTACGTCACCCGCCAGGCGCGTTGGGTCGACTTCGACAACGACTACCGGACCATGAACCCGGAGTTCATGGAGTCGGTCATCTGGGCGTTCAAGAACCTCTACGACAAGGGCCTGGTCTACGAGGGCTTCCGGGTCCTGCCGTACTGCTGGAACGACGAGACGCCGCTCTCCAACCACGAGCTGCGGATGGACGACGACGTCTACCAGGACCGCCAGGATCCCTCGGTGACCGTCGGCTTCGCGGTCGAGACCGAAGGTCCGTTCGCCGGCGCCAAGCTGCTGATCTGGACCACGACCCCGTGGACGCTGCCGAGCAACCTCGCGGTGATGGTGGGCTCCGAGATCGACTACGTCATGGTCGAGGAGTACGGCGCCGACCGGCACATCATCGCGGAGGCGCGGCTCGCGTCGTACGCCCGTGAGCTCGGCGAGGAGCCCAACGTCGTCTGGCGCGGCAAGGGCGCCGACCTGGTCGGACTGACCTACACGCCGCCGTTCCGCTACTTCGCGGGCCACGCGAACGCGTTCCGGGTCGTCGCCGCCGACGAGGCGGTCACGACCACCGACGGCACCGGCCTCGTCCACAGCGCCGGTGCCTTCGGTGAGGTCGACAAGGAGGTCACCGACCGCGAGAACATCGAGCCGGTCATGCCGGTCGGCAAGGACGGTCGGTTCACCCACCCGGTCGACGAGTACGCCGGGATGCTGGTCTTCGACGCCAACCTCCACATCATCGACCACCTCAAGACGCGCGGCGGGGCGGTCACGCCCGGCACCGTGCTGCTCCGTCGCGAGACCTACACCCACTCCTACCCGCACTGCTGGCGCTGCCGCGAGCCCCTGATCTACAAGGGCGTCGAGTCGTGGTTCGTCGAGGTCACCAAGTTCAAGAGCCGGATGGTGGAGCTCAACGAGCAGATCCGCTGGGTGCCCGAGCACATCAAGCACGGCCAGTTCGGCAAGTGGCTCGAGAACGCTCGCGACTGGTCGATCACCCGCAACCGGTTCTGGGGCAGCCCGGTGCCGGTGTGGAAGAGCGACGACCCGGCGTACCCCCGGATCGACGTCTACGGCTCCTTCGAGGAGATCGAGCGCGACTTCGGCACGCTGCCGCGCAACAAGGACGGCGAGCCCGACCTGCACCGCCCGTGGGTGGACGACCTGACTCGTCCCAACCCCGACGACCCGACCCGGAAGTCGACGATGCGGCGGGTCACCGACGTGCTCGACGTGTGGTTCGACTCCGGCTCGATGAGCTTCGCCCAGGTCCACTACCCGTTCGAGAACGCGGACTGGTTCGAGCACCACTTCCCGGGCGACTTCATCGTGGAGTACATCGGCCAGACCCGCGGGTGGTTCTACACGATGCACGTCCTGGCCACGGCGCTGTTCGACCGGCCCGCGTTCCAGTCCTGCATCAGCCACGGCATCGTGCTCGGCTCCGACGGCAACAAGATGTCGAAGTCGCTGCGCAACTACCCCGACGTGCGCGAGGTCTTCGACCGTGACGGGGCCGACGCGATGCGCTGGTTCCTGATGGCCAGCCCGATCCTCCGCGGCGGCAACCTGGTCGTGACCGAGCAGGGCATCCGCGACGCCGTACGACAGGTGATGATCCCGCTCTGGAACACCTGGTACTTCTTCTCGCTCTACGCCAACGCCGAGGGCTATGAAGCCAACGTCGGCCGCCCTGAGTCGTTGGGCTCGACCGATCCGCTGGACCGCTACCTCCTGGCCAAGACGCGGCAGTACGTCGAGCAGCTCACCGGCGAGCTCGACGACTACGCGATCGCCGACGCCTGCGAGACCACGCGCAGCTTCCTCGACGTGCTGACGAACTGGTACGTCCGCCGGTCGCGCGAGCGGTTCTGGGAGGGACGTGCCGAGGCGTTCGAGACGCTGGCAGCGGTGCTGGACACCGTGTGTCGGGCAGTGGCGCCGCTGCTCCCGTTGACGACCGAGGAGGTGTGGCGCGGGCTCACCGGCGGTCGTTCGGTCCACCTGGCCGACTGGCCGGACGCTGGCGCCCTGCCCGCCGACGAGAGCCTGGTGACCGCGATGGACCAGGTCCGTGAGGTCTGCTCGGCGACGTCGGCGCTGAGGAAGGCCGGCGGTCTTCGCAACCGGCTCCCGCTCGGCTCCCTGACGGTGGTCGTCTCCGATCCCGCCGCGCTCGAGGCCTTCACCTCGATCGTGGCCGACGAGGTCAACGTCAAGCAGGTGCGGCTGGTGGCGGCCGACTCGGCCGAGGCCGCGTCGTACGGCGTCTCCCAGCGGCTCACCGTCAACGCCCGCGCCGCCGGTCCGCGGCTCGGCAAGGACGTGCAGACCGCGATCAAGGCATCGAAGTCGGGCGACTGGGACGCCACGGTCGACGACGACGGCGTCGTCAGGGTGACCGCCGGCGGGCTCGCGCTGGTCGAGGGCGAGTTCTCGCTCGAGACGGTGGTCGGGTCCGCGGCGGAGGGCTCGGTGACCGGCATGCTGCCCGGTGGCGGCTTCGTCGTGCTCGACACCGTCGTGACGCCGGAGCTCGCCGAGGAGGGCCTCGCCCGCGACCTGGTGCGTGCGGTCCAGCAGGCGCGTCGCGACGCGGATCTCGACGTGACCGACCGGATCTCGCTCGTCATCGGCGGGTCGCCCGCCGTGCTGGCGGCTGCCCGCGCCTACGAGGTGCTGATCTCGAACGAGACCCTCGCGACGTCGTACTCCGTCGGCGAGGGGGCCGACGGTGGCGAGGTGACCGTCGGCGACGGCGAGACCGCGACGGTGGCGGTCAGCCGGGCCTGAGCCACCCCTCGCGGAGGCGGGTCGGTGGTGGGCTCGCGCTGCCGCGCGCATGATGTAACACGCTGTTCGCCGGTCTGGCAGGACGCTGACGTCGCTTCGGCCCCGATGCAACGGTCTCCCAGGGACGCCATCGGTCTCCCAGGTCGGCGAACAGCGTGTTGCAGCCGCCGCCGCCCCGCAAGATCGGCGAACAGCGTGTTGCAGCAGCCGCCGCCCCGCCAGATCGACACCCGGCTGGTTGGATGAGGGCATGACTGTGCCGCCGACGCTCGACCTGACCGCGGACGCGGTGACGCTGACCCGTCAGCTCGTCGACATCGAGTCGGTGTCGCGCAACGAGCAGGCGATCGCCGACGCCGTGGAGGCGGCGCTGCGTGCGCTCCCACACCTGACGGTGCTGCGGCGGGGCCACACGGTCGTCGCCCGCACCGAGCTGGGGCGCCCGAGCCGGGTGGTCCTGGCCGGCCACCTCGACACGGTGCCGGTCAACGCCAACCTCCCCAGCCGCCTCGACGAGACAGCCGGCATCCTGCACGGCCTCGGCACCTGCGACATGAAGGGCGGCGACGCGGTCATCCTCCGGATCGCGGCGACGGTGACCGAGCCCGTGCACGACCTCACGCTCGTGCTCTACGAGGCGGAGGAGATCGACTCGGTGTTCAACGGCCTGCGCCTGCTGAGCGAGTCCGACCCGGACCTGCTGGTGGCCGACTTCGCGGTGCTGATGGAGCCGTCCAACGCGGTGGTCGAGGCCGGCTGCCAGGGCACCCTCCGCGTCGACGTCCGCACCCGCGGCGAGCGGGCCCACTCCGCCCGCAGCTGGCGCGGGGTGAACGCGATCCACGCCGCCGCCGACGTGCTCCAGCGGCTGCAGCAGTACGACGCCCGCCGGCCGGTCATCGACGGGCTGGAGTACCACGAGGGCCTCAGCGCCGTCGGGATCAGCGGCGGCGTCGCCGGCAACGTGATCCCCGACGAGTGCGTCGTCAGCGTGAACTACCGGTTCGCGCCGGACCGGTCGGAGGCGGAGGCACTGGCGTTCGTGACCGACTTCTTCGCGCCGTACGACGTCACGCTCACCGACTCCGCGCCCGGTGCGCTGCCTGGCCTCGACAGACCGGCGGCGAAGGCGTTCATCGATGCCGTCGGGGGAGAGGTGAACCCCAAGTTCGGCTGGACCGACGTCGCGCGGTTCACGACCCTCGGCGTGCCTGCGGTCAACTTCGGTCCCGGCGACCCGATGCTGGCCCACAAGCAGGAGGAGCACGTGCCGGTGGCACAGATCGAGCGCTGCGAGCGAGAGCTGCGGGCGTGGCTCACCAGCGACGGGTCCGACGAGGAGATGAGCGCGTGAAGGCCAAGTTCAAGGGACCGGTGATCCAGCGCCGGAGCCAGATCGACGGGTCGACCACCGACCAGCGGCTGCTCGACTCGCGCGGCCCGACCGACTGGGTGCACACGGACCCGTGGCGGGTGCTGCGGATCCAGGCCGAGTTCGTCGAGGGGTTCGGGGCGCTGGCCGAGCTCGGCGCCGCGATCGCGGTGTTCGGCTCCGCCCGCACCCCCGTCGACGACCCGTTCTACGCCCAGGCGATGGAGGTGGGCCGCAAGCTGGTCGGTGCCGGCTTCGCCGTCATCACCGGCGGCGGACCGGGCGCGATGGAGGCCGCCAACCGCGGTGCCAGCGAGGCGGGTGGCGCGAGCGTCGGCCTCGGTGTCGAGCTCCCCTTCGAGACCGGGCTCAACGAGTGGGTCGACGTGGGCATCAACTTCCGCTACTTCTTCGTCCGCAAGACGATGTTCGTGAAGTACTCCCAGGGATTCATCGTGCTGCCCGGCGGCATCGGCACCCTCGACGAGATGTTCGAGGCCGTGACCCTCGCGCAGACCCAGAAGGTCACCGAGTTCCCGGTCGTGCTGCTCGGCGTCGACTACTGGTCCGGGCTCTTCGACTGGCTCCGCGACACGGTGCTCGCGAGTGGCAGGATCGGGCAGTCCGATCTCGACCGGATGACCCTGACCGACGACGTCGACGAGGCCGTGGCGCTGATGGTCGCCGCCCGCGGCCGCCACGCCTGAGGAGTCCCGTGCCGCAAGCCATGATGTGGGTGTTCGCCGTACTCATCGTGCTGGCGATGGGCGGCATCGCGCTGCTCGCCGCCGGCCGGGGCGAACCGATGAAGCCGGCGTACGACGACCGTCCCGACGCCCGCGTCCCGCTCGACCGGGCGATCGGGCCCGACGACCTGCGGCAGGTGCGGTTCTCGCTCGCCCTGCGCGGCTACCGGATGGCGGAGGTCGACGCGCTGCTGACCCGCCTGGCGCTCGAGATGGAGCTGCGCGCCGCGCAGCAGGGTCCACCGGAATCGCAGCCGACTGTCCCGGCCGCTGACCATGCCACTGAGCATGCCGCTGACCATGCCACCGACCGTGACTGAGAGCCGCTGCTGCGCGGGCGAGGGGGCATGGGCGATAATGGTGCCGCGTAACCGCGTAGTGCGGTCTGCCAGTACTGATGGGAAGAGGGGTGCCGCATGGCGGCGATGAAGCCTCGGACCGGTGACGGTCCGCTGGAGGTCACCAAGGAGGGTCGGGGCATCGTCATGCGCGTCCCGCTCGAAGGTGGTGGCCGCCTGGTCGTCGAGCTCAATGCCGAAGAGGCAGGTGCCCTCGGTGACGCTCTCAAGAACGTCGTCGGGTGACAGACCCCGTTCTTCCTAGCCAGGTTTCACCCCCCGAGTTCGCGCTCAGCGAGCTCCTGCCGGCCGCCATCGTCGGCGTCGACGCGGTGGCACTGCCGGTGCTGCCCGGTCTCGCAGGTGACGAGTCCGGCGTCCTCCTCGGCCCCGGAGCGGCCGATCTGATCGACGCGATCGAGGTCGACCTGCTCGCGGTCGCCGAGCTGCGCCGGATGACCGGCGCGGTCGGCGAGGTGGTCGAGGTGCCGGTGCCGTTCGGCACGGCCACCAACCCGCAGCTGCGGCTGGTGCTGCTCGTCGGTGTCGGCGAGTCCCGCCCGGTCGACCTCCGCCGCGCCGGTGCCGCGCTCGCCCGTGCGGTGCGCGACCACGACGCCGTCGCCACGTCGATCCCCGGCGTCGCGCCGGACGGCCAGCAGGTCGTCGACGCCGACCGGCTCGACGCCTTCGTCGCCGGCACCATGCTCGGCGCGTTCGACTTCCACTGGCGCTCGACCGGGCCCGAGCGGCGACCCGTACGCCAGGTCGTGATCGCGACGCCGCCCGGCTCCCTCGGCGACGCCGACCACGCCACGCTGGAGCGTGCGGTCGCGATCGGCGGTGCCGGCTGGCGCTCCCGGATGCTCGCGACCGTGCCGAGCAACCTCAAGAACCCCGCGTGGCTGGCGGCGCAGGCCGAGCAGCTCGCCGGACCGGCGGGCCTCGAGCTCCGGGTCTGGGACGAGGCGGACCTCGCGCGTGAGGGGTTCGGCGGCATCCTCGGCGTCGGGCAGGCGTCGGCCACCCCGCCGCGGCTGATCCGGCTCGACTACTCCCCTGCGGGCGTGGGCGCGCGGGCGGCGAAGAAGCTGCCTCACGTCGTACTGGTCGGCAAGGGCATCACCTTCGACACCGGCGGTCTCTCGATCAAGCCAGGTCCGAGCATGGTCTCGATGAAGCGCGACATGACCGGCGGCGCCGTCGTGCTCGCGACCATGGCTGCGCTGGCCGACGTCGGCTGCCCGGTGCGGGTCACCGGCCTGGTGCCGGCCGCCGAGAACGCCATCTCCGGCTCCGCGCTGCGACCCGGCGACGTGATCAAGCACTGGGGCGGCCGCACCACCGAGGTCACCAACACCGACGCCGAGGGCCGGTTGGTGCTCGCCGACGCGCTGGCCTACGCCGCCGCGGAGCTCGATCCCTCGGTGCTGGTCGACATCGCCACCCTGACCGGAGGGATCAAGATCGCGCTCGGCCAGCAGATGGNCGACATCGCCACCCTGACCGGAGGGATCAAGATCGCGCTCGGCCAGCAGATGGGCGGCTTCTTCGCGACCGACGACGGTCTGGCGGCCGCCGTGAGTGACGCGGGGGAGCTGGCGGGTGAGCCGATGTGGCGGTTCCCGCTCTACGCCGGCTACGAGGACCGGCTCGCCTCCAAGATCGCCGACGCCGACAACAGCGCCGGTACGCCGCAGGCGATCACCGCCGCGCTGTTCCTGCAGCACTTCACCGGCGGGCTCCCGTGGGCCCACCTCGACATCGCCTCGGTCGGCGACGTCGAGAAGGAGCTGCACGAGTGGACCGTCGGTCCGTCCGGGTTCGGCGCCCGGCTCCTGCTCACCTGGCTCGGGCAGGCCGAACCGCTCGCCGGCATCGCCTCGCACCCCAAGGAGAAGAAGTGAAGGGTCTGACCGTCCGCTGGTCGCTCGCCGACGCGCCCGAGGGGGTCGAGGAGCAGCTGGCGTCGTACGTCGCCGACACCTCGCACGCCCGCTTCACCGGCATGACGGGACTCGCCTACAAGACCTGGCGGATGCTCCCCGGTGAGTGGTTCGAGGGCTGCTACGTCTTCGCCGACGACGCCGCCCGGGCCGCGTTCCAGGAGACCTTCACGGCCGGCGCCGCCGAGGCGCCGGGCTCCCAGATCATCGGCAGCGCGCCGATCCTGATCGAGCCGTGCGACATCGTCGCGATCGCCGAGGGCGCGGCCGGGTTCGCGGCCGCCCCGCGGGCATGAGCCGGCCCGCTGCTTGACTTCGAGGGCACTCCAAGTCCGAGACTGGCCGGATGAGCTACACGATCGCCGAGGCCGCCGTGCGTTCGGGGCTCACCGCCCACACGCTGCGCTACTACGAGCGCGACGGGCTGATGCTGTCCGGTGTCGACCGGTCCCCTTCCGGGCACCGCCGCTACACCGACCGTGACCTGACCTGGATCGAGCTGATCACGAGGCTGCGCGCCACCGGCATGCCCATCCGCGAGGTGCGGAGGTACGCCGAGCTCGTGCGGTCCGGCGACGGCAACGAGGCCGAGCGCCTGGCCCTCCTGGTCGCGCACCGGGAGCGGGTCGAGACCCAGCTCGCCGAGGTGACCGCCCACCTCCGGGCGATCGACCACAAGATCGGGATCTACGAGGGAAAGGTCGAAGGCGCTCTTGACCTCGAGCGCACTCGAAGCCGTTGAGTGGTCGGCATGACACTCGACACCCGCACTCTCGGATCCGACTCGCCCCTCACCGTCTCCGCCCTCGGCCTCGGCTGCATGGGCATGTCGGAGTTCTACGGAACTGCCGACGAGGCCGAGGCGGTCGCGACCATCCACCGCGCGCTCGACCTCGGCGTCACCTTCCTCGACACCGCGGACATGTACGGTCCGTTCACCAACGAGCAGCTGGTCGGCCGCGCCGTCGCCGCCAGCGGGCACCGACGCGACGAGATCCAGCTGTCCACCAAGTTCGGCAACGAGCGGCTCCCCGACGGCACCCGGGTCGGCATCAACGGCCGGCCGGAGTACGTCCGCGCCGCCTGCGACGCGTCGCTGGCTCGGCTCGGCGTGGACGTCATCGACCTCTACTACCAGCACCGGGTCGACAAGACCGTCCCGATCGAGGACACGGTCGGTGCGATGGCCGAGCTGGTCGCGGCCGGGAAGGTCCGCCACCTCGGTCTCTCCGAGGCGTCGGCGGCCACCATCCGGCGCGCGCACGCCACCCATCCGATCACCGCGCTGCAGACCGAGTACTCGCTCTTCACCCGCGACATCGAGGACGAGATCCTGCCGACGATCCGTGAGCTCGGGATCGGCCTCGTCCCCTACTCGCCGCTGGGTCGCGGCCTGCTCACCGGCACCATCACCGAGTCGGGGGGCGCCGCCGGAGCGGGCGATCTCCGGCGGTCGGCGTACTTCCCGAGGTTCCAGGGCGAGGCGCTGGCCGCGAACCTCGCGCTGGTGGAGAACGTGCGCGCGGTCGCTGAGGAGAAGGGCGCGACCCCCGGCCAGGTGGCGTTGGCGTGGGTGCTCGCCCAGGGGCCGGACGTGGTGCCGATCCCGGGCACCAAGCGGACGCGCTACCTCGAGGAGAACGTCGGAGCGGCCGCGGTCGCGCTGACCGACGAGGACCTGGTCACCCTCGAGAAGGCGGTGCCGCGCGACGCGGTCGCGGGGGACCGCTACGGCGACATGTCACACATCGACGCCTGAGACCGGTCACTCGTCGCCTTCGGGCACCCAGACCTTCTTGGCGAGGAGCAGGCCGTCGCCGACGGGCAGCAGCACGGGCACCAGCCCGTCGGTCGCGGTGACCTCCTGCACGAGCGCCCGGATCGCGACCGTCTCGTCGTCGCGCTGGGCGGGGTCGGCCACCCGGTCGTGCCAGAGCGCGTTGTCGAACGCGACCACGCCTCCGGGGCGGAGCAGGCGGAGCGCCTCGGAGAGGTAGGCGCCGTACTCGCGCTTGTCGCCGTCGGCGAAGACGATGTCGTAGTGGCCGTCGGTCAACCGGGGCAGTACGTCGAGGGCACGCCCGGCGATGGTGCGCACCCGCTGGGGGGCGATGCCCTCGTCCTTGAAGGACTCGCGGGCCAGGCGCTGGTGCTCGGCCTCCACGTCGACGGTGGTCAGCACGCCGTCGGGGCGCATGCCACGGAGCAGCCAGAGCCCGGAGACGCCGGCGCCGGTGCCGATCTCGACGACCGCGCGCGCCTCGAGGACTGCCGCCAGGAACCGCAGCGCGGCGCCCGCACCGGAGCCGATCGCGACCGCGCCGACCTCCTCCGCGCGCGCACGGGCTGCGAGCAGCACGTCGTCCTCGACCACGTAGGTCTCGGCGAAGGTCCAGCTGGTCGGGCTGATCGGAGCGAGCGGAGAGGCCACGGGCCCACCGTAACGGTCGGCGGCCCGCGTTCCGCGGAGATCCGGCGGGGAGTCCCGGCGGCCCGGTCGCGCACCAGCGGCTGGAACAAGAGGATCGGGCCGTTCGTTGGGGAGGGCAGAGCGGTCCTCAGGGACTCGTGGACGCTTTCACAGGGTTTCCTCAGGCCGCGCGCATAGCGTCGTCGCTCACAAGGGAGGCAGCACCGAGGTGCGGAGAAGGGCAGGGACCATGAGCGCCGAACGTCCGGCGGCTGAGCAGGCGATGGACTGGGAGTCGATCGTCGAGCAGCACTCCGACCGCGTCTTCCGGCTCGCCCTGCGCCTGACCGGCAACCGCCACGACGCCGAGGACCTCACCCAGGAGGTCTTCGTGCGGGTGTTCCGCTCGCTGCACACCTACCAGCCCGGCACGTTCGAGGGCTGGCTGCACCGGATCACCACCAACCTCTTCCTCGACCAGGCCCGGCGCCGGCAGCGGATCCGGTTCGACGCGCTCTCCGACGAGCGCGCCTCCCGGATCGCGAGCGCCATCGCCAGCCCCGACGCGGCGTACGCCGACCGCACCTTCGACGACGACGTCGCGGCCGCGCTCGCTGCCCTTCCCCCCGACTTCCGCGCCGCGGTCGTGCTGTGCGACATCGAGGGCCTGACCTACGAGGAGATCGCCGAGATCCTCGGCGCGAAGCTCGGCACGGTCCGCTCCCGCATCCACCGGGGCCGGGCGATGCTGCGCGCCGCGCTGGCGCACCGCGCACCGCAGGGCGACCGCACCCGCTACGCCGGGCCGGCGCCGGTCGCGACCGGACGGGGCCGAGCATGATCGGCCACCTCGGCGCGCGGGTGAGCGCCCTCCTCGACGGCCAGCTGTCGCAGGCCGAGGCCGACGAGGCGTGGGCGCACGTCTACTCCTGCCACGCCTGTCGCGACCTGGTCGAGCGTGAGGGGTGGGTCAAGACCCGCCTGGCCGGTCTGTCCGGTGGCGTCGGCTGTGCGTCCCCCGACCTCAAGGGCTCGCTGCTCAACCTGACCCCCGGTGAGCGCTACCTCGTTCACTCCCGCAACCCCCGTGGCGTCCGCCGCGGCGTCGGTGTCGCCGTGCTCGGCGGCGGCGCGCTCGGCGCCGCGATGGTCGGCGTCCTGGCGCTCGGGTTCGGTCCCGGTCCGGCGTCGGTCGACCGGCGTCCGCCCGCATCTCGGATCGAGTCGCCGGCGGTGAGCGACGCGGGCGACGGTCAGGGCGCCGACGAGATCGCACCGATGCGGGCGACGAACACGGCCGGCACCGTCGACGTGCTGGGCGGGGCGGGTCTGCCGGCGACGGCCGTGGCCGTGCTGCCGCAGTGGGTCGTAGAGATGCTGCCGTAGGCGCGTGGCGCCCCGGCTGGACCCATCGGCGATGATGGACCTGTGAACGACCCCTCCGACCCCGAGCACCGCTGGGCGCCCCCCAGCGAGACTCCTGCCACGACGGACCCGATTGCCCCGCCGGGTCCTGCCGTGCCGTCGGTGCAGTCGCCGACCGTGGGCCAGCAGTACCCGCCCCCGCCGGCCACCGAGGAGGTGTCGACGGACACGCAGCCCATCGGCCCTTCGGCCCCGTCTTCAGCACCGTCGCCGCTGACGACGCCGCTGACCTCGCCGACGGCGCCGACAGCGCCGACCCATGCCGACCGTCCCGTTCGGGCCCGCCCGTCGCGATGGGTGTGGCCCGTCGTCGCGCTGCTGGCGCTGGTGGTCGGCACCGTCGGTGGCGTGGTGGGCGGGATCGGCTACTCGGAATGGGTCGACGACGACGAGCCGTCGACGCAGGCCGGTCCGGTGTCGACCGGAGACCTCGAGGGCGTGAACACGCAGCCGCCGCTCGACAAGCCCGGCTCCGTCGCCCGGGTGGCCCAGGAGGTGCTGCCCAGCACGGTGCAGGTGATCGCCGAGTTCGAGGGCGTCGAGGCCGGGGCCACCGGCTCGGGCTTCGTGCTCGACGACCGGGGACACGTCGTCACCAACAACCACGTCGTCGCGGACGCGGCCGAGAACGACGGCCCGATCGAGATCGTCGACCAGGACGGCAACCGGCAGAACGCGACCGTCGTCGGCCGCAGCCCCGTCTACGACCTGGCCGTCCTCCACGTCGCCGGTGCCGAGGACCTGAAGTCCGCCTCGCTCGGCCGTTCCCGGACCCTGCGCGTCGGTGAGCCGGTCGTCGCCATCGGCGCCCCGCTCGGGCTGAGC
Organism: Nocardioides pelophilus; assembly: GCF_014180685.1. Taxonomy (GTDB): domain Bacteria; phylum Actinomycetota; class Actinomycetes; order Propionibacteriales; family Nocardioidaceae; genus Nocardioides; species Nocardioides pelophilus. The sequence continues at coordinate 2,833 of NZ_JACEHF010000050.1, read as the reverse complement.
TCCACGGTGACGTCCGGCATCGTGAGCGCCCTCAACCGCCCCGTCACCACCGGCAGCACCGCCGACGACTCGTCGTACATCAACGCGATCCAGACCGACGCCGCGATCAACCCCGGCAACTCCGGCGGCCCGCTGGTCAACCTGCAGGGCCAGGTCGTCGGGGTGAACTCCGCGATCGCGACCAACGGCGGCGGCAGCTTCGACGAGGAGGCCGGCAACATCGGCGTCGGCTTCGCGATCCCCGTCGAGCAGGTGATCGTCACCGCCGAACAGATCCTGGAGTCCGGCGAGGCCCAGTACCCGGTGATCGGGGCTCGGGTGCAGACCGGCGGCCCGGCGCAGTTCGACGGCGCGACCGTCGACGAGGTGCTCGCCGACTCGCCCGCCCAGGACGCCGGCCTCGAGGACGGCGACCTGATCACGCACGTCAACGGCGCGCGGGTCACCGACGGCATCGCGCTGATCGTGGCGATCCGGACCCACCAGCCCGGCGAGACCATCGAGTTCACCGTCAAGCGCGACGGTGACGAGCGCACGATCGCGGTCACCCTCGACGGCGAGGTCGGCTAGCTTTCGTCTCCCGTGGGTCGAGGAGGTCGCGCCAGGAAGGGTGCGGCGAGGCCCGAGGTACTCGTCGTGGTTGCGGTCGCACGGGCCACGAGTCGTCCACAGACCTGGAACGGCACGTCCCGGTCCACAGGAGAGATCTCACCGTCTCCGTTGTGTCGGATGTTCCATGTTGAATAGGCGTCATGGATCTCGGGACCGCACCGCTCTTCGACCTCGCCGCTCCGGCGGTCGTGGCCGTCGGCCCTGTTGCGGTCACGCGCTCCCAGGAGCTGCTCGCCAGCATCCAGCAGCGCCGCACGGTCATCACCGATCAGGAGATCGCCACCGTCCGCGAGATCGCCGAATGGGCTGGCGAGCATGTCGTCGCTGATGAGGCCGACGCGTCGACGTTGACCGAGCGTGGTCTGGACACCGGGCTGCCCCTCGCCGGACCCGGCGCCCCCTTGGTCAGTGACTTCGCGGTGATGGAGCTCAGTGCCCTCTTGGGTCGGTCCCTGGACTCGGGCCGCAACTTCGTCGGGCAGGTCCTCGAGCTGGCTCACCGGCTGCCGCGGTTGTGGGCGCGGGTCGTGGAGGGTGAGGTGCCGGTGTGGAGGGGCTTGCGGATCGCCGACCACACCCGCCTGCTGCCGCAGGACGCTGCGGGTTTCGTGGACCGTCAGCTCGCGCCGTTCGCGCACGGCTGCAGCTGGGCTCAGGTCGACCGGCTGGTGGAAGAGGCGCTGGTCCGGTTCGATCCCGAGGCAGCGGAGGAACGGCGGCGAGAGGCGCAGGACCACCGTCACGTCGACACCGGCGTGGACAACGTCGGCTACGACGGCATCGCCCACGTGGACGCCGTCCTCGATGTTGCCGACGCCTTCGACCTGGAGAACGCTGTGGCCCGCCGGGCGAAGCTCTACGGCCAGCTCGGCGACGACGACTCCCTCGACGTACGCCGGGCCAAGGCGCTCGGTGAGATCGCGCGTGAGGACCTCGCCCTGGACCTGGAGGTCGCCGACCCCGAGACCGGGGAGATCGTCCGCACCGTGCCCGGCCGCAAGGCCGAGCTCGTCGTCCACCTGAGCGCGACCGACCAGACCGTCGGCCGGCTGGGCAACACCCGCACCCCGATCTCGGTGGAGCAGGTCAAGAGCTGGTTCAACCTGCCCAACACCTCCTTGATCGTCCGCCCGGTGGTCGACCTGGCCGGCTCCCAGCCGGTCGACTCCTACGAGATCCCCGACCGCATCGCCCGGCAGGTCACACTGCGTGACCATCACTGCGTCTTCCCGCACTGCACCCGACCGGCCGAGTCCTGCGACCTCGACCACATCGAGCCGCACGCCGACGGTGGCGAGACGTCCCCGCGCAACCTGGCCCCGACGTGCCGCGGCCACCATCGGATGAAGACCGCCGGCCGCGCCCACTACCGGATGCTCAGGCCAGGCACCTACTACTGGACCCTGCCCTCCGGCACCTACCTGGTCGATCCCGCCGGCACCTACCACCTGGCGCCTCCCGACGAGTAGCCAGCCCGCCCCGCACCCCGCCCCTCGGCGGGCCTCCAGACGATTGAGGCCAAGGGCCTCGAACGCCCACGGCGCCACGAGCTCTACCGCCGCCGTCGCTGCGCCATGGCCGCGGGCTGCCGGAACGATCCAGCAGCCCACCGCCTACTCGCTCAGCTCCGTATCGACGAAGGGGTGCGTCTCGACGTACTCCTCGGCGGCTTTGTACTGCTGCGCGATGTACTCCTCCAGCTTGGAGGCCTCCACCCGCCACTGGCCGCGCCCGCCGATCTTGATCGCGGCCAGCTCGCCGCGGCGCACCATCGCGTAGACCTGCGCGCCGGAGGTGTTGAGGACCTCGGCGACGTCGGTGAGCGTGAGGAAGCGCGGGGTTCCGGCCATGACGACCATCGTTCCATCCGGACCCGCGGGATCGCAGCACCGGCTCGGCGGGCCTGTGGACGAGCAGGTGGCGGGGGAGGGCGCGGGCCTGCATCATGTGCGGGTGTCCAGTCTCGGGAAACCGGGCACGCAGGCACCGGCCGCCACCCGCGTGGCGCGGCCGGGGTGGCGTGACCCGCGGTTGTGGATCGGCCTGTTGATCGTGGCGGGGTCGGTGGTGCTGGGAGCGCGGCTGCTCGCCGCGGTCGACGAGACGGTCGCGGTGTGGGCGGTCGTCGACGACCACGGGGTCGGCTCTCCGCTCACGACCGACGACGTCTACGCCGCGCGGGTGCGGTTCGCTGACGCCGCCGACCTCGACCGCTACCTGC